>NZ_JBQFXS010000004.1:0-329381 GCF_056541025.1 Ruegeria sp. AK4
AAGGCTCAAAACACTTTTTGAGGAGGGTGCACCAATGATCGCCACTGATCCACACCCGAGCAATGTCCGGGCGATTGCTGCATACAAAAAAACAGGTTTCAAGGAATTGCGCCCTGCTGAGGAAACTCCTTGGGGCTTGGTTCTTCCTATGGTCGTGTACCCTTAGCCGGGAATACCCCACCGTCCGCTTCGAGCCCGAAGTGACCAACCAATGAAACTGTGCTATGAATTTATCTTTTTAGTTCAAGACCTAGTTGGGGAGCGTTCGTAATGTCATCCAAAGACAAGAATTTCACTGGGTCGATACCTGATGTTTACGACGAATATCTCGTTCCACTGATTTTTGAACCATATGCTGACGACATCGCGAAGAGGGTTGCAAATTTGAGCCCGAAAGATGTTCTTGAAACTGCTGCTGGTAGCGGTGTCGTCATCCGCGCTTTGGCACCGTTGCTGAATGAATCCACCCGCTATGTTGTCACGGATCTCAACCAGCCGATGTTGGACAGAGCGGCGAGCCAACAGCCATCTTCGGATCAAATTGAGTGGTGGCAGGCTGACGCACTGCAACTACCTTTTGACGCGGGGACATTCGACGTCGTTTGTTGCCAATTTGGTGTGATGTTTTTCCCTGATAAGATAGCAGGCTATCGGGAAGCTCTACGCGTCTTGAGGGAAGATGGTTGCTTTATTTTCAACGTCTGGGATCAGATAGAGCAAAATGAATTTGCTCAAAGCGTAACGGCGACCGTGTCACGGTTTTTTCCCGATGATCCGCCTGTGTTTTTGGCAAGAACACCTCACGGGCACGGGAACATTACTGCTATTGTCAGCGACCTTGGCAAAGCAGGATTTAGCCATGTGGATACATTCACTATTTCTGAACGAAGCCGTGCTAGTAGCTCGATGGTTCCTGCGTTGGCCTATTGCCAAGGAACTCCGCTCAGGAACGAGTTGGAAGAACGTGCGGCAGGGTTGCTAGATGAAATCACTGAAGCGGCGGCGGCTGATATTGAGAAATCCTTTGGTGTTGGCTCGATATCTGGCCGTATTCAAGGGCACGTTTTCGTCGCAAAGGCATAACAATTCTATTGTCCACTTCGTTCCGGGGGCGGCTTTAAACTGAAATTTGAGCAACGAATGCATCGAACATGATTTCACCGGTTCTAAAGCTAAGAACGGATGGCCGAATGCAGCCAACGCGAAGAAAATAGGTAACTATTCGTTGAAGGGTATTCCGAGTGACTCAAAAAGAGCGGTCATTTCGGGATTTGTATGTGAGAGGAACACTGGAGTATTCCAGTATTCCGAATTCGCAAACGGATCTGCCCCTTTTGAAACAAGCAATTCAACCATTTCGAACTGAGAGTAGTAAACTGCGAGGTGTAGTGAGGTGGTACCATCGTCCTGCGCCATATCAACGGGAATGCCTTCTTCCAAAAAGACTTTCATAACGTCGGTGGAACCTTCTTTCGCTGCCCACTGAATTGGGTACGTTCCGAGTATATCTCCAGCCGTGGCCTCGGAGTTTGCCCCACTTTCCAAAAGAAAACGAGCAATATCGGCATGATTGGACTGTGCAGCAAGGTGTAGCGGTGTCCCCGCCATGTCAGTTCCAGCCTCGATGTGAGCGCCCGCCCTTACGAGGAATTTAACTACGTCGAAATGTCCCGCAGAACTCGCCAATTGCAGCGGCGTCAATCTGTCCGGAGGATTCGCTTCGAGATCGACGATCGCGCCTGCTTCTACAAGTTTAGAGGTAACCTTGAGATGCCCTCGCGCAGCGGCCCAGTGCAGAGCGCCACCAACCACCGCATCCAACTCATTAAGATCGTATCCTTCAGTTATCAAAATGGCTAATTTGTCCAAGTCCCCCTTGCGCGCAGCTTTGTGCAACTCGCCCGCGGTTGCAGGACAAACAATAAGAACAAGAGCAAAAGTCGCAGACAACCAGGATTTACACGTGTGGGAACCATTCAGGTCAAACATGACTTCGGCAACTCCAAACCTCGTTCAGCCCATTGCTGGCATTCTAATGCCCGGCAAAGAGTTGATGAAGCAAATTGATCACGAAGAGTGTTCTCTGTGCCGACGCCGAAGCAAGATCGCCGGCAACAAGAAAGCCTATTCAGGGCTCCGGTCGATCGAATGTTGCGAGATACTTGGGATGCTCGATTCAATTGTCGTTATGGTAGTCGAACGGACGTTGCTCAACATACCGTGTGTCATCCCACAACAATAGAAGGCTTTATCCGCATAACCGAACTTGATGCGGTCTGAACCGACCCTATGACCTACTGATACTGTCAGATGACCGCTCCGAGCCCATTTTGACCGATGCTGTGTGTTGTATGAGCAGCGGCTTCTGGAACCTTCGCAACAACAACCACCAAAGTCTGCGGCTCGGATATTGCTGCCAATGGTTCGCGCATCTGAAATTGGATATCTGACCGGTCTCGACAAATAGCTATCATGCGTTACGCCGAATATGGTTAGCTACTCTTAAACACTGTGGCTCAGGAGGCCGAGATGACAGCCGTGCTGACAGAAAAACTTCGCGACTATCTCGGACCTGTAACCAACACGGATATTTGGGATGAGTTCAACTTACGCCCGAACGATATCATCGTGAATACGCCGCCCAAGTGTGGCACTACATGGACGCTGAACATAGTGATGATGCTAATTCATGGCCGCGTGGTTCCAGAAGCTGGTAACAGAGAGGACGCCCCATGGTTGGATGCCGCGTTCCGCGACCGGAAGGCGATTGCCGCATCCCAGTCCAATCTTGAGCGCCGCCGCTGTATCAAGACTCACACGCCGATGGACGGGATCGCCTATGGAGCGGAACCCACCTATATCGTCGTCTACCGCCATCCCGTGGACGTGCATTTTTCGTTCCGTAGCCACGTTGAAAACATGAAGGACAACAGTGGCTTGATTGGTATGTTCCCTCCGGACATTCGAGCGGGGTATGATCGTTTCCTAGATAGTCCACTTACCGATACGGGCACTGACGATTTGACTGTCTCGTCGATTGTTCATCACTATATGCAAGCCAAGACGCGCCAACCAAAAGGGAATGTACATTTTTTTCACTATGCTGATCTAAGCCGCGATCTGCACGGACAGATTGCGCGTCTGGCAGACATTCTCGAAATCTGTGTGTCACTGAAGACCTTAGATGAATTGGCAGAGGCCAATACATTCGCCAGCATGCGCAAGGCCGTTGAAGCCAGTGAAATGCGGTTTCATGAAAGCTCACCTTTTCACGACCAAGCAAGCTTCTTTGCATCCGGTACGTCAAACAAGTGGGAAGGCCGTCTGACGCCCGAGGATATTGGTCGCTACTCAAGCCTCTGTGCTTCGCTCCTGTCGCCGGAGGATGCGGCGTGGCTGAACTGGGGTGATCAACGCAAGCCTTAGCGTCATTTTGGCTTAAAGCCGCCGTTCGCTACTCTGCCTGCGATGGTCAGAACAGCGCCATAGTTGCGCTTAGCGGACACTAGCCCAACAGCAGCTTTGTCCGCATTGCAACCTTTGCGCGTTGGCGGCGGCGATGACGGCTATGCGGACAAATCGGCCGTTTGATCTGTGCTTACTAAAGTCCGCCTTACGCGTTTTGAGAGAATCCCGAACTTGCGGACAAAAGTTGACTTCAATATGCTTTTGTCTCCATGAATTGAGTTCTGGTTTGGAGCATTTGTGCCACAGGAAAGCACCGACATCGAAGAGGGCATGTCAACCTGCCAGACCAATGGCCATCAGACCCCACATTTCTTTCACTTTGTTCTGCTGGAAGGATTTTCTTCTCTCTCACTCAACTCAGCGCTCGAGACGCTCCAGAACGCGAACCTTGTTGCAGGTCGCACCCTTTATGGCTGGCAGTTTTGTGGCCTTACCAGCGATCCGGTTGTTTCAAGCATAGGTGTTGCAACTGAGGTCAGCGCAAAGTTGAGTGACGTGAGCGCCGCAGAAGATATCGTCATTGTATCCGGTGAGAACGTCTTTGATCTGGATGTTAGGACGTTGAAGGTTTGGGCGGGTCGCATGGCACGCGGTTCGACCCGTGTGACCGGACTAGGTACAGGTGCTATCGCGATGGCCAAAGCCGGGTTGTTGGGAAGTGCTCCGGCAGCTCTTCATGCCTGGTACTGCAAAGGATTTTCGGAGCAGTTTCCAAATGTTGAATTGAGCAATCGAACGCATGTTTTTGAAGGCTTACGGTGTTCCAGCTCCGGTGGTGTATCCGGCATAGATTTGTTTCTGGACTTCGTAGCACTCGAACACGGAGAAAAGTTTGCTGATCTGGTCTCTGAGGCGATGTGTTACACGCCTTTGCGGCAAATTCAAAAATCGATTGATATCGCGACACCCAATAGTTTGACCATTCTTCATCCTACTGTCTCAAAAGTCATTGCCGAGATGGAACGCACAGTTGAGGAACCTGCATCTCCTGCGCAACTCGCGCAGAATGCCAACATTTCCACGCGTCAACTTGAACGGCTTTTCAAGCGCTACCTTGGTGCATCGCCAAAGCGGCATTTCATGCGACTGAGGCTGCGCGAGGCTTACCGGCTTCTGGTGCAATCCCGCATTCCGATTACCGAGGTCGCTCTTGCAACTGGATTTTCTTCGACCAGTCATTTTTCCAAATGTTTTCGTGCAGAGTTTAAGCGTACTCCGCACGAATTGAGGGGAAAACAGGCTACTTGAGCTTTGACGTTCGGAGCAGATGAATAACCGTTGGCGTTCCCAATCACATCGCTAAAAACGGACATCGATGCGAAACGTGGCGTCCGGTTGCCTGGATTGGAAGCAGACAATCCGGAATTCACAATGACTAGGCGACGTCCGCTCTGCGGACAAAGCTGCCGTTCTTGTCGATCGAGTTCAGTTTTTCGGCCGAGTGAGCGGCAGCAAAGGTTTTATTGAGTTTGCAATTGATGCTCTGATAGTCGGTTGCGGCAGCAGAGACGTCTTTTGTGTTAATTCGAACCTCCAAACAATCCCAAGTGAACGACCAATGCACTCTGCGCGACGTCGATGAAATCGCCCTCCGAAATCGCCCAGACCTGCTCTGCACGCCCTGTACCTTTCGGTAGCACGTTCTCCCGAGTCCTTATCGTTTAACATCATGACAACAGCTCGATACCCATATTTCTCACCACGAATACACTCCTCGAGGCTCTCATCCGTCGTACCTTTGTACCAAGTGCATTCCGTGAGGATGAAGGATTCAATCTTTGGCGGAACGGAAATATTGCCATCTGGCCATGCTAATTCGCACGCCCACGCGGGAGCAGCACCTAAGACGGCAACCAATAATATGTGTGATGCGCGCATTAACTTACCCCCCCCCAGGAAAAAGATGTACTCAATTTGTACCACAAACCCGCGTTATTGTAGAACTCGATCACCGGCGACTGATCGCATTCGAAGGTCAACTTGGGTTCGCCACCAACCAATTACGCGTACCCCAGAGAGTGACCACTTCGAGCCCGAAGCAGACTTCAGAAAGTATCAATCGATGTATAAAGGGCAAAATTCGAAGTCGACGCGCGGCCGATTTGTCCGCAGTATGCCTCAACGAGGGAAATGGGGGCATTCATGGTCGAGGCGCGCAAAATTGTAATAGTGCGAGAGCACATAACGTCCGATGCCTTTGGCGTGCAATGTGATGAGGTGTGCCGCGTTGCGGCCGCTGCAGTTTTTCGAAACCCAATGGCAGGCCGTTTCGAAGCAGACCTCGCACCACTTTTTGAGATCGGGGCGGAACTTGGGCAACACCTCGCTGAACAAGCCGTTTCGCAGCTTAAAGGAGCACCAGTATCTTATGGGAAGGCCGCGATTGTTGGGGTTTCCGGAGATATGGAGCATGGTGGCGCAGTCATACATCCCAGACTTGGCGCTCCGATGCGAGCCGCTGCCGATGGGGGCGACGCCGTCATTCCATCCAACGTAAAGATTGGAGCGGCTGGAACTTCAATCGATTTGCCGCTTGGCCACAAAGACAACCCCTGGTCCTTCGATCATTTCGATACAATGACGCTTTGTGTGCCGGATGGGCCGCGTCCCGAAGAAATAGTCATGTTTTTGGCATATGCAGATTGCGGTCGCCCCATCCCGAGATGCGGAAGTGGGCCCATCAAAACGTAGAAGTTCCTTTAGCCACTCAATTCCCATGAGAGGTCTTCGAATTGTCGGTGTAAGTGCGTGTGCACACTGCCCACACTTAAATGAGAGGTATCAAAGCAATGCACCCCACGGAGAAAATAGTTCGGCAGTTTCACGAGTCCTGGGATATGCGTGACCCCGACCGAGGCGCAGCCGTAATTTCTGAGGATTGCGACTTTGAGGACATCGCGCGTGGCGAGAAACTTGCCGGAAAGGAAGCGTACAAAGCAGACTACCACCGCTGGCGCGAGGCTTTCCCCGATGGGCTGTGCAAGGTTGAGAATGTCGTAGTCAGCCAATGCGGCGAGTGGGCTACTGTCGAGTTCCGAAACACGGGCACGCACACTGGTACGCTGCGCTCAAGCCTTGGAGATTTCCCGCCAACTGGAAGGCGGGCCGAAGTCCGCTATTGCTCGGTGATGCGTGTTAAGGACGGGAAGGTGGTTGAGGGACGTGACTACTATGACAGCGCCACCATTGCGCGACAACTTGGACTGGTCGAATAGGACGCTAAGCCTGCTTGGTTCGGTCAGTTATTCCCGTTCAGCAGAATAAGTAGATGTTTGATTTCCTTTATCGCTTGAGCGCGGTCATCGTGTGATATCTTTTTCATCTCTAATGTGACGCTTAGACCGTCTCGGGAAATCGTGTGCATTGGCTCTACGACCGTCTCGTCGATAGCAGGCAGATCTACAAGATAGTTTCTAACCGGTTTATCAAAGCCCTTCACGATCCTAGGTTCCGACTCTGTTGCGTTGAACTGGTCACGAACCAGAGAAAATGTCTCATGCGCGATCGCAATTCTCCCTGGTTCAGCCAGTGTTTGAAGCCGAGCGGCAAGGTTCACTTCATTGCCGATGATCGTGTAGTCCATTCGGTCTTCGCTGCCGAAGTTTCCCACCGTACAGTAACCTGTGTTGACGCCAATCCGCATCCTGAAGGGTTTCTCGATACCCAAGTCCCTCCATTGGCGCTCAAGTTCTTTTCCTCGTAACTGCATTTCAACCGCGGTCCGCACGCACGCAGCGGCATCTTTGCGAACACCAAGCGTTTCGGGGTCTCCGAAAAACATCATGATCTCATCACCGATGTACTTATCGATCGTGGCCCCGTTACGGAGTGCGATCTGCGACATTTCGGTCAGGTAGTTGTTCAGCAGATTGGTGAGTTCTTCGGATTCGAGTGTGTCGGCGGTTTCAGTGAAGCCAACGATGTCGGCGAACAAAACAGACAGTTTCTTTCGCTTACTCGCTATTTCCACTGTTTGCTGGCCGCTGAAAATAGAAGAATAAATCTGCGGTGAAAGGTATTTGGACAACTGCGCCGATAACCCTTCGAGGGTCGCGTTTTTCCGGGACACCATTTCAGTAGCCTCCTCGGCGCGCTGTTTCGCTTCAAGCAAGGCTAATTCAGATTTTTTCTGCTCTGTCATGTCAGCGTAAATTGCCACGGTTCCGCCATCACTTGTTTTGTGTTCCGTAACCTCTATCCATCGATCGGGCATGTGTCGTTGAATAAAAGGACCTACCGGGTCCTTGTGACGGCGGAGCCGATCATCAATCCAGCCTTCCTCTCGATCGATCGCATCGATGATCTGACCCGAACGCGCTGCCGCCTCAACGACATCCTTGAAGAAGGTGCCTGGTTTGAGAGCTTCGTTGGTGTTTGGCTGTACAAGATCTTGATAGCGCCGGTTGGACAGGATGAGGCGATCCTCACTGTCGTAAAGAGAAAACCCTTCCGCGATGCTCTCGATGGCATCGATGAGCCGCTGCCGTGCTTCAGCTACTTGGCGCAGATTTTTTTCCTCAACTTCCACTGCCGTATCTCTGAATACTTTGAGTGCCTTTGCCATTTCAGAGATTTCGTCTCTTGCTTTGGATTCGGGCACAAATGCACGCAGGTCACCACTAGCGATGGACAACATAGAGCGGCTCAAACTACTCAAGCGTGCAACAAAATGACGATCAACGACCAGCCAGGTGAAGACCAGCAGCATAACAACTGTAAGAACACCAATGGCGATGCCAGCTATGATCGGTCGATTGTGGATTTCCCGCTCGCGGTCTACAGCGATTTGTAAGTCCGCACGCAAACCAACAGTGAGTTCGTCTAGCGCACGTGACAAAGAAACAAGAGCTGCATCAAGAAATATCGCTCTTTCCAGCAAGGTATCCATATCTGCCGCATCCACCGAAAGTGCCGCTGTTGTTGCTTCCAACTCGCTACGGACGCGGTCAAAAGCTGCTAGAACTGCCGCCTCTGAGTCACTGGCACGTTGATCTGTTACGCCCACACCAATAGCCCTTATTCGCTCACTCAGCAGTTCGAATCCGACTCGGAATGGTTGGACATCATCGCTCTGTACTGCGCCATCGGTCATAAAGGAGACAGGCAATTGTTTTGCTTCAGCGCGCAGATCGGTAACCAGGTCAACAGCAGCGAAGCTGTTTTCAATGGTCTCATGCGCAGATGAAATGAAATTCACCGCGTGCTGCAATTCGCGAATGAAGACGTTTACAAGCAGGATTTGCAAAATAAGAAGCGCGACCGGAACTGTAATAGCAAGAAGTAGCTTGTTCCGAATGCGCATGGGCCTAACCTTTTGTGATTGGGTTAAATTTTACCTGCTTCGCGCCACTTGTCGAAAATTGGTGCAATGGCGGCGCCAGCCAGATCCATTGCCTCTTGAGGTGTGGCACCTCCTTTTGCCACGCGCGCAAACATTTCAGGAATAATACGGCGGTTTAGCACCTCGTCGGTCGCTGCATTGGAGTGCCCGGGAAATCCGAGGTTTGTAAGGGTGTCGGGCACATCTGAGAGAACGTCGTACCGTCTGCTTGCTTTGGATGCGTCATGGATCAGTTCGCCAAGATCGGGAACGGCACCCGGAAAAGTTGGCATGTTCTGGAACCCACTTTTGGCAAGGCCATCCTGGAATGAACCGATGTAATCTAGGAGAAATTTTTGTGCGCCATCGATGTTACGAGCGAAGCGCCAAATAACAAACGTATTTGTGGCAAACGCGGGGCCACCCCGCCCAGATGGTCCACCGGGCAATTTTGCCAACGTTAGATAAGGCTCTACAGGCAAGCGTTTTGCCTCTGCTGCTCGAACCACAGACATCGTATCAATGGTTAAACTCGCGGCTCCGGACAACATCGCTTGATTATTGGATGCAGATGTCCAATTGAGGACTTCCGGTGACATCGTTTCTTCATAAAGAGCTTTGCCAAATTTCAGAACCTCAAGGGTATTTGGGGAGACCAGTGAAGGGCGCCCGTCCTCATTTTGAACAAACGATCCGAAAGCCGCCATCAATGCCCGCAGGCTGTGGTCCGCATTATGTTCAGGCGCTAAACTGAGTCCCAAAGGAGCTTCGTGGAGCAGTTTCGCTGCGCGCCCCGCTTTTCTGATGTTGTCCCAATTGTCCGGGATAGTTCCTACCGCGCTCCAGACGTCACTTCGGTATGTGACGAGCGTAGGCGCATAACTTTCCGCAAAGCCATGGTAGCGTCCCGTGCGCGGATTAACGATGCTCTGGTGCACAAATTCGAGAGCTTCGCCAAATCGCTTTTCACATTCGATGTGAATGTCTTTGTGATCGATCGTATAATCTTCCAGCGATGGCCGTGGTGAAAGAAAGAGCACCAGATCGTGCCCCTCACCAGCTTTCACTTCTTCCGCTGCAAGCCGGTCGATTTCGCCAAGGCCCACATTCGATACCATGACTTCTGTGTCGTTCTCGCGCGACCACTTGTCGACAAACTCGTCGTTGAACCATACTTCGTATGCTGGGACAAAATTTTTCCAACGCATGATACGCAGCACTTTCTGCGACGCAATCGCCTTGGATGACAACAGAGCAGGCGCAACAAGACCAGCGCCACAAAAAACACTTAAACCGGAAATGATGTCTCTTCGGTTCTTCAATGGTTTCAAGACCTGCTTTCAGAATTATCTGAACGTTTGGTTCAGCGCGCATCGGATTTCGCGCTTTCCTGTTCGCGATAGCCATTCAATGAACTTTGTGAATTGTAATGCAGTGTCGGCCACGTTGTCTATCGACGCCCTTGAACGCGCACAACGCCACCTCTCGTGAAATTCGACGCAAACAGAACATGTCTGTTTTGGGCTCGGAGCGGCCATTCATCGCGGTCGATGCAAGCGACTGCTATGCGGATAAAGCTGCCGTAAGCTGACTGGTTGCGGATGACCGGTTTCAGCCTAAAACAAAGCTTCGTTTCTCGATGCTTGGTCTCTGCAAGTCAGTTTGCTCTGCGTTGTTCCGACTGATTAGGCATAGAACCTCCCGTTTTTGACATCATAGCCTTCGCATAGTCGCGTTTTGCTTGCGCAGGGTCCTCGAAGCGAGCATGCACGACGCAAAAGAAAAGAGCACCGTCACTAAGACCGTGGCGAGGTGTAAACCAATCAAAGGGTTCGGTCGGCTCTACCGATGCAGTCTGTTTGGCTGGTGAAGTGGCAGGTGCGACACTGGCTTCACTATTTGTAATGTCATCTAGCAGTGTTGGACGGGCAGTGCCGGTATCCGGTGTGAGAATACCCATGATCTGCTCGCGGCCAGCAAGAACGAAACGCCCTTGTTCTTCGACCGGAAACCGGATCGGCTGTCCCGCATAAACATCGCGCTGCACTTCACTTTTTTTTACAACGATGGTTCCGTTAACGAGCACATACGGAATGCCATCTGACGGAAGACCTTGCTGACCGAGAGTATAGTTCGCCTTTTCGGTCACAGTCTCCGGATTAAAAATCGTGATGTCCGCGACCATGCCTTCTTGCATTCGCCCACGCACCTGCATTGCTCGCAAGCCTGTGTCACCTAATCGCTTAGCGTGGATGTAACTTAGCTGGGTGAGTGTGAGCATAAGAGGAACATTCGCTTCGCGGGCCAGTCTCAAGACAAGCGCGTGGCTGCCTGCTGACCGAGGATGCCCAGCATAGTCTTCGTATGGAGCATCCCAACTCATCAAGTTGCCCTCGATGTCTAGCCCGGCCATACCGTCGCCCGAGATGCCATAGCCCGCGATGGTGATCCAATCATTCAGCCATTGCTCCCTTGGCGGGCTGAAAACAATTGCCGTCCGTCCTGGTTCATTCTCAGCAAAGCTCAAAAACTCGTCTTTTGTAACGAAGCGATCAAGTTGGGGGTCAAAGATGGTGTCTTCGTATTTGTACCCCATTGAGCCTTCCCAATTTTCGGGGGCAATTATCGAGGCTCCGTAGTTTCCTGATCCAGCGGTCCAAGGATAGTAACTAGACCAGACGTTGTAGCCTTGATCGCGGGCCATCTGGAGTTTTTCCTGATTTTCCCACCACCCATAATCATTGTCGTGATGAATGTGCAGCGGTGCGCCAAGCACCATCGCGTTGACCAAAATCTCATTTACACCCGTCTGTGTTTCTGTCGGTGTCGAAGCGCTGGGGTGAAATCGGTGATGGACAGAGGTCAATCTACCATAACGCGCCGCAGCCCGCTGTGCCTCGATCATCTCATAGGTCGTGATGCCTTCACGTGCATAGCCGATGGTCGATCCGACGCCGAGGGCCCCAAGACGCAGTCCTTCATCAAGCTGCGCAGTGATTTCGTTCATCTGCTCACGGTTGCTTGGTACAGAAGACCATCCTTCAACACCGTCCTCCACGGATTGTGCCCTCAATGCGAAAAAGTTCCGGAAGTCTATGTTCCCACCTTCCAGCACAAGGCCGTCATGCACCCGCATCCGTGCGAATTCTTGCCCAACGACCGTGCCATAGTTTGCCTGCGTCGCGGCTTCGCGCGCTCCATACCATTCATCGATGTTCGCCGCCCCAACCTCGAAGTCCATTTGAGTCGTAACGCCATCACGAAGGTTTACCTTGATACCCCAAGGGTCCAGCCCATGCTGTTCGAGATCGATAAACCCGGGAGCCACAACGTGCCTTGTCGCGTCAATGACCTCGCTACCGTCAATTTCATCGTCAGTAATCGCAGTGATCCAGCCGTTGCTTATTCCAACGTTAGCGATCTGGTCGAACCCGGTTTCCGGGTCCATTACCCGACCGTTGAGTATGACGACGTCGTAAGTTTGCGCGAAGCACACAGTCGAACAAACAGACAACGTGCCTGCCAAAAACAAGGTACGCATGTAAAAGATCCTCCCTTTAATCGACAAAACTGAATGTTTCGCTATTTTTGGCGTCTACCTTCGAACCATCTCAGAAAACGATCCGGGTTCTTAGGCCGAACAGCGTAATGCTATTCTGAGTGGGGTTCAGCAGCGGGTCAGAAATGTACTGCAGGGACGGCGTGATCTGCAGTCCGGGTGAGATTGAAAACCGGTAGAATGCTTCCAGCGTGAACTGATCGCCATCTATGCCTCGGGCCTCGGCCCAGTTCAGGCCCAGGCCGGCCAGATCGGTATTGCGACCATAGTAGCCCAGACCGGCAGAAACCGACCGGTCGTAAAGCGCGGCGGTCCCTTTTGAGGCCCCTGCCCGAAAGAATGGCATCCACTTATTGTCAACAAACCATGCGGCAGAAAACGCAGCGCCGTAGTCTTCTGCTCGACTACTATCTTCGGCCGCATCCGCATGCCAGAGGGTCAGATGGACATTGTCGAAATAGATGCGATCAAAGCCGGACGTGTACCCAAGTTCGAGTGTTTTGAAGAGATTGCCGTCGCTGAACACATCAAAGTTTGGATCAGACGGATCGGCATTTGCGTCTGCAACGCTCGCGACAGCGTAGAAGTTTTCGCTCAGCTTGATCCCACCGGCAATGCCAAGACCCGGGTTGGGCGCGTTGAGTGTCGGGTTGGTGTTGAATGACAGGTTTTGGAAGCCACTATAGGGACTGACCAGTCCATAGATGTCCACAAAGTCCGTCACATCAATCTGGCCGATTTGCAACGTCCAAGCGCCGCTCTCGGCCCTTTGGGTCCAGAACAGGTTGGTCAGCAGTAATCCATTGTCGTTAAAGGCTGTGCCGGTGATCGAAAGCGCCCCGCCATCCAGCCCAAGGAACTGCGGGGCCACATCGGTATAGCTGTGCCGGTCTTCGATCTTGAATGTCACAGAGCCCCGTTCATTCGCCTGCCAATTCCCGTAGAAACGCGCAATTCCGCTAGCCGCTTCGCCGGTTCCCAGATCAGCATTCGTGGTTTGGCCTAGCGCCAGGTAATCAATATTGAACCGAAACCCGCCCCCAGCCAACCGGTCTTTCCACTCAAACCAACCCGGTGCGATGTTGCGTGGAAAGTCGGAACGATATTGTGGGTCGGCCAATCCATCTCCGGGGGCAAGATCAGCTTCGACCGAAGAGGGCCCAGACAGTCCTTGCGCCGACGCTGCGCCAGCAAAGGCAATACTCAATGTAGCAACCAGAAGTCTTACCATTCAGACGCCTTTGCCCCACCGGTCTTGCGATCTCCCGCTGCCCGGATGCGATCGGCGGCACGCTGCTTCCATTCCAGCCTGTCTGCTTCGGTTTCAAGAGTTTCGATACGTTCCGTCTCCAACTGGAAAGTCGCATTCATTGGCATGAGGCCGTCCACAACCATCATATTCTGAACAGAAGGATCGATGGTCAGCATGCCCGTCAGCCGAACGGGTTCATGGAAATAGCGGGGCGCCCAGTCCCCGTTCAACCGCACACGGATCATTTGGTTGGGCGAAGGTGGCGGCATATGACTGCACATCCCGCGTTCCGGAACCAAATACGCGACAGGCCGCCCGTCCGGATCATTCGGAGCAGGAATGGCAAAGCCCGCCAGTGTGATTGTTTGTCCGTCGAATTGTGGGTTTCCGTTTGTCCCTGCCTTTCTTCGACGTTCCATCACAACTTCGCGCTGATCGAGCAGCCAGTCGACATCAATTCCATTAGTTGCCAAGGCATCCTCAGTCTCGGTCAAAAGCATTTGCCACTTTTGCCGCTGTTCTTCGCTGCCACCATCCTGCTGCAGCCTGCCGCGCAGCCGCACGACATAGAGGACATCGTCAAATTGTTCGGGACTTAGATCGCGATAGGGGTCCTCATAAACCTGCACAGACGGGTCTGGCAGGTCGGCCCAATCTAATGCGGTTTCAGGCGTCGCCAGCGCAGAATGCCCACACCAAAAGAACCCTGCGAATATTACCCCGCGAAACCAATGGTGCATAAATTCTCTCCGGCTACTTAGACAGGTCAATTCAGTGTGTTTTTGTAGACAACGCCATCTTTCATGATCAGTCGAATCGTATCAGGGCTTTCTGGCCTCGGGCCGGCACCGAACCACTGATCACCCGTACCAACCACCGAGAAATCCTCGAGCGGGTTACCGTCGATCAGCAGGATATCCGCATAGGCGCCTTCTTCGATCACACCCAGTTTCCCAGCGGTATACGGGTTCATGAAGTCACCTGACAAAGCGACCACCTCGCCACCTGTCGATGTCAGCGTGACCATGGATGTGTAGGGCCCGAAAAACTCGTTGTTCAGGTGCTTTTCGTAGGCAATCTGGATATTGCACGCCTCAACCGAACCAACGCAGTCGGTCTGAAACCCTCGCTTCACAGGGCATTCCTTCATGTTCTCGATATAGCCTGCAAAGGTGGCCGAGGCAGACTTGGCTTTGGCAAGGCTCGACGGGACGTTTGCCACTGCCGGAATATCGAGCAGTCCGGGATCGAAGGCCGTCAGGTTGGTGGTGATGTACGCCCCTTTTTCGTTCATGACCTGGGCAATTTCACAGTCAAACGAGAAGCCGTGTTCGATGGACATGACGCCTGCATCAAGCGCACTCAGGATCGCTTCCTTACGATACGAATGCGCCATGACGTAGCTGCCATACTCATTAGCCACTTGCACGGCGGCCCTGATTTCCTCAGGCGATCCGGCTAGTAGCTGCCATGGGTCAAAAGCCGAAACCACACCGCCGGATTGCATGAACTTCAACTGGGTCGCACCCATGCGGAAGTTGTTACGCGCAAATCTGTAAACGTCGTCCACACCGCTTACCTCCTGCGCCAAGTTCAGACGGCTCATGTTGGTCTCTGAACCCGGTGGAGTGGTGAAATTCGCGAAGTCAGCGTGACCGCCGCGCGTTCCGATAAATGCACCGGAAGGAAAGTAGCGCGGTCCGTCAATTTGGCCTGCGTCAATTGCGCGGCGTAACCCGCCATTGGCCCCACCCGCATCCCTGACTGTGGTGAAACCCTGCATCAAATACATCTCGGCCATCCGTGCACCGTGAATGGCAAAATCTTCCCACGTTGTGTTGGCCTCCATCGCGGGCAAGGTCGGCCCCATCAGCATGAGGTGCGCGTGCAGTTCGATAAACCCGGGAGTCAGTGTCCGCCCCTCTCCGTCAATGACCGTGGCATTGGGGGCATCAATCGCATCGGTTGAGACGGCCTTGATCAGGTTGCCCTCGACCAGAACGCTGGCATTTTCGATACGCTGTTCATTCACACCGTCGAAGACATGCACGTTGGTAAACAGAGTTTGGGGTTCCTCCTGATCCTGAGCTTGCGCTGAGATTCCAAAAGAGAGACCTGCAGCGACAATTGCCGCCGAGCAAAGAGACATTCGCAGACCGGACATAAGTACTCCCTTCATATTCATGTTTTGCCAACTGTAGTCCGGAAAGTTTTGCCTCGGTTGCCACTTTTGAATTAGGATGTTCGAATGTGATTGTAAAAATGGCCACTGAATAAAACTGCTAATCCTAACAAGAGTGACGAGCTTGCCTTTCAACTCCACCTCCCGAGAGCATAGCGAGGGCTTTATTCGCCTCTCCTTAGCTGCTCCGTTTCTGCAATATCTCACCGAACGTAAGATCAATCCGCAACCAGCATTGGATCAAGTCGGCTTGAAAGCCGAACTGTTGTCTGACCCATCCGTGTTCGTTCACTCAGAGTTGGTCTACGGTCTGGTGAATGCCTTCTCAGAAGTGTCAGGGGATCGATACCTTGGACTGAATGTAGGGGAGACGTTTGACCTGCAAGAGTGGCCTCCGTTCGCTCAAGCCCTGCAGACTACAAAAACACTATTCGAGTTTTTTACCCGATTTGTCGGGCTTGTGCCTCAGGAGTCCAATTCTGTTCGGCACAGCCTTATCATTGAAGCGGACAAAGCGACTTATCGTATCGATAGACAACAGGAACCAACTGTCCCACCCATACAGGTAACCGGTTTTGGTGCCGCAATCTATGTACGCCTATTGCAGACCGTCGTCGGCGATTCCTGGGACCCTTCGCGTGTGCGATGGGAAAGCAGATACATCAATGGTCTGCCTATCGACTACAAAGGGATCGAAGTTGGCGTGGGAACCGATCCCGGAATGCAAATCAGTTTTCCTGTGGAATGGTTGTTTTTGCATCATGTCTCTGAGGGCTCTGCCAAACCCATAGGCTCGCCTCGACAAGATGAAGAGGTATCCGTGGTGGCAGCTTTGCGATCTGTCTTACGCGACAAACTAGATGAAACCGATTTGGGACCAAATGTGGTGGCTGGATTGCTGGGAATACAGCAGGAGAGGTTTGTGAAAGCGCTTCAGCAACAAGGCACAACGCTACCCCGTGAAATCAAACGGCTGCGTGTCGATATCGCCAAGGAGCACCTAAAAGAAGACCGGATGACCATTGCGGAGATTGGTCTGATTCTTGGCTATTCCGACAAGTCCCATTTCACTCGCTTTTTCCGAGGTCAAACCGGAATGACACCGACCAAGTTCCGCCTTGGCGCGTAATTAAGTTGCAAATACTTGGACTGGTTATCCACGGCTTAACAAGTGCGGGCCGATAAGAATTTGAAACACATTTTTTGGAGCCCCAATCCAAGGATCGCAACGAGACAATTGCCCCCATACCGCACCATGTTCAACCCAGTTTGCCGAGAAGCAGACAAACAAGCACGATGAACTGGCTGTTGACGAGTTCTCCCATGTGGACTCCTACTACAAGCTCGAGGCCGTGAAGGTGTCGGCAGATGCTGTGGCGGAGTTCTTCAATAAGTGAACCAACAAGGCAGAAGTCTCAGATTAGCCTCTGCCGAATTACCGATAAGCGGACATTGTTCTTCAGCGCAGCATCAAGCAGTTTGGGGCTCTGAGCAGTCGTCCGCTGCGCCAGCCACGAATAGCGGCATCCGGACCATTTTGCCGTTCACTGAACGTCTGCATCCCGTTAACGCTGAATCTCAGACGATCCACCCAAAGACATACCCCGCCCCGAGTGACCCCAGAACTGCAAGCAGCAGATAGAGCATGAACGGTTGCAATTTGAGCACCGGTGCGATGGCCATAGCACCCCAGATGCTTACCGCGCCGCCCGAAACAAGGAACGCCATCGCTGCCCCTTCGGACATGCCGTTGTCGATCAACCCTCGTGTCAGCGGGAGCGCAGCGTAACCGTCGATATAGGCCGGGGCACCGACGAAGACAGCGGCGGGTATGGCCCACCATTTGTCTTCGCCAACATATGCGGCCAGTGCGCCCGGTGTAAGGGCCGCGTTCAAGGAATACTCCGCGGCAAATGCCGGAATCAGGCAAATCAGGATAAGCCGCGTGGTTGCCCAGACCTGTTTTCTGAAAGCACGACGACGCGCCTCAGACCGCCAGACCCAAGGATCAAAGGCCTGATCTTCACCGCATCGTACAGCACTTAGCTGGCGCGCCAGGCCATTGTCCCGAAGCGCATTCTCGGCCCAGGGCATCTTGACGAACAGGCCGGTGACCGCGCCGCCGAATAGACCCAATCCGAAAGCGGCAAGCATCTTGCCAATCGCAAAGCTCAGACCAAGGGTCGCCGCTGTTGTCGCGAGCATTGCGGGGTCCGTTATCGGAGAGGACAGCCAGAAGGCCATGATCGGAGCGAGTGGTACGCCCGCAGCTAGTAGTCCGGCCATCAAAGGCAGAACGGTCACACCGCATACGGGCGTGATGGCTCCAATGAGCGAGGCTGCCAGAACCGTCCTCAGTGTCCTTCCCTCGAAGGCACCAGCGATGTGGGTGTCCGCGCCGCTTGCGATGATCCAGGCTGCAAGCACGATGCCCGGAATGACGATGGGGGCCACGACAATCAGGCCCCATAGGACAAACTTTGCTGCGTTTGCGGTGTGTTCCGGCCAGGCAAGACAGACGCCTGCCAGCAGCAGCAAAGACACGCCCCACACCAGGGGTTTCCGGTTAGGTGGTTGGTGGGCAACTGTCTGATTTGACATGGGGTACTCCTCTGACCTTGAAAAATAGTGCGGCACAAGGCATCTGTGAAACGCATAGTTTCAATTTCCGATATTGGAAAAACTGATGGAAAATCTGGATAGCGATCTTCTGCGAACCTTCGTCGCCGTGGCTGATGCCGGAAGCGTCACGGACGGTGCTGCCCGCATCCACCGGTCGCAATCTGCGACAAGTCTTCAAATCAAGCGCCTCGAGGCGATCCTGGGTCAGCCGGTCTTTGACAGGCATGGTCGCGGGGTGGTCTTGAGCGAAACGGGACGAAAGCTATTTACAGTCGCGCAGGAGGTGACGGCACGTCTCGACGCGGCGCTACTAGAGATTTCACAGAACACAGTAAGCGGCAAACTGCGTTTGGGCATACCCGACGATCACGGGCGCGCCAGACTTGCGGCGATCATTGCGACCTTTGCCCGTCAACATCCGAAAGTCGAACTGGATGTCACCTGCGCCTTGAGTACAAGTTTTCCAGAAGCCCTCGATAAAGGGGCGCTGGACCTTGCGGTCTATGAGGTCGAAAGCCCGTCCAGTCACGAGGAGGTTGTTTATGAAGACCCGACATGTTGGGTTTCGTCGGCGCACCGGCACTTTCGGGCCGATGAAAGCCTTCCAGTGGCCTTGTTCGATCATGCGTGTTGGTGGCGCGACGCGGCGGTCATTTCATTGCAAGCCCGCGGAAAACCATATCGCGTTGTCTACTCTAGCCAAAGCGTCTCTGGTGTGATTGCAGCAGTAGAAGCCGGGATCGCAGTGGGTCTTCTCAGTCGCTCCTCGCTGCTCGGCAGTCTATCGGTGGTGAACGATGCATTGGGCCTTGGAAACACGCCTGCGTCCAAGCTGGTGATGGCATCCAGCAAGCCAAAAGAACAAGGGCCTCAGGACGCTATGAAGGCCGCGATCCGAGCCGCATTTTTCGCCAACCCATGAAAAAGCCGACCTTGGCTGCGCGCTGTCAAATGGGCAGGTCGGGCTCGTTGATGACGTTCTCTGTGGGGCGTTTCGACTGGCGGTAAGAGCCCTGAACTGCCCTTGATCGCACGACTGATTTTGCCAGCGAAGCACGTCGAGAAACGCAGAAACCGGACGTTGGACTTCCCTGGCTGGACTGGCGAATTTGCGGGACAAAGCCACCCTGAATTGAGTGGCAGGTTAGCTTCTCGATACTGAGTGGGGAACTATCGGAAGGTCAGGCCCCCGTCGATGACCAGCGTCTGCCCGGTGACCGTCTCCGCCCTGCAAAAGGTCAGCGCCTGCTCAGCCACGTCCTCGATGGAAGTGGTCTTCTTAAGTGTCGCCGCCTCGCGCCACGTCGAAACGAAGCTTTCCGGCGCCCCGCCACTCATGACCGTGTTTTCCATCAAACCCGGCGCTACGCAGTTAACACGCACTTCCGGCGCCAGCGTGGACGCAAGGAACCGGTTCAGGCCCGAGACGGCGGCCTTCGTCGGTTGAAAGGCCCGGTCGGCGCCCCAAGTCCCGTGTTCGTTAGTCGAGCCGAAATTGACGATTGCGCCCCGTGCGGCGCGCAGATGCGGTGCAGCGGCTCGGGAGGCGAGAAAAGGACCGCGGAAATTGATGTCGCTGATGCGGTCCCAGGTTTCTGGGTCGTAGGCGACGAGATCGCCCGCCGGCGGCCCCCCGGCCGCGCCGGCGGCGTTCATCAGGATCGCGAGGCCGCCCAGTGCCTCTGACGCCTGCGCTACACCTGCTTCGACCGAGGCTGGGTCGCGCAGGTCGAGCCGAACGGCAACCGCTCGGCGTCCGCGCTTTTTGACTGCGTCACAGGCCTCGGCTACGCGACCCTCGCCGCTGCTCCAGCCTACGGCGACGTCTGCGCCGGCCTCCGCGAGTCTTTCTACCAATCGGCGGCCCAGGCCTCCGCTGCCGCCGACGACGAGAGCTGGCTTTCCTGCGATAGCCATGTCGTGCGTTCCTTGTCCTTGAGTCGGGTTGCTCCAACTCTGTTCTGTGCTGCCATCCTCAGATCGCATGCATGACTAACTAAGGCGAGTGCCGGCAATGCGGACTGAGCGATTGTCGAGAGTTGAACAACCTCCACCTACTCATACTCGCCGCGAGCATAGGTCGAAAGATCATCATGGATCTAGGCACCTCGGACGGCAGTCGCTGCTATGGCGGGCATCGGAACGTGGTATTCCTCGCCATCGAGAAAATCCTTTAACTGGGCATCCCAAGAGGAGTAGATTTCTTTCAGGACGTATTCATTCTGCTTGTCGAGAATAACAGCCGCCCTTGCAGCGAAATTTCGGAAATGATTGGCGAACTGTCCTTTTGGAGCTTTGAAGACCAGTGGAACTCGGGCGCTTGAAAACTCCCTAAAACCAGCCGCTTCTAGTTGCTCTCGCATGGTATCTTCCGAAGAAAGAGCGAATGGGGGCGGTGACGCAGGGACGACGGACATGTCCGCAATGCTCTGCATCGTGCCAAAGACGATCCGGAACAACGGTGACTGTGGCGGTCCAATCCAATGGCTGAGTGCTACTCGCCCACCGGGTTTCAAAACGCGCGCAATCTCGTTAAACATGGTTTCTGGGCTGCCCACATGCATAATCCCAAACGAGCAAATCACAGCATCGAAGTCAGCATCATTTTTTGGTATCGACTCGGCATCACCGGTTACAAAGCGTGCTGCGGGGAAAGCGCTTTGCGCCACCTTGACCATCGACGCAGATACATCAACGCCCTCGGCGTCAGCGCCAAGTGCGATTGCTGCGCCCGCAGCCCTTCCGGTGCCGCAGCAAAGGTCCAGAATACGTTTGCCTGGGGCCAATTCGGCCATCGCCAGAAGCGTCGGAATCGCGCCGGTCGTCACCCGCCCGGTGAATTCGTCATAGGCAGCAGCGCGGGCGTCCCATCCCTCTTTTTCTGCAAACTTGAAAGCTTCGTAGGTCATGATTTTCCTCGCGTGCTTTTGTAGTCTGCTCCAAACTGGTGGACGAAAAACGCATTTGTCAGGGTCGAACCGGCCACAAGAGGGCCAAATCGGCCATCGGATTCGAAGAGGAGAGTATGAAAATGACAACCAGGGATTTCATCGCTGAACCTCTGCGGATCGACATCCTTGCGGCCGAGAGTTGCCGGGGCGCCATTCTCTACGGCATCTATGATTTGCTGACGTCAGTAGGGTCTGCGTGGTCCTACCTCACCGAGGGCGCGCCCACTCCGCCAATGACACGAGTTAGGATCGTCGCCAGAGCCAAGGAGCCATTCCGCTGCATAAGCCGCGTCCCAGTGGCACCTGACGCGACGCTTGAAGAAGCAGACGACGCAGAGATCATCTGCCTGCCAAACTTCAGGATCGGTATGATGACCCCGCCGAAGGAGGTTTTGGGGCCGGAGATCGACTGGATCGTCGAGCGACATTCGGCAGGCGCGCGCCTGGCAACGGCATGCTCTGGCTCGGCGCTCTTGGCGGACGCCGGGCTCCTCGACGGTCAAGAGGCGACGGCGCACTGGTCCATGGCTGAGGTTTTTGAGAAGCGTTATCCGCGCGTGGCTTTCTGTCCGGACCGCACGCTTACTTTTGCAGGAGAGGGAGACTGTATCGTGATGTCAGGAGGTATGGCATCCTGGCAGGACCTCGCGCTTTACCTGATTGCGCGCTACATCGGTCCGGAGCACGCAGCGAAATCAGCGCGGTTCTATTGTGTCGATCCAAAACCCGACGGCCAAAGACACTACGCAGCTCCCAAGAGAAGGTCGCAGAGCGAGGACGCAGTCATTCAGGAATGCCAGACTTGGCTCGCCGATGCTTATGGAAAGCGTGACGCAGTAGCGCGGATGATCTCTCGCTCTGGCCTCCCGCGACGTACGTTCGACCGACGCTTCCGCGCGGCAACGGGCTACAGCCCCAAAGACTATGTGCAGTCGCTTAGGGTCGAGGAGGCCAAGCAATTTCTGGAGATGGACGACCACAGTGTCGAAGCTGTCTCAGAGGCCGTCGGGTATTCAGATTCCCGAGCGTTCCGGCGCCTGTTCAAAAAGATGACTGGTCTCAGCCCTGCTGAGTATCGACGACGATTTTCCAGCAGAGGCTTTCTTTCGGCTCGCTGAGGCCTCTTTGGCAACGCCAGCTAAGGGCTCGGTGCGGTCATTCAATCCGATCTTACGAACGACCAATCGCGGCTGCAGCATTGAAATTACTCAAGAAATTGATGAAGCGGCATGGTTGCGCCAAAGAGATCGTTGCCGACCGCATTGAATCCTATAAGGCTGTGCACAGAATATTGGGCGCGCTCGAAATACAACAGACGGGAAGGTGGCTCAACAACCATGTCGAAAATTCGCACCTGTCGTTTCGACGACGCGAACGCGCGATGCAGCGTTTCAGGCGCATGCGAAGTATACAGAAATTTACCTCCGTCCATTCCTCCGTCTACAACCATTTGAACCAGGAAAGATCGCTAGCCAGCCGAGACACCTTCAAGCTGACCCGGGCCGCTGCTCTCAGCGAGTGGCGTCAACTTTTTTCCGGATAGGTTCGCGGTTTCTGCGGCAAACTGAGGCTGGTTCGAATTAGTCTGACAGCACCCTCGCGCCGCCGTTGCCGCTTGCGCAAATCTGGTCGCAATGGTTTGCGTAGAGCTAGACGAGGACATTGGACAATTTGCAGAGCATCGTTTTGTTAGCTTGCTTTTTGGGCTGGGGCTGAACAGCTTGGGTTCGAGATCCAATTTTTCATCTAGTTGATGAGAGCAGCTTCGATGCGGCGGATAAACGGGCGAGAAGGACTTGGTTTGTATCTTCTGTCAGCAAGCTCGGGGAAAACCTCAATTAACTCCTGATATACTTGTAGATCTGCATTGAGTATGTGTTCACCTGCGTAAAAGCTTTCGAGTAGGGCATTTTCGCAGTTTACGATTTCGTGTTTGTCAAACATGATGTGGATGTAGTTTACCGTATCACAAGGATCACGGCAGACTTGGTCTCCATCACACAGATGTTTGGCGGCACAGAGCAACTCGGGTGCATGGAAATACAGTTCACAGCGCCAACCAGAAACCAGCATTCGATGCTGGGGTGATACACGCAGCTCGCGACGGTTTCCGATTGCGCCAGGCGCAAACCGGATTGGGGAATGCTTGCCCCGCCCGCAAACAGAACGTTTGCCGATCCATCTCACGGGCTGCTGTCCATGATCCAGTGTTTCAACCAGATCGCCAATTTTCAGGTCTTCGATTAGGCGATCACCGCTTGGGGTGCGAATTTGCGTTCCCTCAGTGAAACATGCGATTTCGACCGTCTCGATACTCAGATAGGTGAAACTCCGGCCGTTCGGTAGGTTGGCCGTCCCGCCGGTAGATCCAGGAGAAAACGGAGTGAATGTAGAGCCCGGAGGCAAAATCAACCGGTCGTTCCCATTGCCGCCATCAACGAAACTTGTGTTCAAACCGGCGTATATGACGTCTCTCCCGCCGCCGCCGTCCAGATTGCCACTGCCGTCTTCCGCAAAAAGCGTGTCGCGACCGCCGCCTCCACTGAGATTGTTATTTCCTGAACCGCCGCGCAGGATATCTTGACCCTGACCGCCAAAGATATTGTTGTCGCCTGAGCCGCCTTGCAGGGTGTCATTGCCACGCCCACCGCTGATGCTTCCGCCAAGCGAACCGCTATCGACAAGGGTATCGTTTCCTCGCCCACCGCTATACCCACCTGCATTCAGACCAACGGACCCACTTACATTGTCATCATTGTTGTTACCGATGTACTCGACGAACTGGCTGAATGACCCTCCGGCAAGATCGGCATCGGTATAGGCCGTTACGGTGCCTGTACTCGTGTTGGTGAAGGTAATGGAGCTTCCAGTCATAGAAACTTGGATCGCGTTGCTCAGCCCCGATGCATCAATCGTGCTATCGGGGCCAATATCCAGCGAAGCCCAAAAACCGGGATCGTTTATATCTGCATTGGTTAGAGTGATAAAAACCGGCATGTCACAATCCGCTTTTTAATTAGGTCAGTATAGTGCAATCGCTTCTTAGGTACATCTTACCCAATCGGCCGTTCAAACCCAACCATATGCAAAACGACGCATGAGAGCTGGATATGGCAAGCTCGATCCCCCTTGTTCGCAATTCGAAAGAACGGATAACTCTGAGAGGTGTGCTTGCTTCAACCAGCTGCTTAGCGGAGTCAGGCGGCCCAGGGAGGATCGGGCCGCCATTCTCAACAAGCAGATTAGCCGTTGTCTGACGGCAGTATCCCCGCTTCTTGCGCAATCTGAATCTCATCCTGATCCAGAGAACCATCTCCATTGGCGTCCATCATCGTAAATGTATCGGCATCGACATTCGGCGCAACAGCTTGCACCTCTTCAATAGTCAAAACACCATCTCCATTGGTGTCCGCAGATTGCGCTGCGGCCAGAGTGGGCAGTCCGAATGCGACGGCTGCAGCTGCGGCGACAAATTTAGGTTTCATTACGTGGCTCCTAAGTAAACGTTGGGTGGTTATGTCCGGACAGGCACCAGAAACACCCAAACGCATTGGGCTTCACCCGCAATGAGTGTGTAGGTCTGTTTTGCGCCAATCTCCGCGTGTTTGTGAGAGTCGCACTCGCAAACACCTGCTCGGCAAAATTCCCCCAATGTGACTAGGCGGTAAGTACCCGGTTCGAAACAAGCCACACGGCAAGGCTCCGCTTAGAATTCGCAGACTCGAAATGCATCAATGTCGACTTCGAGTCATCTGTTGGAATCCGATTGCGTTGCTGTTGCACCGATTGCTCTAAGGCAATCAATGTAGTCACCGAATGCAGCTGCTCCGCTCTCCGCGAGGCTATCTACGCGATTCTTGACCTTGTGTTGATGTCGACTATCCCGCAAAAATAGACAGGATCGCCATTTCTCAAACGATTGTGAGGGTTTATGAAGCGGCGTAGTATGATGGTCGGCAGCGGGGCACTGGGAATGGTGGGATTGCTCGGGATGAATAGGGCAACTGCCAATTCTGGGTTCTACGTACCGCCGGAAGAAGATCCTCACCAGCTTACTTTCATGCAATGGCCCGTAAACCGCATGGTTCATCCTGACCCTGTCTTCCTCGATATGGCTCAGCAGACGATTGCCAATATTGCGAATGCAATCAGCGAGTTCGAGCCGGTGAAGATGCTCAGTGCGGCTGAGGATCACGCAGGGGCACAGGCAAAGCTTTCGGGAAAAGTAGAGTTATGGGACATCGCCACTGAAGATCTCTGGTGCCGCGACGCAGGACCGATCTTTGTGGTAGACGGCGCTGGCGGTCTTGCCATCAGCCATGTCCAGTTCAATGGCTGGGGGGAAAAACAAGTGAATGCCCGCGATAGCCTGATTGCCGAGCGTGTTGCCGAACGTCTGGGGCTGCAGCTCTTGCCAACCGGATTACGCGGAGAAGCAGGGGGCGCGGAGCAGGATGGGCATGGTCTGTTGATTGCACACGAAAGCAGCTGGGTGAACGACAACAGAAATCCCGGCCTCAGCCGCGACGAGATCGAGCGCCGGTTGCTGACCGCCTACGGCGCTGACCGGATGATCTGGTCGCCTGGTGTCTGGGGCGAGGACATCACCGATTATCACATTGACAGTCTTGCGCGGTTTTCTGGTCCGGGGCGTGTACTGATCAATCTGCCGGATGACCCCGATCTGGAAGACCCGTTCAATTTCGCTGCCGTTGAAACACATGATGTGCTTGTCGCAAGCGGTTTGGATGTGGAGGTCATTCCTGAGCCGGTGATCCGCCGGGTGAGCAGCATCGATTTCGTAGCCTCCTATGCAAACTACTATGTCTGCAATGGGGCGGTGATTGCCGCCGAATTTGGAGACCGAGAAACCGACGAGATCGCGCGAGAAGCTCTTGCGCGGCGCTATCCCAGGCGGGAGATCGTAACTTTGAATGTTGACCCATTGGGTGAGATGGGTGGCGGTATCCATTGCGCAACCCAGCAGATGCCCGCCGTATGATCTGGTTTTCGCGTAAAGCCAGCATCATCGAGGCCGCTGCCGCGCCTTGCTGCACCCGCGCTAAAGTCCGTTCTGAGCCCATAGTTCTGAATGCTGCGTACAGTACTATGGACTGCTATTCGTTCAATTCTTCGCCCAGCCACTCGATAAGCTGATCGGTGTTTGGGTGAACGTGACGGGATCCACCGCGAAAGACGGAAATTTCCGTCGGGCGAGCGATCGTTTCGTTACAAGGTCTTATGAGCTTGCCTTCTGCAATCATCCCCTCGGTGGTTCTGCCCCAACCGAGAGCGATGCCTTGACCGGCTACAGCAGCTTGGAGAACTAGTGGATAGCTATCAAACGACACATATTTGGGACGATTGGCCGTGTCGACGCTGACAGCTTCGAACCAGTCGTCCCAGCCTGCCCAATCTTGCGGCATGACAGCATGGACTAATAACGGAAACCGTCCAACCTCATTCGGCTTAAGAGGTAGCTTTGCGTCCGCGACCAGCGACGGAGCACAAACCGGAAAAATGTCATCCGCTGCCGTAAAGGCCAAACGGGCCGACCCCGAAGCGCGGCCAGATGTCTGCATGGCCACGTCAAATGCCTCGGAGGTTTCGGTCAGTGGATTGAGGCTGCTAACGACGCGCAGTTCAACACCTGGGTGGCGTTCGTGAAATCGGGCCAGACGCGGCATAAGCCAGTAGAACGCTTCACATAGTTGGCAGTGCAAAATCAGTTCAGCAGACCGACGCTTTCCCTGAATTGCGGCTACCTCGGTTGTGATATCGGACAGAGCCGCGCCAACGACCCTGCCAAGCCGCCGCCCGGCATCGGTCAGAAATACAGCACGGTTGCGTCGCTCGAAGAGCGTGACGCCTAACTCCCGCTCCAATGCAGCGATCTGCTTGCTCACCGCTGTCTGTGTCATCCCAAGTTCCTCCGCTGCACTGGAAAAGCTCTCATAACGAGCCGCAGCTTCGAATGGTCGAAGACGAGAGAGAGGGGGATGTGACATGGTCGGAAATCCATTCCTTTTAGTCATGCAAATGGGTGAAAAATTCCTTTTTCACATGAGAGCATACATGCTTTCTGGTCAATAGTGTAATGGAGATCGGTAGCCGAGATGACGTTGACGACAACCAAAAGCCAGACCAGTCTCGCCATCTTCGCGATCATTGCCGCCGTTGCTGCTCTCTCTCTCGGCGACGCGCTGATCAAAGGAACCGGGCTGTCGCTTCCGTTGTGGCAAATGTTCATTTTGCGGTCATGCATGGTCGTGCCCATGCTCTGGTGGCTAACACACCGTCGCGGAGGGATAAGACTGGAGAATCCTGCTTGGGCCGTCCTTCGCGGCATTCTGCTCGTGCTCATGTGGTTGAGCTATTACTCAGCTTTGCCGCTTATGCCCTTATCGCTGGCAGCGGCGGCCTACTACACGGGCCCGCTTTTCATCGTCGCGTTGGCTGCAAGCGTTGCGGGCCGTTGGCCTCGGCACCGCGCCATCTTCGCAATCGCGGCAGGCTTCATTGGAGTGCTGCTCATTATCCAACCTGATACATCAGATCTTGCGCTCGGAACGCTCATGCCGATCATCGCAGCCGGTCTTTATGCCGGTGCAATGGTGCTGACATCGGTCAAATGCCGCGACGATGATCCATTCAGTCTGGCACTTGTGTTGAATGTTGCGTTCATAGTCAGCGGGGCTGTCCTAGGCGCTTTTGCTGGACAAGATGGATCGTTTATTCTCGGCCCATGGCAGATGGTAGACTTGCGACTGCTGGTCACGCTTATGGCGCTCGCGGGGTTTATCTTGATCGGCAGTGTTGGAGCAGCGGTTGCCTACCAGCTCGGGCCACCCAATACAGTCGCAGCTTTCGACTACAGCTATCTCGTGTTCAGTCTGATCTGGGGCGGTTTGTTTTTCGCGGAGCTGCCCAACTCCTTGGGTTTGATTGGTATTCTGGTCATAATTGGCGCGGGTCTCTTGGCACTTCCGAGCCAAAGTAGGAGGAATAGTTGATAGCTTGAGCTCTGCGAGAGCCAACACTCGCCCTGCTGCTCCCAATTTACACATTGTTCGGATAGTGTTGAAAAAGTCAGTTTTTGGCGAAAGCCAGTGGAAAAGCAGGCCATGGATCGACGTCACGAGATTTCGGCCAGAGGGTCGGCCAAATCATCAATGCGGCGCTGTATGTGGCGCTCATGACCTGTTGAGCGCAAACCGACACGACTTTTCTCATGTTCTGAATTTTTGCGGAAAACTAAGAGCCAGGAAATTCTGACTTTTTCAACACTATCTCCGCAGTGAAGACATTGACCACAATTCAATCAATGTCCGGTATAGGACGCATTGCTTGCTCACGCGAAAGGCAGCGAGCTGCATGCACCAAAACAAAAAAATCTCAAAAATATCTGCCCGCTCCAGGACAACAAACAGGCAATACATTGATTAGAAATGGTTTTTTGCGACACAGGGATCATCTTTCGCCTCTCTAGCTCTAGAAAGCATTCCCTGTCGAAAAAAAATCCCCGAATGATTGGAGGGCGGGTCTAGCCGAAAACGTAATGCAGACTTTTACCCGCCCCCTCACCCGGGCACCAAATTTATCTGCTCAAAGATGAAACCTACTATCCTGCAACCAAACTTTCCAAGCTACTGGCTATGGTAATAAGGATGTCGCGATATTCGCGACGGAGCGCTGCTGTAATACAAGCCAAACGTCACAAGACTCGAGACAATAGAGCACCAAATGGGAGACAGGTTTCAATTCATCGTCACCGTTTCGGATATGGCAATGTCTTGAATTTAGTTACGTGGTTTAGGATTTTCTTCATTTTATCCACCCGATCGTTGGTGACGCAGAACCTCAAAATCACCGTGTTCTGGCCATTTGCAAAACAGCAGCTTGGGGAGCGCATTTGCTGTTCCAATTTCAGTTAACTCATATGACGGTCCACGTGCTTCACCCTCCACACCAAGCGCACCAAGTCTTGTAACAACAATGAAGCCTTTAGCCTGGAGTTCATGGAATGCGTTCATCGCCGTATTGACGCCAACGCCCAGGCGGTGTGCCGCTTGCCGACAACTCAGCTTTATCTTTCCGTTATTGTTGTATCTCGCACCTTTCCACTCCAAGCGAAGCCAGATGTAGAGCATTTGGGCTTTGGGTGTCATGGCTCGCCATGCTTCTGTCTCAAGGATTACTCGGCGAACATAAGTTCCATGGTCAAAAGTCTTATTGCCGTTCTTGTCGAACTTACGCATCTTCTGTCCCTCGTCTTGAACTGCCAACTACGACGCGGTTTTGGTCAATCCAGTCCCTTAGATCAGAAACTCTGTACCTGACGCTCCGACCGATTTTTATCATTGGCGGTCCCCCAAATCGGTTTGCGTTAACCTCGAGAAAGCGTCGGGAAAGCCCGAAATGCACCTCGACTTCTGAGCGTGTTAGCAAAAGATCGGGAGGTAAGGCTGTTAGCTGCATGATGTATCATCCTGTTGCGTTTCGCTGTGCAATGAAGATGACAAGCATCGGTACTCAATAATATACTCACTGTTTAAAAAACTACTGGGGTTTCTGTTTTTTATAACAATCAATCAATGTGTTGGCAGAAATCAAAGGTTGGTCATTCCTAATTCTACCACTTTTTTTCCATGCCTTTGGCGCTCCGCTTGCCCAGATACGACGCGAAGCGATTTCAGAAAAACCAAGTTCCTGAAACGCGTTGACTGCGACGCGTTTCTTCATTCGGCAATGAGGGTAGTCTAATTCCAAGCCAGCCAAGCATTTGGCCGCCATGTTTTCTGCCTTGATGTCACACCCAGTTCTTGGCCCGCCGCCGGCAGTTACTTCCTCAGCATCGAGGTATCTCTTTGTTGCTGCAGTCAAGCCAACGGAACGTGTTTGCGAACCCGGATTTGCAGATGCATTATTCAACATGACACTGTCGGTGCCCTGAAAATATGAAATGACAATATCCTTCAAAAACCGGGTAAAATCTGTTGGGCCCAGCAAAGACAAAGGTCTTCGAAGTTCGTAGGCGCTCAAAGGCGCCAATTGCTCCTCGATCGAATTTAGCTGCGGAAATGATGCCGGAAACTCCAAGTCTGCCAATCGAAGTCTTGCGATTGGCCTGTCACTGGCTGCAAGCCTCAGGATATTGTCGTCGAACTCAGGAATTCGCACGGCTTGTTTTTCGCCTGATGAGTTGATGGGTCCTGAAAGTAAATCTTGGTAAGCGCCAGCCAATTCGAGCACTTCGTGCAGTTGCCTTCGTTCCGAGTATTCATTTCGGTCAATTCGAATTTCCTGATCTAGCAGCCCGTTTCGTCGGCGGTACACCATCGCGTGTAGGTAGCCAAGCAACAACGCGTTCCCCAGCAGAACCATCCCGTCATCATCGAGCATCACTTTTTGATCGACCATGCCTATTTTTGCTTTCCTCACTACAAACGAAGTTTTCACTATAGAACACCTCGGTCATAAGATCGCTCACTGCGAGCGCTCAGTTCGTCACACACTGTTTCCATAGCTGGTCTGAGTGCGTCGAGCGACGGCTTCACGTAGCGCTGACCGGTGATTGACAGCGGTGTGTGATTGAGCAGGCGCCCCACAATCTCTTCCAGTATTCCAGCCTCCATGGCGACCGTCGCAAATGTCCGGCGATGGGAATGAATGGACCATTGCAGACGCTCGGGTCCCTTCAAATGCCCGCTGGGCGATTTGGGCGAGGGAAACACCCATTGACGATGCAGACCGCGCAGTGGTGCCAATATCTCGTGATGAACCTGTGAGATGGGAAGATCAAAACTGCGCCCGTTCTTGGTCATCGGCAAATGGATGTGATCTTCGTGCACATTCTTCCATTCAAGCGTCAGTGCCTCGGTTTTGCGAAAGCCTGTGAACAAGAGCAATTCGTAGAAGACCTTGTGGATGGGGTTGTAGAGATCATCCACGGCCTCGCGCCATGCGCTCAAGTCCTCGATGATCGAACCGTTTGGTTGCTCCTGATACCACTCGATGGCCATCGTCGGGCTTTCCGGCAGATCATGTACGCGCCGCGCATGGTTCCAGACTGTCCGAAAGTACTTTAGAGTATGATTTGCTGAAGATGGCGTTGCAGCCATGGATCTGTGACGCTCAACGACCATCGACTTGGTGATCTCGTCCAGCGGCAGGCGCAGCCAATCTTTCAAATGAAGCTCGAACTGCTGACGCACACCGGATCGGTGGGCCTCAGACCGAAGCTTGGGACGTGCCAGATAGGTTTCCATTGCCGTCTCAAGCGTTGGCGCGCCGATCTGTATGCGCTTGCCCGCTCCCCTGCCCCAGTCCAACGCAAAACCCAAAGCAGTTTGGCGTGCGACGTCCGCAGAAATCAGGGGGTAGCGCCCGATTAAAACCCGTCGGGTTTGCCCTCCAACGTCTTTCTGGAAATACCAGGTTTTCGACTGTTTCCCCACGAAGAGAACAAGCCCCTTTACCTCGACATCCCAGTGCTTGGCGGTACCGCTTTTTGTCTGCGGAACCTTGCGTGCGAATGTCTCTGTGAGCTTTGGCATTTTGTCAGCTTTTTGTCGGAACTGGATTGATACGCAATGATACGCCATGCAACACGGTATGACTAATATTTAAATGAAATGAAACTGTTAGAAAGTCCAAGCAACACCATGAAACTGGTCATCATTGCTTGGAAGGCAGGGGCTTTACCATTAAGCTATACCCGCTCAATGTTTCGCTTTCCTATGTGATGGCTAAGTGGGCGTCAAGAGCGAACCATCGCTTGGGCAAATTGACCCGAGAGAAAGGGTTTTCGTAGTTTAAGAGGTAGGTGTGAGCAAAGGCGTTCTGTTTGATATCGCAGGTGTTCTGTATCAGGGTGACAAGCCGCTGCCGGGCGCTGCAGAGGCTGTCGCAACCATTCGCAACACAGGACTTCCGGTTCGCTTTCTGACAAATTCCACCCGACGACCGAAGCGCGTTATTCTGGATAAGCTACAGAGCTTTGGAATAGACGCGGATGCCACCGAAATCCTCACACCAGCGGCGGCAGCCTGTGCTTGGTTAGAGGAAAACGGTTTTGCGCCACATCTGCTGATCCATCCGGATCTGGAAGAGGATTTTGCAGCGTGCCCGAGATCCGGTCCCCAAGCGGTCATCGTTGGCGATGCTGGCTGCTTCTTCACCTATGAACGGTTGAACGCGGCCTTTCGCCTGATCAAAGACGGGGCTCCCTTTCTTGCATTGGCGTCGAACAGGGTATTTCGTGATGCAGACGGTGAATTGAGCCTGGATGCTGGCGCTTTCGTCCGGGCGCTTGAGTATTCGAGCGGTAAAAATGCTTTTTTGTTTGGGAAGCCTTCGCCAGCGTTCTTCCACTCTGCCGCGCAAAGCATGGGGCTAGAGCCTGCTGACGTCACGATGATTGGCGATGATGCCGAAAGCGATATCGCGGGCGCTTTGAAGGCAGGCTTGGGCGCGGCTGTTCTGGTTCGAACCGGAAAGTACCAAGCTGGTGACGAGGCGCGTTATGAACCGAGACCCACTGCGACCGCAGACGGTGTTCATGCCGCTGTGGAACTTGTCATTGAAGGGCGGGATTGAGCGATATTGACACCGGCCCGTTTGACCCAATGTTCGCTGCGAACGCCATATCTGAGGTCCGTCGAACTAACTCAATGCAGGAAGCCCTCAGCCCGTTCTGTTTGTTACGACAAACTCCACGCGTTTTTAGCTATTGGTTGCCTTCGGTCGGCGCGACAAGCGATGCAGTGACGATGTCGCCCAAAGTGCGGACCACGCAGGCGCCTGAATGCGGTGCTCGGGCCAGAACCGATGGCCGCATTCGGCTCAACGCACCGGGCGATTTCTGCATTTCTTGGGCAATTGCGAACGACCGCAGGAAATCCGCATAGGGATCGCTGCCATTGCCGCGTGGTTCGTAGTTCAGACGCCCTTCGCGTATTCCTTCCTCGTAGATCGTTTCATCTTCTTTAATGGTGGCAACGACCCGGTTCTGATCCAGTTTTTCAGGATCAATGGCGGTGGGGTCTTGCGCCAACAGAACAAAATCCGCGAGCTTCCCGACCTCGATTGAGCCTTTTTGATCTTCCTCGAAATGCTGCCACGCTGGCCAGATTGTCAAAGCCTTCAAGGCCGTCATTACGTCAACGCGTTGGTGTGGCCCAAGAATGTCTCCGGAGCGGGTCCGGCGTGTAACGGTCGCATCGAGTATGCGCATGCTGTCGGGGAACGCCACCGGAGCATCATGGTGCGACCCGAACATCATGTCCCGTTCTGCGAGCCAGCCTGTGGGCGAAATATTGTCTGCGTTGACCGGTCCAACCGTGTGATCACGATGCCAATCACCCCAGTAAAACGTGTGCATCGGAAAAAGCGACGGAAACACGCCAAGGCGTTTATATGCATCCACCTGATCTTCACGCATGAACTGACCGTGGATCAGTACCGGGCGGTTTCCCGGGTCGCCGAAATTGGCTTGAGCAACCTCCAGCGCCGCGATCAGCATGTCCGAAGCACCTTCGCCATTGGCGTGCGTGATGATCTGGAAACCGTGCTCGTAGCACCAGTTCACAGCCTCCTGCACCTGCTCCATCGTTACGGCGGCATAGCCAGCGTAGCCCGCGGGATAGTCACCTACCGGATCGTAATAGGGTCGATCCCGAAGCGCCGTGAAGCCTTGCGGTGACCCATCGATGGTCAATTTACAGCCGCCAACGCGGATACCGTCTGCGTATTCGGATGAAGTGTTTTCAGCGATGTAGTCTTGTGCCTCCAACACGTCTGGAAACGCCACGACATCGATCGGGATTTTGCCTTCGGCGGCCACGGCTTTGAGGGCTTCCACCACTTCTGCAGAAGAACGCCCGTCTTGAGCCGTCGTATAGCCAAAACTGGCCCAGAGCTCCGCGCCTGCCTCGGCGAAGGCCAACAGGGCATCCGGGCCAAGTTGACCCAGAATTGGAACAAGCGCGCCGAAGAACGCATATTCCTCAAGAACTCCGTTTGGCTCTCTATTTGCGTCTCGCTGAATGATGCCACCGGCAGGATCCGGCGTGGACGCATCAAACCCCACAAGTTCCAGCGCCCTGGAGTTGGCGACCCCGATGTGCCCGGATTGATGCACAATGATAATTGGCAGGTCAGTTGATACTGCGTCCAACTCTCCGCGGGTTGGATGCCGCAGCTCAGCGAGTTGAGCGTTATCGTAGCCAAACCCGATGACAACACCTGCGCGTTCGACAGCGTCGGTGTTTTCTTCAACCCATACGCGCAACGTCTCTTGTAGACTTGCAATGTCCGTGACCTTGCCGTCAGGCGGGGCCAGCAAATTGGCTGAGAGCGCTTGCAATCCGCCAAACACTACGTGCCCATGACTGTCGACAAACCCCGGAAGCATCGCCCGGCCATCCAAGTCGAACAGTTCGGTGGCATCTCCCTGCTTGCTCATAACCTCTGTCAGACCACCGACCGCCAGAATGCGTCCGTCCTTGACGGCTACAGCCTCGACGGTCGGCTGTTCATCGTTGATCGTCAGGATTGGTCCGCCCGAATAGATCGTGTCGGCAATTTCCTGTGCGGTCGAAGAAGCTGCGATGATCGTGGTGCCAGCGACAACTACTGATCCGAAAAGTCTAAATGACATCTGTTCGTTCCTTCAATTTGCATCAGAATAAACCCAGACGGTCGCCACATGGGTACTGCAGCATCAGGTGCCTTCGACTCGACCAGTATAAGCTTTTCTGAAGGATCGAGTCGCTGCCACAAGTTTTTTTGATCCACTAAAGCGTGAAAAGGGCTGTCCAGACTCATGAATTCAAATTTGAATTCAGCATTGGGTTCGGAGCCGATTTCGAAGGCAGCGCGGCGCTTCCGTGAGACAGTCGTTTGACACCCGCAATCAGCGCTGCGATGCCTCACCCGTCCGGCAAGGGGACCGTCGCAGGCATCCGTGGTATTGCTTGGCAAAGCGCTTTGGCACCGTCTACACTCCGAGAACGTTGGATATTACTTGGCGGAGCAACGTCATGACCAATGCATCTGTTCCTGCGACCCGGTTTCGCTGGACCATCATTGTCCTTTTGTTTTTGATCAACACGATTAACTATGTCGACCGCTCGGCGATTTCCTACGCGGCTCATGCCATTCAAAGTGAGTTCAGCCTGTCGGCTTCTCACCTGGGTTTGGTGCTAGGTGCATTCGGCATCGGGTATTTTCTTACCACGCTGCCCGGCGGTTATCTCGCAGATCGATTTGGAGCCCGCAGGACGTTTACGCTCGCGGTTTTGCTCTGGTCCGTTGCAATTGGCTGGACCGGCGCGGCGACGGGTTTCGCGATGCTTTATTGCGCGCGTATGGCACTTGGGCTCGCCGAAGGGCCGTCCTTTCCGGCGCATTCGCGGGTATTGGAGCGGTGGTTGCCGCCACATGAACGGTCCACCGCGATGGGCACCGCTTTGGTGGCGATCCCTCTGGCTTTGGCCGTGGGTGCCCCTTTGGCAACATATGTCATCGTCGAGTTTGGATGGCGCATCATGTTCTTTGGCCTCGCCCTGCTGGGCATGCTGTGGTTGCCCGCCTGGCTCTGGCTTTCCAGCGATTCACCGGAACAATCGCGTTTCGTGAATGATGCCGAACGGGACCTTGTGAACGAAGGTCGCAGGGATACGGGTGCACCCGCCAACAGCGACCGGATTTCGCGCCAGGACTTCAGGGTTCTGTTGAAAACCCCAACCCTTCTTGCCAGCTACTGGTCCTATTTTGTATTTGGGTATCTGATCTTTTTCGTGATGACCTGGTTGCCTGAATTCCTGCGGACGACCTATCACTTGGACCTCAAACAGATCGGATGGGCTGCTGCGATACCCTGGGCCGCCGCGGCAGTTACCTTGTATTCAGTGGGGCGCTTGTCGGACTGGTTGCTGATCAGAACCAGGACCCTTCGGATCGCGCGAACTTATCCTATGGCAATGCTACACGGTCTTGTTGCGCTGGCCGTTCTGCCGCTCGCCTTTGTGGACAGTCTTCCGATCGCGCTGATCTGCATATCGATCGCTGTATCCGCAGGACTTGGTGCCAACCCGATCTTTTATGCGGTCATAGCCGACATCGTGCCGCAACGCGCGGGGACCTGCATGGGCATTATGAATAGCGGTTTTGCATTGGCTGGTTTTCTGGCACCCGTCATCACTGGCTTCGCGCTGGACGCAACCGGTACGTTTTCAGTCGCGTTCGGGTTGATCGCCTTCTTTGCAGCATCGTCTGTGATCGGGTTGCTGGTGTGGCACCACCCGGATATCAGCGCCGAGGCCGCAAATCATTCGGAGGGTGGCGCTTTTTAACCTCGGGCCGGGCCTCATTGCGACGTGATTGAAACACTGCTTTTGAACGACCACACGCTGCAGCCAGCCTGAGCCGATTGGCACCGGCCCCAATCGTTCCGTTTTCCGGGACTGCCCAAAGTTAGATCACATTTTTCGCAGATATGCCCAAGAGACATATCCCTTTAACCCGCGCGCCCGCTTCAGGGAAACCCGGCACCAACGGGTGCCTCCGGTCTGCTCGCAACTGTGAACCCTCAACGCGGTTCCATTTGGAAGACCGACGATCACATTGAAACCTATTCCGGGCCCCGCCCGCAATTTCAGCATGTCTCCGTCTTCGACGCCAAAAACTTCGTATTGTCCAAGTGACGCCGCTGCTGCGGGTTCAAAATTGATGATCGCGCCTAGGAAAAACGCTGTTAACGGTGGGAAGATAAAACTTCGCATCTGTATGCCCGATTGTTGCCTCATCGGCGATCGTAGCGCCTCTGATCAACAAGAGGAACTGGCAGAGAACGGAAATTCGCGGGAAGCAGAGGCTGCGAGGTCGCTTGGCGCTTGCTCTCTCGGCGCTCAAGCGGACCAAAAGACAATTTCATGCAAGCGTCGTCGAGTGACCGCTACCCGAGACTTTGGACAGCTTGTTTTGCGAGACCAGCCAAAGGCCATCTTGCCGCCCAAGGTTCGATTTCGCGATGTCTGACTGAGGACAGGCAAATTCCCGCCGGGGAATTGGCAGATATCTTTTCATAACCCGCAATATCGTCGTAAAACTCCGAGACCACTCAAACCGACAATGAAGCTTCTTGCAGAACAGCGCCCGCAAAACGAATACGATTTGGTCGCCCCTGACCGGCATCGCCCGCGTTGCAGTTGCGATGGGGCTCGTTGTTCTTGTCTCTGCCTGCACACAAAACCCAAACGACGCGGATATCGATCCGGAACGTCAGTTGATGGCGCTGCAAGAGGTTTCGAAAAAGCAGGCTCGCGGGCAAAGGGTTTGGTGCGTGCCCTACGCACGCAATCTCAGCGGCATCGAAATTCGCGGCAACGCCAAAGACTGGTGGGGCAAGGCGCATAATATCTTTCAGCGAGGCAATGAACCGGTTGTCGGAGCTGTCATGTCGTTTCGGGCAACCCACGGAATGCCCCTTGGCCATGTGGCTGTCGTCTCGGATGTTGTCACCGACCGTGAAGTTGTCGTGAACCACGCTAACTGGCACCGCAACAAGGTATCCTTGAAAATGGGCGTCAAGGATGTGTCCAAAAACAATGATTGGACGCTGGTCCGGGTCGAAAGCCATCCGGGCCGGTATGGCAGTTTCTACCCGGTGAACGGATTCATCTACCCGAAAGATGACGGTTAGCCCAAACCGAATTCCCTTCGCGCCCATCGAAAACCCGTGGAAGGCGTTGCAAGCGTCCCTCACCTTGAAAACAAGTCTTGTGCATTAACTGACTGTTTAGTGAAGACGAATGATGGCGGTTTTTCGTAGCTCGGAAAGAGTAAAGCCTGAATTTGGATGTCTGCTTTTCTGGTTGGGTATCTGGGTCAAACCCGTTTTCCTTCGTTGCACGGGATCAGTGTCGCTCAGTCGGGTCACGCTTCTCTTCGCAGTCCGGGTGATACCGGGTGGGGCATCGCTGCACGCATGTGTCGGATTGGTTGCGGATAGCATCGGTTAGGGACGCGCTCCTCGTTCCGGACGTTCTCTGCGCACGTGACTGTCCTTGTCAAAATAAGCACCGCGAACATTGCCGCTTCCACCCTGTTCGCGGTTTTGTTCCACAAGGTTCCGTGGTCAGGTTTTTGCCGTTCCGGGTAAGAGCTTGAAAGCCTTCAGTGCCTGCTCGGCCACTTCAACGCCTTGTTCCTGTACGAAATGTCCCGCCTGCTCAACCTCCATCGGCTCGGGACAGCCGCGGATCACCGTCTGCATATGGCGCATCACGTTGGGGCCGAGCATCTTGTCCTGCATTCCGATTGCCATGAAGGTTTCACCTGTCCATTCCTGCGACCAGAACTTGCCTGCGCGTTGCGAGATCGCGACGCCAGGGGCATCCATCGTGGTGGCGACCATCTGCGGGAACCGGCGCACACCGGCCTTGTAGCGCACATCCGGGAAGGGTGCGGCATAGGCTTCGGCTTCAGCGGCGGTGATCTCGGGGGCGTATTTCTGCATGACTGCCGCGAGCGGCACATCAGGGTTCGCAGTGATCGTTGCCTTCCATTCGTCAAAAGCGGGGTTGTTGGCGGGGCCTGCCATAAGCGCGGTGTTCATGATGAGCAGGCGATTGAAACGATCAGGCATCTCCATCGGAAGGGTCAGACCCAAAAGCCCACCCCAATCCTGACAGACCAAGGTGACGTTCCGCAGGTCCAGCCGCGCGATCAGGGCCAGCATGTAATTCCGGTGAAAGTCAAAATGATAGGTTTCGTCGTCGATCGGCTTGTCAGAGCGCCCGAACCCAAGCCAGTCGGGGGCGATCACCCGCACGCCAGCGCGCATAAAGACCGGGATCATCTTGCGATAGAGGTAGCTCCATGTAGGTTCGCCATGCAGGCAAAGAAACACCTCGTCAGCGTCACGCGGACCTTCGTCCAGATTGTGGCCGCGCAGGCCCTCGTAACCAGGTAAGTCTTCTACATAATGCGGGGTGAAACCGTAATCCGGCAGGTTCTCGAATCTTTCGTCGGGTGTGCGGAGGGCTTCGATCACGGCGATACCTCTGGTTTGGGGAGCTTTTGAAGAAGATACTTAGTTTCTCAGAGCGTCAATGTGCAGCAGTGCTCGACAGCGTGTTCAACACCACCACCCCGGTGACAATCAGCCCGATACCGGCAATTCCGGCAAGGTCCAGCTTCTGCCCGAAAATCACGAACCCGAGCAGCGCGACCAGTACGATGCCAAGCCCCGCCCACATCGCATAGGCAACACCGATGGGGATCGATTTAAGCGCGAGCGTCAGGAAGTAAAAGGACAGCCCGTAGAAGGCGACCATGAGCGCCGTTGGCAAGGCTTGGGTGAACTGTTCCGACTTCTGGAGAAAGGCTGTGCCCGTCACCTCGAAAACAATGGCAAGCGTCAGGGCAAGGTAGGGAATGGTGAGGAAATGCATGCGGTTGGTCCTTTGGTCAATGGATCTACGCCGTGGTACGCCCGCACCGACTGGCGTTTTCCGGGGTTTGCAGCTTTAGGGTTTTAGGTCATATGACCTAACTTGACACCGATTTAGGTCAATTGACCTTGGTGGTCAAGAGGCGTATGTGCAGCCGTAAGTTAAAAAATTGCCAAAGGGGGCCGCATGGCCGCACAGGACCGCAAGACCTTAATACTCGACGCGACCGAAGCGCTGCTTCTGGAAATCGGCAATGCGGAACTGACTATGCGAAAGGTGGCCGCTTGTGCGGGGATCAGCCTGGGCAACCTGCAATACCATTTTGCGACACGCGAAGACCTGCTGCTTGCGCTGCTGCTGCGCTTCCTTGAGCCGTACGAGGCCAACTTGAACAGGCGGGACACCGACGGTTCGGCTGATCTGAAGGCGACGCTGCGCAGCTTGTTCCTCGAGGTCCTGTCGCATCCGGATTTCGACCGCTATTCGACCATTTTCAAAGAAGTCTGGGCGGCGGCAAACCATTCGTCCGACATTCAGGCTGCACTCGACGCCTACTATGCGCGCCTCGCAGCCTTTTATCAGTCCTCGTTGGTTAGGGCGGGCGTAGAGCCGTTGCAGGCAGGCCAAGCCGTGCTGATTTTGCTCCCCCTGTTGGAAGGCTCTTGCGTGAACCGCAAGGTGCTTGGCAAATCCGCCGAAGAACTCGCCACCGCCTGGACCGAGGCCTTTGCCCTGATCCTTGGGCAGGAAAGATAGCGGACTTGTGCATGGTGAGGGCTCCAAGTTGCCCACCGCGCTAGTCAACCAGCATCGCGTTCTCTTCGCCTGCAACGAACGGCTGGTTCAACAGGCGGCGCTGCAGAATTTTGAAGATGTGTCGCCACCCTCGAATTGGCACTCTCATCCAGCGGCCAGCGCAACCAATCTTTCAAGTGCAACACGAACTGGTGACGCACACCGGATCGGTGCGCCTCGGACCAAAATTTGGAGCGAGCCAAATACCCGCTCGTCGTTTTGGACTGAGTGATCCTTGTTCTGCACAGCGTCAGGAACCGAAATGGCCTCCAGAGTTCCTTACGGCAGCGTTTCACGCGCATCTGCGACTACGGCGGTCAGATGTCCTGTCCCGGTGCTTCCAAAGGACCTCCGGGCGCCAGCAAGGCCCGTTCGGACAGCCACGGGTTCAGCTCAAGCGCATCGGTCAAGGCATCCCGCGCCTCGGCCAGACGGTTGAGGCCCAACAGGGTCAGCGCCCGGCCGATCATCGCCGCCACGTGGTTTGGCGACAATTCCAGCGCGGCGTCCAGATCGATCAGGGCGGCCGCGAAATCCTGTCTGAGGTAGTTCACAAAGGCACGCTGGTTGTACCCCTCGGCATAGTTCGGGCAATACGCGACCAGTTGATTCAACTCGCCCAAGGCTCCGATCAGGTCCCATGCCTCGCGCCGGGCCATGCCGCGATTCAGCAGCGTTTGGGATTTTGCGTCGGGCGCGTCCGTCCACAACTCCCACATCTGGTGCGAGATCACCCGGGCGTCGCTTTGCGACTCGGCCCGCTGAACCTGCGCAATCAGCGCATCCACACCGTCGATATGGTCCGGCGCGGCGGGGCAGTCCTGCGCCTCGGCGGCGGTGGCGATTGCCGCGAGCACGGCCAGCATGGGGAACATCCGCTTCATACCCCAATGGTGGGGCTGGATCGGTATCCGTCAACTCGGACTGTCGGGCGCGCCCAGCAGCCCGGTCTCTTTCACCGCCTCCATCGCCACGAAGGTCGAGGTATTGGCGACATGCGGCAGCGACGAGATTTTTTCCGCCAGCACCGCCCGGTATTCCGACATCGACCCGGTCCGAACCTTGAGCAGATAGTCGAAATTGGATGCAATCATATGAGCCTGTTCGATCTCGGGGATCCGGCGAACCGCCATGTTGAACTCTTTCAGCGCCTTTTCGCGGGTGTCCGTCAAGCGCACTTCGACAAAGGCCACGTGGTCCAGCCCAAGGCGAATCGGATCGAGCATGGCCCGGTAGCCGGTGATGACCCCCTCGGCCTCAAGCCGCTTCAGGCGGGCCTGTGTCGGCGATTTCGACAATCCGATCTGCCGGGCCAGGTCCGCGACCGAGACACGGCCATCTTCCGCAAGTACCTTTAGAATGGATTGATCGAACCGGTCCAATCCCGGAAAGTCTTTTTGCATCGCCTATGACCTGAATTTCAGTAGATTAGCCTACACTATCACATTCTTCAGGCCATTGTCCCGCCAATTAGCGGCTATAGTGCTAAAAAGCCCCGGAGTAGACATGTCCCACAGCCTGCGCACCCAGATCGATTCTCAGACCTATGCGGATCAAGCCGCCATTCTTGGCACCTTGATCAGCCAATCCGCCCTGTCCGATGCGGACCGCAGCGCCATCTGCGAGGCCGCCGCCGGGCTTGTGCGCGACATCCGCTCCAGTACCTCACCGGGGATGATGGAGGTGTTTCTGGCGGAATACGGCCTGTCCACCGACGAAGGCGTGGCCCTGATGTGTCTGGCCGAGGCGCTGTTGCGGGTGCCCGATGCGGAAACCATCGACGCGCTGATCGAAGACAAGATCGCCCCGTCCGATTGGGGCAAGCATCTGGGCCAATCCTCGTCCTCGCTGGTCAACGCCTCGACCTGGGCGCTGATGTTGACGGGCAAGGTACTGGACGAAGGCAAAACCTCACCGGTCAGCGCGCTGCGCGGGGCAATCAAACGGCTGGGCGAGCCGGTGATCCGCACCGCTGTCGGGCGCGCGATGAAAGAAATGGGCCGTCAGTTCGTTCTGGGCGAAACCATCCAGTCCGCCATGGACCGCGCCCGCGGGATGGAGGCGAAGGGCTACACCTATTCCTACGACATGCTGGGCGAGGCCGCCCGGACCGAGGCCGACGCCGCCCGCTACCACCTGTCCTATTCGCGCGCCATTGCCGCCATTGCCGAGGCCTGCACCCACGACGACATCCGCGCCAATCCGGGGATTTCGGTCAAGCTGTCGGCCTTGCATCCGCGCTACGAGCTGGCACAGGAAGACCGGGTGATGGACGAACTGGTCCCCCGCCTGCGCGCGCTGGCGCTGCTGGCCAAGGCGGCGGGCATGGGCCTGAATGTGGACGCGGAAGAGGCAGACCGTCTGTCGCTGTCCCTGCAGGTCATCGAAGAGGTCATGGCCGAACCCGCCTTGGCAGGCTGGCACGGCTTCGGCATCGTTGTGCAGGCCTATGGCCCGCGCGCCGGGCTGGTACTGGATACGCTCTACGACATGGCCCAGCGCCATGATCGCAAGCTGATGGTCCGCCTCGTCAAAGGCGCTTATTGGGATACCGAGATCAAGCGCGCGCAGGTCGAAGGGGTCGATGGCTTCCCGGTCTTCACCCACAAGGCGGCGACGGATGTGTCCTATATCGCCAATGCCCGCAAGCTGCTTGGCATGACCGACCGCATCTATCCGCAATTCGCCACCCATAACGCCCACACGGTCAGCGCCATTCTGCATATGGCCGAGGATCAGCCGTTTGAGTTCCAGCGCCTGCATGGCATGGGCGAGACTTTGCACCAGATCGTGATGGACAAGCAAACCACCCGCTGCCGGATTTACGCCCCGGTCGGCGCGCATCGGGACCTGCTGGCCTATCTGGTCCGCCGTCTGTTGGAGAACGGGGCGAATTCATCCTTCGTCAACCAGATCGTCGACGAAAACGTACCGCCCGAGGAGGTCGCTGCCGATCCTTTTGTTGCGGTTCGGACGCCCCCTGCCCCTCTGACGACCGGGCCGGAACTGTTCCAGCCCGAACGCCCGAACTCCGTCGGGTTTGATCTGAAACATACGCCGACGCTCGACCGGATCGACGGCGCACGGGATCCGTTTCGGGCGCAACACTGGTACGCGCAGCCATTGTTGTCGGACACGGCCCAGCCGGAGGCGGATGAGCCCGTTATCAACCCGGCGCAACCGCAGGACAGGCCGGGCGCGGTCGCACCGGCCAGCGCTGCGGATGTCGAACTGGCTTTGGCGACGGCCAGCCCGTGGCAAGCGCCCGCCGACGAGCGCGCCCGTATCCTGAACGCCGCCGCCGATCTGTACGAGGCGCATTATGGCGAGCTTTTTGCCCTGCTGGCGCGCGAGGCCGGTAAATCCCTGCCGGACGCTGTGGCCGAACTGCGCGAAGCGGTGGATTTCCTGCGCTACTACGCGGCCAATATTCCCGATGCCGAACCCGCCGGGCTGTTCACCTGCATCAGTCCGTGGAACTTTCCGCTGGCGATCTTCACCGGCCAGATTTCAGCGGCCCTTGCCACTGGCAATGCGGTTCTGGCCAAGCCCGCGCCACAGACCCCTCTGATCGCGCACCGGGCGGTTCAGTTGCTGCACGAAGCCGGCGTGCCGCGCGATGCGCTGCAATTGCTGCCGGGCGGACCGGCGGTGGGGGCAGCCCTGACCTCGGACGATCGGGTAAACGGGGTGGCCTTCACCGGCTCTACCGCGACCGCGCTGAAAATCCGGGCGGCGATGGCGGACCATATGCGCCCGGGCACGCCGCTGATCGCCGAAACCGGCGGGCTTAACGCGATGATCGTCGACAGCACCGCCCTGCCCGAACAAGCCGTTCAGTCCATCATCGAAAGCGCGTTCCAATCCGCCGGTCAGCGCTGTTCCGCCCTGCGCTGCCTGTACCTGCAAGAGGATATCGCCGAAGACGTGTTGACCATGCTACAAGGCGCGATGGATGCGCTGCTGGTGGGCAACCCGTGGCTGATCTCGACCGATTGCGGGCCGGTGATCGACAAACAGGCGCGGCAAGGGATTGCGGATCACGTCGCAAATGCCCGGGCCGAAGGGCGCGTGCTCAAAGACCTCGGCACCCCGCCCGAGGGCACCTTCATTGCCCCGACCCTGATCGAAATCCCCGGCATCGCCGCGCTGGAGCGCGAGATATTCGGGCCCGTCCTGCATGTGGCCCGCTTCCAGTCGCAAGAGATCGACCAGGTCATCGCCGATATCAACGCAACCGGCTACGGCCTGACTTTTGGCCTGCACACAAGGATCGACGACCGTGTGCAGCACGTGACCGAGGCGATCCACGCGGGCAATATCTATGTGAACCGCAACCAGATCGGTGCCATCGTCGGCTCGCAACCTTTCGGAGGCGAGGGTCTTTCGGGCACCGGCCCCAAAGCCGGCGGTCCGAGCTACATGGCCCGGTTTTGCGCGCCGGATCGTCAGACCACGGACGAGACATGGGAGGCCACGGCAGACATCCCGGCGCTGCAGGGCCAACCGGCCCCGGCAACCTCGCAGCTATTGCCCGGCCCGACCGGTGAATCGAACCGGCTGACCGAATTCCCGCGCCCGCCGCTTCTGTGCATGGGTCCGGGCGAAACTGCCGCGCGGGCACAGGCCGAGGCGGTTCTGGCACTGGGTGGCACGGCTATTGAAATGACCGGGATGGCGGACCTGCACCGGTTGGAGAACCTGACCGGCATCTCGGGGGTTCTCTGGTGGGGGGATGAAGAAACCGCCCGTCAGATCGAGGCGCATCTGTCCCGCCGGAATGGCCCCATCCTGCCGCTGATCCCGGGCGAACCCGACCGCGCCCGGGTTCTGGGCGAACGCCATGTGTGCGTCGATACCACTGCCGCAGGCGGCAATGCGGCCCTTCTGGGAGGTGCGGCGTAACCGGCCCTTGACGCTGGGCGGGGAAAAGCCCAGCGTCGCGCCATGTTTCCTATTCGCGATCATAACCCCTCGGGGCGGACACCTTATGTCGTTTATGCGCTGATGGCCGCGAACATACTGATCTTTCTCAGCTATGTCGGGATCATGAATGACGGGCCGCTGATCAACCGGCTGTTTTTTGACTATGCGATCATCCCGGCCCGCATCAGTGACGGCGTCGCGTTCGAGACCTTCGTGACCTCGATGTTCCTGCACGGCGGATGGATGCATCTGGCCGGGAACATGCTGTTCCTGTGGATTTTCGGCGACAACCTCGAAGATGAGATGGGCCATCTGCCCTTCCTGCTCTTTTACCTCGTCGCCGGGGTCGGGGCCGGTCTTATCCATGTGGTCACTGCACCGGATTCGGTTGTGCCGACAATCGGCGCGTCCGGGGCCATCGCGGGCGTCATGGGCGGGTATCTTTTGCTCTTCCCGAAGGCGCAGGTGGATATCCTGCTGATCCTGATCGTCTATTTCCGCGTCTTCTCGATCCCCGCATTCGTCATGCTGGGGGTCTGGCTGGCGATGCAGTTCATGGGCAGCCTGGCCAGCAACCCGGACCAGGGTGGCGTGGCCTATTGGGCGCACACCGGAGGGTTCATCGTCGGTCTGATTCTGTGCGTGCCGCTATGGCTGAAACGCGGGGGCACGCAGTTCTGGAACCGAACGCATGGCCATCCGCCGCACCCCGAGGCCAAATACCGGCTGTCCCGGTCCCGTATCCCCCGGGTGCCGCGCAGATAGCCGGCCGGTGGTTTAGCCCCGGATCACCTTGGCGAACGTGTCAAAGATCGGCTCGTTGGCGCAGATGACCTCACCGTCTTCCAGAACGCTGCCTTCGGGGTTCAGCGACTGAACAAAACCGCCCGCTTCTTTGACAATGATGATCCCGGCGGCCACGTCCCAGGCATTCAGGCGGCGTTCCCAGAAGCCTTCATAGCGGCCCGCGGCGACGTAAGCCATGTCCAGCGCCGCGGCGCCCCAGCGCCGGACGCCAGCGCAAGTCGGCATCAGACGCGCCAGATCCTGCAGCGTGGCAGGCAGGTCGGACCGGCCACCAAAGGGCAGGCCAGTGGAAAAGATCGACTCGATCATGCGATGACGGCCCGAGACGCGGATGCGGGTGTCGTTCATCCACGCGCCCTCGCCTTTTTCGGCAAAGAACATCTCGTCCTTGGCGGCGTCGTAAATCACACCGGCGACGATCTTGCCTTTGTGTTCAAGCGCGATCGACACAGCCCAGTGCGGCAGCCCGTGCAGAAAGTTTGTGGTGCCGTCCAGCGGATCGACGATCCAGCGGCGCGTCGGGTCTTCGCCGTCCTGACCACCGCCTTCTTCGCCCAGCCAGCCATAGGTCGGACGGGCACCCAGCAGTTCTTCCTTCAGAATGTTCTCGGCCGCGATATCTGCCTTTGAGACAAAATCGCCCGCGCCTTTCATCGACACCTGCAGGTTCTCGACTTCACGAAAATCCTTGACCAAAGAACGCCCCGCTTTACGCGCGGCCTTGATCATGATGTTGAGGTTTGCACTGCCAACCATTGTCCAAAGGCTCCTGTCCGGTCAAACCGCGCGTATACTGGGGCAATGCGTCCTTGCCAAGAGGAATGATTTGCATAGCCGCCCTTCTGCAAATGCCGTTACTGGGCCTGCAGCTTGCGGGCCTCGTCCCGGGCCAGTTTCACCAGTTCCTGCACAAAGGGTTTTTCCAGATCCTCGGCCCGGACAGCGGCGTAGAGACGGCGTGTGATGCCGTCTTTGGTCAGGGGTCGCGTCACGTAGTCCGAGTTGTATTTGACCTCGCGCACCACCCAGTCGGGCAGCACCGAAACCCCCCGGTTGGATGCCACCAGCAACAGGATCACGGCGGTCAGCTCCACCTGCCTGATCGAGGCTGGCTCGACCCGTGCCGGGATCAGCAACTGGCTGAACACATCCAGCCGGGTGCGTTCGACCGGATAGGTGATCAGGGTCTGACCGCGAAAGTCTTCGGCCTCGATGAACTCCTTTTCAGCCAGCGGGTGGGCGGAGGCCGCAACGAAGACGGCGTTATAGTCGAACAGTTCCACAAACTCGACACCGGGCAGGTCTTCGGGGTCGGAGGAGACCACCAGATCAACCTCTTCCTTCTGCAGGGCGGGCAGCGCGTCAAACGCCAGTCCGGGGCGAATATCGACATCCACATCGCCCCAGGATTTCCGAAAAGATTCAAGCACCGGAAACAGCCATTCGAAACAGGCATGGCATTCGATGGCGATATGCATCCTGCCGGTGCGCCCGTCGCGGAGCGAGGAAAACTCCTGCTGCGCGGCTTCGACCTGCGGCAGAATCTGTTCCGCCAGACGCAGCAGGCGCAGGCCCGCAGCCGACAGCTTCATCGGCTTTGACCGGCGCAGGAACAGTTCGACCCCGGCCTGATCTTCTAACCCTTTGATCTGATGGCTCAGCGCGGATTGGGTGATGTTCAGCTGATCGGCCGCACGCGCCAGCCCCCCGCATTCGTAGATCGCCTTGATTGTCCGCAGGTGGCGAAACTCAATATGCATCTTTCATCAGGCTCATGTTGTTCTTGAGGAATATGAGTTTGTCTCACATTGCATGTCATGGCACAAGGGCTCAGGCACATGCAGTGAGGCTATGATGATCAGACCTGATATCTCTTTCGAGTTCTTCCCGCCCAAGACGCTGGAGGCCTCATTCCGCCTGTGGGACACGGTTCAGACACTCGCCCCGCTGGATCCGCGTTTTGTCTCGGTCACATACGGTGCCGGCGGGACGACACGGGAACTGACCCGCGATGCGGTTGCGACCCTGCACAAATCTTCCGGACTGCCGGTTGCGGCACATCTGACCTGCGTTGATGCCTCGCGTCAGGAAACGCTCGAGATCGCTGACACCTTCGCGAAAGCGGGCGTTCAGGACATCGTCGCCCTGCGCGGCGACCCGCCAAGCGGTCAGGACCGGTTCGTGCCGCACCCCGAGGGGTTTGCAAACTCGATCGAACTGATTTCCGCGCTGGCCGAGACCGGCAAGTTCAACATCCGGGTCGGTGCCTACCCCGAGAAACACCCCGAAGCCCGCGACACGGCGGCGGATGTCGACTGGCTCAAGGCCAAGCTGGATGCGGGCGCGGATGAGGCGCTGACCCAGTTTTTCTTCGAGGCCGAGACCTTCTTCCGCTTCCGCGATGCCTGCGCCAAGGCTGGGATCGACAAGCCGATTGTACCCGGCATCCTGCCCATCGAGAACTGGAAGGGCACCCGCAGCTTCGCCAAGCGCTGCGGCGCGCTTGTCCCGACCTGGCTTGAAGATGCGTTCGCAAAGGCAGTGCGCGACGACCGCGAAGATCTGCTTGCAACCGCGATCTGCACCGAACTGTGTTCGGACCTGATCGAAGGCGGTGTGGACAAGCTGCATTTCTACACGCTGAACCGCCCGGAACTGACCCGCGACGTCTGTTTCGCGCTGGGAATCACACCCAAGGCCGACTTGCAGAACGTCGCCTGAGCCCTCCACTTCCCTGTACTTGCCCGGATCGCCCTGCGGTCCGGGTGTTTTTTGTGTTCCACAAAGATCAAAACGCACGCGCCCGCGACCCTAAGCCCGTCGGTGCGACACACAATCCCGGTCCCGCCGCCCCATTGTTTTCTGTAACTGCTTCAATTTCGGGCGGAATTTGACAAAGCGCTGACATTCGACATTGTGAACATGTGTTGTTTAATGAGTGAGTTGGTTATGGAGCCTGTCGATAAGATCAGGGCGCGACGTGATGCATTGGCGGACCTCGGGTTAGAGCCCAATGCCAGTGCCGATGACATCAGGGATGCCTGGCGGCAGATCGCCTTTCACGCACATCCTGATCATACCAGCGGGAATTGTGCGAATTTCTCACGCGCCAAGGCGGCCTATGATTTTCTGCGCAAGCAAGGCCTGACGGTGAAAGGCGCGGCCGGGTCGGTGGCACGGATGCCGCGGCGGCCCCGTCTGAAGAAACGCATCATCGAATTGCCGCAGGATGACATTGCCACCTGCAAGGCCATGCTGGGCGCGGACCGGGCCTTGGCGCATAGCCCCGAGGCAAACGGGGCTGGTTCGAAAGATCAGGCCGATAACGCTTCGGACCATGTGCCGGACGCGGTGGGGTGCTTTGGCCGCCATCTGACGTATTTCGTGACCACTCCGGTCTGCCGGGGTGCAAACCGCGTGGCGTTGCCGACCTCGGTGCTGTCGGGCACACGCAACATCGAAACCGAAGTTCTGAGTTTCCAGTCCAGGGATTCCGGGTCCGGTGAAGTCGTGGTGCCCGATACAATCTGCGAACGAAAGTTCCCCGGCGCCAAAAGCGTGCGGATCAGGTTCGAGGCCGATCAGGAAACCCGAGACGAATTCTGGCTGAGCGCGTGATCGGCCACGAAAGTGCCCGGCTCTTTCGGGGGGAGAGCCGGGCTAGGGACGGTTACCCGCGTCTTAGTTTGTCACGGGACCTTCCGAGGTAAACTTGGGAATGACATTGGTCGAGGCTGCCCCGCCTTCAATGCCCGGCCAGTTGCCTTCGGCCAGGTTGATGTTGCCGGGAACGTCTTCCTCCCAAAAGCCGACCACGACGTCGGTGATGTTCAGATACAGCTTGTCATCGACGATCCGCCACAGGTTCGGGTTGGCCGGAACCTTGCCGCCCTTGGACACACCATAGGCACAATGGCCATCATACTGCGGCGCGTAGAAAGCGGGGTTTTCCAGGAATTTGTCGCGGTTTTCTTCCGTGGCAAACGCCCAGGTGGCACCGTTGTATTCTGCGGTTATGTCGGCTTTACCGCGCACACCTTGCGGCTGTGTCTGGCCAACTGCAACCTGATCCAGATCGCGATAGGCGACAACATCATAGCCGGACACGGCAAAGCCGGTGCCGTCGACATATTGCGGGCCGGCAAATGCCGGGACTGCCAGAACCAGTGCCGTCGCAAAAGACAGGGCAAAGCGTTTCATGGGGTCATTCCTTTTACTAGTTTCGAGGTGCCGTTCCGGCATGACTGTCATGACAATAGGCGATTCCTTTCTGCTGCGTAGTCCCCCTCGCGCCGCTGTGACCGGGACGGGTATTTTGTGAGCGGTTTATTACAGACCCGGCCCGATTGATGGGTTGGACTCTGGCTTTTTTGGGCATTAGCTCTAACATGGTCGGGCTCGCGGCCCCGGCAGTCGCAAGAAAGGCAACAAATGAGCGATCAATCCACTTACACCCCCCCGGCCGTTTGGACATGGGACAGCGAAAGCGGCGGGCGGTTCGCAAATATCAACCGGCCCATTGCCGGGGCGACCCATGACAAGGACCTTCCTGTAGGGCACCACCCTCTGCAGCTTTATTCACTGGCCACCCCCAATGGCGTCAAAGTGACCGTCATGCTTGAGGAACTGCTGGCGCTGGGTCATGAAGGTGCCGAATACAACGCCTGGCTGATCAACATCGGCGAAGGCGACCAGTTCAGCTCGGGCTTTGTCGGAGCCAACCCGAACTCCAAAATCCCCGCCCTATGGGACCGGTCCGGCGAGAACCCGGTGCGTGTGTTCGAAAGCGCCTCGATCCTGTTCCATCTGGCCGAGAAGTTTGACGCCCTCCTGCCGAAATCCGGCCCCGAGCGCGCCGAGGTCATGAACTGGGTGTTCTGGCAGATGGGCAGCGCACCGTATCTTGGCGGCGGCTTCGGCCATTTCTATGCCTATGCGCCCGAGAAGTGGGAATATCCGATCAACCGCTTTGCGATGGAAGCCAAGCGCCAGCTGGACGTTCTGGATCGCGAACTGGCCGACAAGACCTACATCGCGGGCGAAGACTATACCATTGCCGATATGGCGATCTGGCCCTGGTACGGCCAACTGGTTCTGGGCCGGCTCTACAGCGCGGCTGAATTCCTTGACGTGGGCTCCTACAAGAACGTCATGCGGTGGGCCAAGGCGATCGACGAACGCCCGGCTGTGCAGCGTGGCCGTATGGTCAACCGTGCCTTTGGCGAGCCCCATACACAATTGCACGAACGTCACGACGCCAGTGATTTTGAGACCCGCACGCAGGACAAGCTGGAACCGGCGGCAGAATAATTCGCTAGATCACGCGGCGCGTTGGTTGCCGCGTGGTCTACCTGAGAACGGGCGGTTTGTCCGGGTCAGAGCCGGGGGCCTCGCGCACCGGGTTTAATGGCTCGGGTTGCGGCAGATCGAACCGCAGGCCGGTTTTGGCCAACAGCGCGGCGGCGGCGTCCTCGGGTGCGAAGAAGCCGACATCCATCGCGCCCGCCTCGACGCCCGAAAACGTCAGCGCCTCGGACGCGGCTTTGGCCAGCGCGGGCTCCGCGCCTTCGACGGCCCCGACAAAACCCAGCATATGCCCGGCGGCTCCGCCTTGTAATTTGGTGGCCACCAGATAAGCAGCCTGCGCCAATCCGCCAGCCGTTGCCAGTTTGGCATCCAAAGCCGCCAAAAGCGTATCGGGAAGGCCCGCAGGCGGCAGGAATTCTGCCAATCTCTCCTGAACCTCTTCGGGGCCGTGCTGCAAGGTTTCAGCCAGCCAACCCAGCGCCTCGGACGGGATCAGCATCGAGGATGGGGCAGTTTCAAGGTTCAATCCCAGCCCGATCCCCTGCCCCGCCAGCATTGCCGACAGCACCCGCCCGGACAGCGCGACATAAGGCACGGGGCGTCCGGCGAACTGGGCCAATCGATCCTCGCGATCAAAGGCCAGTACAAAGCGCCCGTCGGCGACGTCAAACAGCTCGGGATGGATGTTGTCGCCCTGCGCCTCTTCCGTCAGCATCAGGAACAGTTCGCTGTCGGCGAGCCGTTCGAAAAACCTCAGCCGCGCGGCATCGTCCTGCGGGGCGGCTTGCATCGCGGCATGGGCTGTGTCCAGCGCCGTGGTCTCAGTCATTCAGCACCTCTTGTACCCGGGCGCGCAGGACCGGCAGCAGGTCGGCCTGAAACCACGGGTTTTTCTTCAGCCATGCCGTATTGCGCCAGGATGGATGAGGCAAGGCAAAGACCCGCGGCGCATGGTCTCGCCAGTTACGCACGGTTTCAGTGACAGAGCTGCGCGCGCGCAGGTGATACTTGTGCGCATGCCCGCCCACCAACACCGTGAGGGGCACCTTCCCCAAATGCTGCATCACCCGATCATGCCAGGTCTTTCGGCAGATGGCGGGCGGCGGCAGATCGGCATTGCGCGCGTCATAGCCCGGAAAGCAAAAGGCCATCGGCACGATGGAGACACGCCCGCGGTCGTAGAAAACAGCCTCATCAATGCCCAGCCAGTCACGCAGACGATCGCCGGACGGGTCGGTAAAGGGCCGACCCGACTCGTGCACCCGCGCGCCGGGGGCCTGACCGGCAATCAGGATCGGCGTGCCCGGTCGAAACCACACGACAGGCCGGGGCTGATGGGCCGTGGCGGTTTCGGCAAACCGGTCGGCGCATAACCGGCAATTGCTGATTTCACGGGCCAAAGAATTCATCTGATCGCAAGATTCTCTGAACTAGGGTCGATGCATGGTACCTGAAACAGATAAGCGCTATGGCGGCGGCGTCCAACTCCTGACCCGGCTTGCGCATAGTCAACATAGGCAGAGCACATTGATCATTTGTTTCAAAATTCGACATAATGTGGCCAATATGGGCCGGTAAGGTTAACGCTTCATCGCCGATCCATAAGAGCGATAAGAAAATGAGCAGCAGGCCGTGAATGCTTGAGTTCGAGAATGTCAGCAAGTCCTTCTGGACCGGGACGCGCCGCAAGGTGATCCTGGACCAGGTCTCGTTCCGGATCGAGCTTGGCAAATCGCTGGGTGTGCTGGCCCCCAACGGCACCGGAAAAACCACGCTGATCAACATGATGGCGGGGCTTGAGAAACCCGACGAAGGGGTCATCCGGCGCGACTGCCGGGTCTCGTTCCCGATGGGGTTTACCGGCGGCGTGTCCAACAAGATGTCAGCGCTGGAAAACGCGCGCTACATCGCCAAAATCTACGGCATGGACCCCGATTATGTCGAGGCGTATTGCAACTGGCTGTGCGGTCTGGGCGAGTATTTCAACCAGCCGCTGGCGACCTATTCGTCGGGCATGCGGGCCCGGTTCACCTTTTCGCTGATGCTGGCGCTGGATTTCGACATGTACCTGATTGACGAGGGCATGCCCTCGACAACCGATGTCGAGTTTAACAAGAAAGCGGGCTCGATCCTGCAGGAAAGGCTGCGGACCACGACGCTGGTGATCGTGTCCCACAGCCCCGCGACGCTTGAAAAATTTGCGCAGCAGGCGGCGGTTCTACTGGACGGGCAGCTTTACATGTTCGAAACCTTGGAAGAGGCAAAACAGTTATATGACTACGAAACCCAAGGTTAAGAAATACAACTGGCGGCGCAAGGCGCAGGCCGACGGCGGCGCCGAAGCGCGGTCCGAGGCGATGGCGCGCATCCGCAACGCGACGCAGGGGCCTTCTGCAGCGAATGAGCCGCAAGTTGGAACCGAGTTGGATGAGATCAAGCGCGAGGGCCTGACAGGCCGCCAGTTGCGTGTCGCCCGGCGGCTGGCGCAGAAACACGGGTTGGCGGCGACCTCGGATTATGATGCGGTGCGTCTGTTGCGCAAACAGGGCATCGATCCGTTTGAACGGACCAATCTGCTTGATCTGGCGGCGCAAAAAAAGCCCGAGGATGCCGCCGCCAAAGACAAGGTGAAGATCCAACTGCCGCAAACGGTGCGGGACGAGTCAAAAAACCTGCCGGGGCCCGAGATGAGCCCGGCAGAGCGCCGCAATCTGGAAATCGGTCAGATTCAAAAAGACATCGCCAAGCGCCGTCGCCGCAAGCTGTTTGCGCTGTTCGCGCGTCTGGCCGCTTTTGTGGTGCTGCCGACCTTTGTCGTCGGTTTCTATTTCTACCGCATCGCAACGCCGATGTACGCCAGCGATTCCGAGTTTCTGATCCTGCAGGCGGATGGCGGCCCCGGCAGCATTGGGGGCCTTCTGGCCGGAACCCAATTCGCAACGACGCAGGATTCCATTTCCGTGCAGTCCTTCCTCGAATCCAAAGAGGCGCTTTTGCTGCTGGATCAGGACGCCGGGTTTTCCGAGGTGTTCAAACAGGACTGGATCGACCCGATCCAACGGCTGGCCCCGGATGCAACGCTGGAGGACGCCTATAAGCTGTTCAAACGCATGATCACCATCGGCTACGACCCGACCGAAGGGGTCATCCGGATGGAGGTCGCCGCCCCCGACGCGCAGACCTCAACCGCGTTTTCCGAGCGCCTGATTTCCTATGCCGAAGACCGCGTGAATGCCCTGTCCGAAAAAAAGCGATCAGACCAGATGCGCGATGCGCTGCAAAGCTTTGAAGACGCGCAGGGCGCGCGCAGGCAGGCGCAGGAGGATTTGATCGAACTGCAACTGCAAGGCGCGGTTCTGGACCCTGAAAACGTGATCGCAGGCCTGCGAGCCCGTATCAATGAAATCGAGATCCTGTTGCAGGACAAAGAACTGGAACTGGCCGCCCTGAACGACAACCTGCGCCCCAACAAGGCCAAGGTCGACGGCGTCAGCGCCGATATCGCGCGGCTTGAAAAGGTGCTGGCGGAACTGAATGCCGAGATGCTGGATGCCTCGGCAGGCGAAAACTCGCTGGCGCGGCTGAGCGTGCGGATACAGATGGCGCAGGCCGATCTGGTGGCCCGCGACATGATGCTGCAAACGGCCATGCAGCAAATGGAGGCCACGCGGACCGAAGCCAACCGGCAGGTGCGCTATCTGACCGTCTCGGTCAACCCGGTGCCCAGTCAGGAACCGACCTATCCGCGCAAGTTCGAAAATACGATTTTGGCTTTCCTGTTGTTTGCTGGTATCTACCTGATGATCTCGCTTACCGCGTCGGTCCTTCGTGAACAGGTATCCTCGTAAGACACATGAAACATGTAAAAATCTCCGACCTTACGGTCGGCAATGACCTTCCGCTGACCCTCATCGCCGGCCCCTGCCAGCTTGAAACCTCGGATCACGCCCAGATGATCGCGGGCACTATGAAAGAGGCCTGCGATGCCGCCGGCGCGCAATATGTGTTCAAGGCGTCGTACGACAAGGCCAACCGCACCTCGCTGTCTGGCAAACGCGGGATGGGGATCGATGCGGGGCTGCAGGTGTTGGACGGTATCCGCAAAACGATGGGTATCCCGGTATTGACCGATGTGCATACCGAAGCCCAGTGCGCCATCGCGGCTGAGGCTGTGGATGTTCTGCAAATCCCCGCATTCCTGTGCCGCCAGACCGACATGCTGCTGGCCGCCGGGAACACCGGCAAGGCGGTGAACGTCAAAAAGGGCCAGTTCCTCGCCCCGTGGGAAATGCCGAATATCGTCACGAAAATCGAAAGCACCGGCAACCAGAACATCCTGCTGACTGAGCGGGGAACGTCTTTTGGCTACAACACGCTGGTGGCCGACATGCGCGGGCTGCCGCAGATGGCGCAGACCGGCTATCCGGTTGTGATGGACGCGACCCATTCTGTGCAGCAGCCCGGCGGCAAAGGCGGCTCCTCGGGCGGGCAGCGTGAATTTGCGCCGGTGATGGCGCGCGCTGCGGTGTCTTTGGGGGTCGGCGCTGTTTTCATCGAAACCCATCAGGACCCGGACACCGCGCCTTCGGACGGGCCGAACATGATCCCGCTGGATCAGATGGGCCAGTTGATTGACACCTTGATGCGCTTTGATGCGCTGGCCAAAGCCAACCCGATTCAAATTTAACGATTGAGACCAGTTATGACCAAACCTTTGCCTGAGGTGACCCCCAACACCTGGAGCTTTCTGCGCGACGCGATGATCAAACCCACCGGGTTCCGCGAATACGATGCCCGCTGGAAATACCCCGATGAGATCAACCTGCCCGGCATGACCGCCCTTGGACTGGGGCTTGGCACCCAGATGCACAAGCGCGGGATAGCCCCGGTGATTGCGGTGGGCAACGACTATCGCGACTATTCGCTGGCGATCAAGAACGCGCTGATACTCGGTCTGATGCAGGCAGGGGTTCAGGTCAAGGATATCGGCCCTGCGCTTAGTCCCATGGCTTATTTCGCGCAATTCCATCTGGATGTGCCTGCGGTGGCGATGGTGACGGCCAGCCACAACCCGAACGGCTGGACCGGGGTGAAAATGGGCTTTGACCGCCCGCTGACCCACGGTCCGGATGAGATGTCGGAACTGCGCGATATCGTCCTGAACGGCCAGGGCATTGCCCGCCCCGGAGGCGCGTATGAATTCGTCGAGGGTGTGAAAGAGGCGTATATCGACGATCTGGCCGGCGAATTCAAAATGTCCCGCCCGCTCAAGGTTGTCTGCGCCACGGGCAACGGCACCGCCTCGGCCTTTGCGCCCGAAATTTTCGAACGGATCGGGGTTGAGGTCGTGCCCAGCCACAACCGGCTCGATTACACCTTCCCGAACTACAACCCCAACCCCGAGGCCATGGAGATGCTGCACGACATGGCAGACACGGTGAAATCCAGCGGTGCCGATCTGGCGCTTGGGTTTGACGGCGACGGCGACCGCTGCGGCGTTGTCGATGATGAGGGGGAGGAGATTTTTGCCGACAAGGTCGGCGTCATCATGGCGCGCGACCTGGCACGGCTGCATCCGGGCGCGACCTTTGTCGCGGATGTAAAATCCACCGGCCTGTTCGCCAGCGACCCCGAGTTGCAGGCGCATGACATCAAGGCCGATTACTGGAAAACCGGCCACAGCCACATGAAACGGCGGGTCAAGGAAATCGGCGCTCTGGCCGGGTTTGAAAAGTCGGGCCACTACTTTCTGGCCGAGCCGATTGGGCGCGGATATGACTGCGGCATGCGCGTTGCGGTCGAGATCTGCAAACTGATGGACCGCAACCCCGACAAAAGCATGTCGGACCTGCGCAAGGCGCTGCCCAAGACATGGTCCACGCCCACCATGTCGCCCTATGCCGCCGATACCGAGAAATACGACATCCTGAACCGGCTCGTCGACAAGCTGGTTGCCAAAAGCGACGCAGGCGAGCCCTTTGCGGGCCGGACCATCAAAGAGGTCGTCACCGTCAACGGCGCGCGGGTCATTCTGGACAATGGCAGTTGGGGTCTGGTGCGCGCCTCGTCAAACACGCCCAATCTGGTGGTCGTCTGCGAAAGCAGCAAGAGTGAAGCCGAAATGCGCGCGATTTTCGCCGACATTGACTCCGTCATCCGCACCGAGCCCGGTGTCGGGGATTACGACCAGACCATCTGATCATCAAAGCTGTTCGGTGCCGCTCAGTCGGCACCAAACAGTTTCAGCAGGCCTTTCTTGGCCTCATCCTCAAGCTTCTTTTTGAGGGCGTCTTCGATCTGGCCGGTATCTGTGACCGTGGTGTCCAACTCGTTCCCGACCTTTTCCAGAACCTTTTGCTTGGCGTCGCCTTCAAGCTCTTTGATCTTGCCCTCGGCGGCGGCCTCGATGACCTTGGTCAGGTCCGGTCGGAGCGACGGGTTGCTCCACGGGCCGACGATGCGCACGGGCACCGAAATGCCCTTGCCGGAATTGGCGCGCAGGGCAACCGGGGTGAACAGGTAATCGATGTTGCGGGCGCCCAGACCCACGGTTCCTTTGCCATCTGCCCGGAAATTGTTCAGCAGCATCAGCAGGTCGTTATTGGTCAGAACGCCTTTGTCGATGGTGAAACTGCCCGTCAGGCTGTTGAACACGGTCGTCCCGCCCGAGCCCCCGCCCTGCCCCATCAAACGGTCCAGATCAAATCCCGCGATCACGCCCTTGCCTACATCCAGACGCCCCTTGCCGCTGAGAGAGTTCATGATCTGCTGCTCGGTCTGTCCGACCCCGAGGAACTCGAAGCTGCCCGATCCGGTACCGGACAGGCGCTCGACGTCCGCAAGCACCGACAGGGCCTGCTGAATACTGATGCCGCTGGCCTGAAAGTTGCCGCCAACGGACAGACCGTTGCGATTGTTGGCCACGACCTGTCCGGTGAGTTTGCCGGAAAACAGGGTGGCAGGCTTCATTTCAAGAACCGCGCGCGACCGGTCGAGGCTCAGCGTCAGGTTGCTGGGGCCAAGCGTCAGATCGGGCACGGCGATTGACTTGGCCGTCAGTCGGATGTTGCCATTTGCCAGGGCAAGCGCGGATGCATCGATAAGGTCGGTCGACCATCCGTTGGGTGCCGAGGATGCGCCACCGGCCCCCCCACCTGAACTTGTGGCGGGTTCGGCAAACCGGGACAAATCGAGGTCCCCTGCGTCCAGACGGGCCGTGATATGCGGCGGGTCCGAGATCACGATATCGGCCTCACCCGCAAAACGGTTGTGATCCAGCTTGGCCACCATATCCCGCAGCGAGACGCGGCCATCCTTGGTGTATGTCATCTGGCCCGAGATGTCGGCAACGCGCCCCAGCCCCAGCGGAACACCAACCCCGGCCTGACCAAAGGCGGCCAGCATCATTTCGGTGTTTCGGGCGACGACCTGCGTCTTGCCGTCCATCTCACCGGCAAGGTTGACGCGCCCGTCAAATCCGATCTCTCCTCCGGGCGCTTTCAGTTTCAGGTCCAACGGCGTGACCACGCCAGACGAAAACGCGGGCAGGTCCGGCAGTTTCAGGTCGACCTGTACAGTACCGCCGGGCACGGCCATGTTGGCCGCCATCACCATCGGCGCGGTCACATCCGGCCAACTGGCCGACAGGTTGACCCCGGCGAAATCCATCTGGGTCACGCCGTTTTCAATATAGATGAGCCGCGCGTCGGTCAGTTCCAACCGGTCTAATGTCACCGGACGGGAGTCGGACGTTGCGGTACTGCCCGCGCTGGCAGATGCGGTGGTGTTCGTGGTGGTGGCAGGAACGCGAAGCTCCCAATTGCCGCGCCCTTGCGACAATTCCAGCCGCAGCAGCGGTTTCTCGGCAAACACGCGTTTGATCCTAAGATCGCCCGACAGCAAGGCGGCGGCATCCACACCAACGGCAAGGCTGTCGGCGCTCAGCATCGGTTCCGGTCCGGCCCATTCGGCATTGCCGAATGTCACGGGGCCGGTCTCCATCCCAAGGACAGGCCAGAAGGAAATTTTGACATCGCCTGAAAGGGTCAGGTCTCGGCCCGTCTCCGCGCGCACCTGCTCGGTCAGGATAGCGGCCAGCTTGTCGCCCGGCATCAGAAGCAGCGCCCCGACGACCAGCCCGAACACGGCCACAAGAATAAACAGGATGCGCAAAAGCCATTTCATTTTCTGCTCTCCGCCTTTTGGCTTGTTTGATTTAATCATTCAAACCGCGCGCCGCATTTGCAAGGGGAAGCTTTCCCCACTATATGCCGCGCCATGACAACGAACCCGCCGAACCTCCGCCCCGACCTGGCGCCCGCCGCCCGGATTTCCGACACGGCCCGCCCCAACCAGCCGACCATCGGCATGGTCTCGCTGGGCTGTCCCAAGGCGTTGGTCGATAGTGAGCGCATTCTGACCCGCCTGCGTGCCGAAGGATACGGTATTTCGCCCGATTATTCGGGGGCGGATGCCGTGATCGTGAACACCTGTGGGTTCCTTGACAGCGCCAAGGCCGAGTCGCTGGACGCGATTGGCGAGGCTTTGGTCGAAAACGGCAAGGTTATCGTGACCGGGTGTTTAGGGGCCGAGCCGGACTATATCCGCGAACATCACCCGCGCATCATGGCCGTCACCGGGCCACATCAATACGAGCAGGTTCTGGATGCGGTTCATGTGGCTGTGCCGCCCGATCCAGACCCGTTTGTCGACCTGCTGCCCGCCAGCGGCGTGAAACTGACCCCGCGCCATTACAGCTATTTGAAAATCTCTGAGGGCTGTAACCACAAGTGCCGGTTCTGCATCATTCCCGACATGCGTGGCAAACTGGCCAGCCGCCCGGCACACGCGGTCCTGCGCGAGGCCGAGAAGCTGGTCGATAATGGCGTGCGCGAATTGCTGGTGATCTCGCAGGATACCTCGGCCTATGGGCTGGATCGCAAATACGATGTGAACCCGTGGAAAGACCGTGTAGTGCGCAGCCACATCACCGATCTGGCGCGCGAATTGGGGCAACTCGACGCCTGGGTGCGGCTGCATTACGTCTATCCCTACCCGCATGTGCGCGAGTTGATCCCGCTAATGGCGGATGCGGGCTGTAACGTGTTACCCTATCTGGATATTCCCTTCCAACACGCGCACCCGGACGTCCTGAAACGCATGGCGCGCCCTGCGGCGGCGGCCAAAACGCTGGATGAAATCCACGCATGGCGTGAAGTTTGCCCAGACATCACCCTGCGCTCGACCTTCATCGTGGGCTACCCCGGCGAGACCGAGGCCGAGTTCCAGACCCTGCTGGATTGGATGGACGAGGCGCAACTGGATCGCGTCGGCTGCTTTCAATACGAAAACGTCGATGGCGCACGGTCGAACGACCTGCCGGGTCACGTGCCCGCCGAGGTCAAACAGGACCGCTGGGATCGGTTCATGGCAAAAGCGCAGGCGATATCCGAGGCCAAACTTCAGGCCAAGGTCGGTAAAGCAATCGACGTCATCGTGGATGAGGTCGATGACGAAGCCGCCACCTGCCGCACCAAGTCCGATGCGCCAGAGATCGACGGCAACCTGTTCATAGACGAGGGTTTCACGCATCTCAAACCCGGAGACATCGTCTCGGTCGAGGTGGACGAGGCTGGGGAATACGACCTGTGGGGCAAGCTGGCCTGAACAAGCGGTCTGAGAAAAGCGTGACCCGAGTTTATTGGTAAGCGCCGTGCCCCGCACCGATATTGGACATGAAACCACACGGAGGGTGTCATGTTCCGCAGATTTCCGATCGCTTCGATATGCGCGCTGTCTGTGCTGGCTGCGTCACTTCCCGACTCGGCAGCTGTTGCCCATCATGTCGGCAAGAAAACCACAGCCATCATCATCGTGGGCGGCACAGATGTGGGCATCAAACTGCGCAGTCAGCACCCGGTAAAACGCCATTACTTTGTGCCCAAGACCAAGCATTCTTCGAAAAAGCACGTGGTTCATCCCAGAAAGCCAGTCAAGAAATACCATCGTTCCGGGCTGAAACGGCACAAATTCGGACGCTATCCACATAAGTCAACCAGACGCCACGGGCGCAGGTCGCTTGTGATCAAGAAGAAGTACCATTTCAGAAGATACTGACCAATCAGGCCAGCCCCACCAGCGCCAACACCCAGGCAACACCAGCGGCAACGGCCACCAGGGCGACCGCAGCGCTTGCGGCATCCTTGGCCTGACCGGCCAGAGGGTGTTGATCGGTCGAGGTAAAGTCCACCGCACGCTCGATCGCGGTGTTGAACAGCTCGGCCACCAGCACCAGAAGCCCGAGCACAATGATCAGGGCGCGCTCGGCTGACCCGACGGGCAGCCAGCAGACCAACACCACCGACACGAGGTTGGCCCACCCCCATGCACGAAACGAATACTCATCCCGCCAGGTTGCGCGCAGGCCCTGCCAGCTCCAGCGGGTTCGGTCCTTGAGACGGGTGAAAAAGTACTGCATCGGCCTTGGGTATGGGTGAGTGTCGTTGCGTATGAACGATCATACCCCCGCCGTGATCAGGCAAGCAAAAATCGCCCCACGGGCGGCTTTACTTTCCAAAACAGGCAGGCGGCCCACAGTCTGGACCGCCCGCGAAATGGTTTATTGAGTGACCGGGTTACAAACGGTCTGGCCAGCCTCGGTCGTGGCCAGTTCATACCCGCCCGGGCAGCTTGCATTGCCGGCCTTGTCATAGCTGGGCTGAACGTAGACAGGGGTCGGTTCTTCCTGCTGCGCGCAGGCAGTCAGGATCAGAGCAAATGCGCCAACGGCAGCGAATTTCAGTTTCATGTCCGTCAATCCTCTATTAATTTTCTGATATTGCCCAGCTTTTCGGGGCCGGTCTCAGGATAAGACCTGCTGGTCAGTCTGGCAACAGAGTCAATCACGAATCCGTGACCTAAGGCGGAACCACGCTCGAATCCGCATTTACCGTGGCCGGATGCACGGCACCGGCTACCCTTTTCAGCGCGGCGCTCTACACTGGTTCGCAGACATCAGCCAAAGACGGAGACGCCACATGTCCGACACGCCGATCATTGCCCAAACCTCTCCTTTCCCGGTCGAGGTGACCGAGGGAAAGACCTATTTCTGGTGTGCCTGTGGCAAATCCGGCAAACAGCCCTTTTGCGACGGATCACATAAGGGTACCGGGCTGGAGCCGGTGAAATACACTGCGGATGCCAGCAAGAAAGTGTTCTTTTGCGGCTGCAAACATTCGTCAAAATCGCCGCTGTGCGACGGGACGCATTCCAAGCTTTAGCGGTTACTTCAACGCGTTCAGCAGGTTTGCATTGGCGCAGAATTCAGGCGCGGAGCCGGCCATGGTTTGCTGCGTTGCCAGCCACATCTCACACTGTCCGCTGCAGTGCGACGCCCGGCATTTGGTGACCATTTCGGCGTAGTCTTCGGGGGCAAGCCGCTTTTCGGCCATCGCTTCGGTCAGCGACACGCCCATGCAGCGGGCGACGGACCGGGTCAGCCAGAAGTGTTTTTCGATGTCTCCAAGATCATCCTTTGGCATCGACGGCCTCGCTATCCTGCGGCTTTCAGCGCCGCGAACCGGGCCCGGTTGGGGCAGTTTTCCGGCGCGTCAAAAGCGGTTTCGTGTTCATCCAGCCACTCGGGGCATTGGCTGGCCCAGGCACATCCCTGACAGGACCGGATCATCCCGGCCCATTCCTGCTGGCTCAGATGGCCCGCGCGGTGCGCCGCGACGATATCCGCGCCGGTCGCCTGCCCCATCCGCAAGACAAGGCGGATATGTGCCATGACGTCCCCCAGATGCGGCATGATGGCAGACCCCTTATGGCATCAGCTTGTGCAGCAACTCGCGGTTCCGGCAATATTCCGGCGCCTGCTGCAGTTTGGCGGTCTGCGCCAGGATTTGCTCGCAATGGCCGGGGTTCGGGCACTCGGTGCACCGCAAAACCGCGTCCGAGATCTGGTCGATACTGACCTTGCCTCCGATCGCGGATTCTTCCAGATCGACGTCCAGCATGCTGGCCATGTCGTCAACCAATCCAGCGTGCAGTCGCAAATTGTTCTGGCTGGGCATTTGGCATCCTTCCCTGTCTCGCGTTGCGTTCAGGGTAAAGACATTGTGCGCGACGTCCTTTGACTCAGGTCAATTCGCGGTGCCGATCCGATCCAGATAAGCGCGGGTCGCGTCCTGAACGCGCCGAAATCGGTCCCCGCCTAGCTTTTTACCGCCATACCAGCGGGTTACGATGATCACGTGATTCTCTAACCCCTCCCGCTCCATCATCCGCAGAATCACCATACTGGCACCGCTTTCCCCGTCATCCGCTTTCAGAGCACCAGTCGGCAGGGTCGCGGCCCATGTGTTATGCGTGGCCTTGGCATAGCTTTTGTCCGATTTCAGGTCGCTCAGAACCGCGTCAATCTCGGCCCGGGTCGTGACCTGCGCCCCCGACACCGCGTATTTCGATCCGCGATCCGTCAGAATAACGCCCAGCCGCGTCAGAGTGGTCATTCCGTCAGCCCCAACTGCGCCGCTGTTTCCAAAACGATCTGAACACGCTCGGCATTGGGCGGGTGCGAGCTGAGGAACCGGTCGCCGGGGTCGGGAATGCAGGCAAAGAACTTTGCCCCGACCAGCGGGTTATAGCCCGCCTTGTAGGTGATGATGGTTCCCAACTGGTCGGCCTCAAGCTCAAAATCCTGAGAATATATCTGCGCGCCGACCTGCGCGCCAAGTTTCTGCGCCTCTTCCACCCCGGCGGCATCAGCCCCGTGCAATCGGGCGAGATCACCGAACCGGGCAGCGCTTTCGCTTGCGTTTCTGGATTGCCGTTCGATGTGATCCAGGATGTGATGCGCCGCCTCGTGCCCCATGACAAATGCCAGTTCATCCGCATTCTGCGCCGAGCTTATCATGGAGCGGGTGAATATGATGGCCGGTTGGTCGTTTTCATCCAATGTCTGAAAGGCGTTGGCAGGCGCGCGCCGGTTCAGGTCTACCAGTATCCGGAAGTCGCAATTCCCCGATGGTGCCTGACGCAAACATTGGGTCCGGGCCTCGGCCCCGATGGCGCGGCTGACCTCTCGAAACGTCTCGGTCGTGACCTGAGTATCCGCCGAACGCGCCTCCCAATCCTCGGCGGGCAGAACGCGTAAGACGTCCGAATCGCAGGCCGCCAGCAGCAATAGGACTGCCAAGAAGATCGCACGTGTCATCAGGACCCTTTCCGGTCAGTCATACCGCCCAACCACCATAGCGCGGTCGCCCCGGCGGGGCCACGCCTGATCGGTCGCCAACGGGTTGCATTGCGCGGCGTCCACCGGCACTCTGCCCACATGTTTTCGATTGAGCATGAATTCGACTCGACCGTCATTACTCTGATCGACGAAGGCGAGAAGCCTTTGCAGGAGGATGTGGTCATCAACAACTTCGCCGAATGCGTTACGCTGGAACAACTGGACCCGCGGACGGATCAGGTGCAGAAAATCACCCTCTCGCCCGAACAGGTGCGCGATCTGGCCGCCGCGCTGGACCTGCCCGAGGGTGTGTATCAGTTGCGGGAAACGCAGGACTAAGGGTCATAGACAAAAACCTTGTCGCGGCTGGTCTGCCCCCGTTTCAGGGACAGCGTGGATGGGGCGACGCCCATGCACTGCGCAAGAATGGTGCGAACGGCTCTGTTGGCCTTGCCATTTTCCGGCGGCGCTGTGACCCGGATATGTATCTGCCCAGCTTCAAACGTCGCCTGATCCTGCGCCGCTTTCGGCGTCACCCTGACCGGAACCTCGGCCCCCGGTGTTGCCAGATTGCGCAGGTCCGGCAGGTTTCGCGGTCTGGATCGGGCCATATCCCCCCCCCGCTTGTTTCGACACCCTTGCATGACCGGTCGCGGAATGAAAATGAACTGGGCAAATCGACAGTTAGCCCTTGAATCGGGGGCCATGCTGACCAACTTACAGACTGCTCATGTAAAGGAAGTTAACATATGTCCCTGAAAAACCCGGCCGCTCTGGAATTTCTACAGTCGCGCCGGTCCCGCCCGGCCAAGACGCTGATCGCTCCGGCCCCGACGCGGGCTGAATTGCGGCCCTTGCTCACAGCCGCCGCGCGCAGCCCCGATCATGGCAAGCTGGAGCCCTGGCGCTTTGTCGTGCTGGAAAAGGGGGCCATGCCGCGCCTCGCGCAACTGACCGAGGAATGCGGCACCGCCCTGGGCAAAACCCCCGAGGATATCGCCAAAGCCCGCAGCCAGTTCGACATGGGGCATCTGGCCGTCGCGGTGATCGAGGTGCAAAAACCCAGCGAAAAGGTTCCTGCCATCGAACAGACCTATTCTGCTGGCGCGGTCTGTCTGGCCCTTCTGAACGCGGCTTTGGCCGCCGGTTGGGGGGCGAACTGGCTGACGGGATGGCAAACGCATGACCGGGATTTCTGCCAAAAGGCATTCGGTCTGGCCGAACATGAACGCGTTGCGGGCCTGATCCACATCGCCACCGAAGGCACCGCCCCGCCCGAGCGCCCCCGCCCGGATGTCGCGGCGTTGACGACATGGGTGTCTGAATGATCATCCTCAATGCCTTTTTCGCCGCGTTGGGACAGATCGGAGACCCCAAGTTCCGCGCCGTTCTGCTGCGCGGTGTCGGCCTGACAATCCTGCTGTTGGTGGTCGCCTGCGCGGGGGCAATCTGGTTCATCAACACGCTGTCGGGCAATGAAATCTCGCTGCCGTTCGTGGGCGTTGTCCCGTGGCTGAACGACGTGCTGAACTATTCGGGCATCTTTCTGGTGCTCGTGTTGCCGGTGTTCCTGATGGTGCCTGTCGCCTCCGCCATCACCTCGATCTTTCTGGACGAGGTCGCGCAAGCGGTCGAAGACAAGCATTATTCAACCCTGCCCCCCGCCCGTCGCATTCCCGTTTCCGAGGCAGTGCACGATGGGTTGGGCTTTCTGGGCGTTCTGATCGTGGCAAACCTGCTGGCGCTGATCCTTTACGCGATCTTCACCCCGTTTGCGCCGTTCATCTTCTGGGCCATGAACGGGTTCCTGCTGGGGCGCGAATATTTCACGCTGGCCGCCATGCGCCGCTTGGGCCGCGATGGGGCTCGGAAGTTGCGGGCAAAGCATTCGACGACCATCTGGATTGCCGGAACGCTGATGGCCATCCCGCTGTCGGTGCCGCTGGTGAATCTGGTGATCCCGATTATCGGAGCCGCCACATTCACCCATATCTTCCACAGCCTGTCTGGCAGCAGGACCTGACAGCGCCTAGCGCGGCTCCAACTGGTTCAGCCAGTCGAAATCGCGCACCGAGATCACGCCCGACAGGATGATTCCCGCGATAATGGCCCACAGCACCACCGAAATGCCGGTGGTGATCCACAGCTTTTTCTTCATGTGATGCACTTCCGGCGCGCCCGCATGGGTGCCCGGCACGATCTCGCCCAGATCGCCCTGGGTTTTGATGCGAATGGGCAGCACCACAAGCAAGGTCATGAACCAGATGACAGCGAACAGGACCAATGCGGCGGTGATCGTCATGTCGGACTCTCCGGGGTTAGGGGGTTTAAACCTGCTCAAGTTCCACAAGGCAGCCGTTGAAGTCCTTGGGATGCAGGAACAGAACGGGCTTGCCATGCGCGCCAATCTTGGGCTCGCCCGAGCCCAGCACACGCGCGCCGGTTTCCTTCAGGTGGTCGCGGGCGGCGATGATATCCTCGACCTCGTAACAGACATGGTGAATGCCGCCTGCAGGGTTCTTTTCCAGAAACCCGTTGATCGGGCTGTCGTCGCCAAGGGGGTAGAGCAGTTCGATTTTAGTGTTGGGCAGTTCGATGAACACAACGGTCACGCCATGATCGGGCTCATCCTGCGGCGCGCCCACCGTGGCACCCAGCGCGCTGCGATACTGTTCAGACGCGGCCTCCAGGTCCGGCACGGCGATGGCAACATGGTTAAGACGACCGATCATGATGTTCTCCTCTGTCCTTTTGTTGCATGGGTTATGGGGGCAGACCCGGCAAAGGACAAGTGCGCCAAATCGCCCGTTAACCCTGTGTTAGCCAGAAGTTCCTAGCGTAAGGCATCTGCTGGATAGGAGATCTGCCATGGACGATTCGGGCCCTTTCGCCACCACTATCGCCACGCCCACCGCAACGCGGCCCCTGTTGGGCCAAACCATTCTGGTTGTCGAAGACAGCCGGTATGCCTGCGACGTGATCCGCCTTATGTGTCTGCACAGCGGCGCCAGAATTCGGCGCGCCGACTGCCTGAAATCGGCCCGACGCCATCTGCAGATTTACCGCCCGTCGGTCATTCTGGTGGATATGGGCCTGCCGGATGGATCAGGCGCGGACCTGATTGCGGAACTGACCCAGGCCTCGCCCCGGATCAGCGTCATTCTGGGCATGTCCGGTGATGATTGCGCCAAAGCGGATGCGCGACGGGCCGGGGCCGATGGTTTCTTGCCCAAACCACTAAAATCAATGTCGTATTTTCAGAAATCCATCCTGGAACTTCTGCCCGAGGATCGACGCCCCGGCGATCTTCATGCCGTCCGGGACGAGGTGATCCGCCCGGACCCCATGGCCTATCAGGACGATATGGCCCATATCGCGGATGTGCTGGCCGGCCCCAACGATCCCCGGACGCTGGATTACGCCGCCCAGTTCCTGCGCGGCGTCGCGCGCGAGGCCGACGATACCGTTCTGGCCGAAGCTGCCCGAAAGCTTGCGGTGTCGCGGGCGCAGGGCACCCCGATCACCGCTGAGGCAGCGCAACTGGCCGGGATCGTGCAAAGCAGGCTGGAACGGCGCGAGGCGATCTGAGATGGCCGTGGCCAGCCTCATCGCCGCGTCGGTTCTGTGCCTGTGGCTGTACCGTCAAACACGCAAAGCAGCACGCACCATTCGGGAGAACCGGAATCGGCTGGGCAACCCGCTGGGTTAGTACATGTGCCCACCCTCGGAGTTGCACGAGGCCAGCGGCATGCTGCCACCCGGAATGTGTTCCGGCAAACCCGTCTGCGTCAGCGTTATCTGACCGCCCAAATGCAAACCGCCCGCTCGTGGCGGGCGACTCTCTTAGTCCTGCGGGATGATCCGAAGCCCCAGTTCCATCAACTGGTCCGAGGTCGGATCGGACGGCGCGTCCATCATCAGGTCCTCGGCGCGCTGGTTCATCGGGAACATCATGACCTCGCGGATGTTGGCCTCATCCGCCAGCAGCATCACGATCCGGTCGATGCCCGCAGCACAGCCGCCGTGCGGCGGTGCGCCGTAATGGAAGGCGTTAAACAGCGCGCCGAAGCGGGATTTGACCTCATCCTCGCCATAGCCGGCCAGTTCGAACGCTTTCAGCATGATCTCGGGCTTATGGTTCCGGATCGCGCCGGACACCAGTTCATAGCCGTTGCACGCCAGATCGTACTGATAGCCGCGCACGTCCAGAGGATCACCGTTCAGCGCCTCCATCCCGCCCTGCGGCATCGAGAACGGGTTGTGTTCAAAATCGATCGCGCCGGTTTCCTCGTCCTGCTCATAAATCGGGAAGTCCACGATCCAGGCAAAGGCAAAGCGGTCTTTCTCGGTCAGGTTCAGTTCTTCACCAATCACGTCCCGCGCCTTGCCGGCGACCTTTTCAAAGGCCTTCGGCTTGCCACCCAGGAAGAACGCCGCATCGCCGACACCCAGACCCAATTGCTGCCGGATCGCCTCGGTCCGTTCGGGGCCGATATTTTTGGCCAGCGGCCCTGCGGCCTCCATCCCTTCGCCCTGATCGCGCCAGAAGATGTAGCCCATACCGGGCAGGCCTTCTTTCTGCGCAAAGGCATTCATGCGGTCACAGAACTTGCGGCTGCCACCCGTCGGCGCAGGAATGGCGCGAATTTCGGTGCCCTCCTGCTCCAACAGCTTCGCGAAAATCGCGAAGCCAGAGCCGCGGAAGTGGTCGGAGACCACTTGCATTTTAATAGGGTTCCGCAGGTCAGGCTTGTCGGTGCCGTACCACAGCGCCGAGTCCTTGTAGGAGATTTGCGGCCACTCCTGATCCACCTTGCGACCGCCGCCGAACTCTTCGAACACGCCGGTCAGCACCGGCTGGATGGTGTCGAACACGTCCTGCTGCTCGACAAACGACATCTCAAGGTCGAGCTGGTAGAAATCGGTGGGCGAACGGTCAGCGCGCGGGTCTTCGTCGCGGAAGCACGGCGCGATCTGGAAATACTTGTCGAAGCCCGACACCATGATCAGCTGTTTGAACTGCTGCGGCGCCTGCGGCAGCGCGTAGAATTTGCCCGGATGCAGGCGCGAGGGCACCAGAAAGTCGCGCGCGCCTTCGGGTGACGAGGCGGTGATGATCGGTGTCTGATACTCGCGGAAGCCCTGATCCCACATGCGTTTGCGCATGGATGCCACGACGTCCGAGCGCAGGGTCATGTTCTGCTGCATCGCCTCGCGGCGCAGGTCGAGGTAACGATAGCGCAGGCGGGTTTCCTCGGGGTATTCCTGATCGCCAAAGACCATCAGCGGCAGTTCGTCGGCTGCGCCCAGCACTTCCAGCCCACGCACGTAAACTTCGATCTCGCCGGTGGGCAGTTTCGGGTTCACCAGTTCCGGGTCGCGCGCCTTGACGGTGCCGTCAATGCGGATACACCACTCGGACCGGACCTTTTCCAGCTCGGCAAAAGCCGCGCTGTCGCCGTCGCACAGAACCTGTGTCACGCCGAAATGATCGCGCAGGTCGATGAACAGCACGCCGCCGTGATCTCGGACCCGATGCACCCATCCCGACAGGCGGACGGTTTCACCGACATTGGCGGCGGTCAGAGCGGCGCAGGTGTGGCTGCGATAGGCGTGCATGGATCATATCCCTTCGGGCGCAGAATTTGTCGCGCCGATACACCCTGTCAGGTCTGGAAAGTCAAGGCAGGTCGCGCCGTCAAAACGGCCTTTGCACTTTGCCCGAGTAGAAATAGACCCCCAGCCCGACCGCAAAGATGATATTGCCCGCAATCGCGTGCAGCAGGACCGCGTAGAAAAACGAGCCGCGCTGCCTGTAGGCCCATGTAAACAGCAGCCCTCCGGCAAAGGTCATCGCGGCGACGATCCAGCTCCAATACATCAGATGCGCAAAGGAAAACACAAAGGCGTTCAGCAGATACGCCGCACGGCCATCGGGCAGGATGGCGTGGTAGCGGCGGAAGAACAGCGACCGGAACAGCAGCTCTTGCGGCAGGGCCGAGGCCAGCGGATAGCCGATCCAGATCATAGCCAGCATCTCGGGCCGGTGTTGCAGCAGGAAAAAGGCAGCCTCGGGCCGGGTGATCTGAATCAGGAGCGTGCAAAACGCCGCCATGGCAAGCGTGAAGAAAAGCAACTCGCGCCACGACCAGTTCGCCCATTCGTACCGCAGTTCAGCCCAGCGAAATCCCGGCGTCCAGTTCAGCAGGACAATGCCCAGCCCGGTAAAGGCAAACAGCGCCGGAAACATCCAGTCGGGCGGGAAGAACACGGCAATCACCAGCGGGGCGGCGATGTAGAACAGGCCGAACTCGACCCGCAGCCGGAGCATCGCGACCGGCGGCCCGACCATGGTGCTGTCTTTGCTCACTGGTTCACCAACTCCACCGGGATCAGCCCGCGCAATGAATTTCCCATGTGAACAGTTCGGGCGTTTTGCAGATCGGTCAAGGTCAATCTGGCTTCGGTAACGCTATCTTTTTCAAGCAATTCTTCGCGCAGAATACCCGGCAGCAACCCGCAGGCCAGCGCCGGGGTCAGGCAGCGCCCGTCGGGCATGTCCAGAAACAGGTTCGTGATCGTCCCCTCACACAGTTCATCGCGTTCGTTCAGGAACAAAAGCTCATCGATCTCGGGCAGCATCGCGGCGCGGGCATCGTCATAGAGCGCGCGCCGGGTGGTCTTGTGGCGCAACCAGATGTCCGAGGATTTCAGCCTGTGCCCGGCAATCGCCAGCCGCCATTTGAGAGGGTTTTTCGCCAAAGCGGCGGTGGTCAGGTTAAACGCGCCTTTGGCGTCCATTGTCAGCCTGCAGCGCAAGTCAGCCCCACCGGAAACCGAGGACAAGGCAACCTCGGCCCGCTCAGCCGAGAAAGGCAAATCCAGCGCAGCCGCCGACCGGGCCATACGGGCCACATGCCGGTCCTTGCGCACGAATCCCTGATCCGGCCTGTAGGCCAGCGTCTCGATCAGGCGGAAATCAGGCTCAACTGGCGGGCGAAGCGGGCTTTCCATAAGGCTTCCTCAAATTCAGATGCGGCTGTGCTGTCCCAGACCACTCCGCCGCCCACGTTCAGCGTGGCCCGGCCATCCTCGACCATCAGCGTGCGGATGGCCACGTTGAATTCGGACCGGCCATCGGGGGCGGCCCAGCCGATGGTGCCGCAATAGATATCGCGCGACCAGGGTTCCAGATCGGCCAGTATTTCCATCGCGCGGATTTTTGGCGCGCCGGTGATCGATCCGCAGGGGAACAAGGCGGTCAGGATTTCCGACAATTCCGCCCCCACCTGTAACTGTGCCCGCACCAACGAGACCATCTGATGCACCGTCGCATAGGTCTCGACCTTGAACAGTTCCGGCACGTGAACCGAACCCGGCAGCGCCACGCGGCTGATATCATTGCGCAGCAGATCGACGATCATCAGATTTTCGGCCCGGTTCTTCGGATCGGTCGACAGGAAATTGCGGTTCCGGGCGTCCTCGGCCATATCCTCGCTGCGGGGCTGGGTGCCTTTCATCGGGCGGGTTTCGATGCGTCCGGTTTCATCGGTGCGGAAGAACAGCTCGGGCGAACGGCTCAGCAGGTCCGGCAGATCGTCTTGTTCGACCAGCGCGCCATGGCCGACAGGCTGCCCGGCTGCCAGCGCGGCGTATAGCGCGGCGCTGTCGCCCTCGACCGTCAGATCAATCGGGAATGTCAGGTTGGCCTGATAGATATCGCCTGCGCCAATGGCGTCATGGACGGTCTGGAACGCGCGGGCATACCGCGCCTCGTCCCAGCGCGGCTTGAACGCGGATATCCCGCCGATAGGTTTCGGCAGGTCGCTTTGCGATGGCGGCGCATATGCCCCGAACACCATCAACGGCAGGCGGCGATCCTTTGGCATGCGAGAGCTCAGGCGCGGCTCCAGCGCGTAGCCCAGTTCATAGCTGGCATATCCGGCGATCCATGCTCCGTCGGCGCGCGCCGCATCCAGCGCCGCCAGGGCCTGGGGCACGTCCTCCGCATTGTCGGCGCGGATTATGTGGGATGGCCGGTCAAAAAAGCTTCCCGGACCGGCAGGCCCCTGATCAAAACGAATACGCAAGTGCATCCTCATTTGCCGTGCTGCGCGGTATAGAGAATACGCTGCCAAGGGAAAGAGGGGAAAGCGGCAATTTCGCCCCTGTTTCCGATCCCCCTTGCACCTTTTCGCGCGGCCCCTATAACGCAGGACAATTTGGGCGCTTGGGCGGTGCCCGCGACTCGCTGAACATCCAAGGGGTAACGCCATGCCGAGAAGAACCGACATCCAGTCGATCATGATCATCGGGGCGGGTCCCATTGTCATCGGTCAGGCATGTGAGTTCGACTATTCCGGCGCGCAGGCCTGCAAGGCGCTGCGGGAAGAAGGCTACCGGGTCATTCTGGTGAACTCGAACCCGGCCACGATCATGACCGATCCCGGTCTGGCGGACGCCACTTACATCGAGCCGATCACACCCGAAGTTGTCGCCAAGATCATCGCAAAAGAACGCCCCGACGCCCTGCTGCCTACCATGGGCGGACAGACCGGCCTGAACACCTCGCTGGCGCTGGAAGAGATGGGTGTGCTGGACGAATTCGGCGTCGAGATGATCGGCGCCAAGCGCGACGCCATCGAAATGGCCGAAGACCGCAAGCTGTTCCGCGAGGCGATGGATCGGCTGGGTCTGGAAAACCCCAAGGCCACGATTGTCACCGCGCCCAGGCGGGAAGACGGGTCCACCGATCTGGATGCCGGGGTTCAGATGGCCTTGGATGAGCTTGAAGAGATCGGCCTGCCCGCCATCATCCGCCCCGCCTTTACTCTGGGCGGCACCGGTGGCGGTGTGGCCTATAACCGCGAGGACTACATCCATTTCTGCCGCTCGGGCATGGATGCCTCACCCGTCAACCAGATCCTCGTTGATGAAAGCCTGCTGGGCTGGAAAGAATACGAGATGGAGGTGGTGCGCGACACCGCCGACAACGCCATCATCGTCTGTTCCATCGAAAACGTCGATCCGATGGGCGTGCATACCGGCGACTCGATCACCGTGGCCCCGGCGCTGACGCTGACCGACAAGGAATACCAGATCATGCGCAACGGCTCGATTGCCGTTCTGCGCGAGATCGGCGTCGAAACCGGCGGGTCGAACGTACAATGGGCAATCAACCCCGACGATGGCCGCATGGTCGTGATCGAAATGAACCCACGCGTGTCGCGCTCGTCCGCGCTGGCCTCCAAGGCGACCGGCTTCCCGATTGCCAAGATCGCGGCCAAGCTGGCTGTGGGTTATACGCTGGACGAGCTCGACAATGACATCACCAAGGTCACGCCCGCCTCGTTCGAGCCGACGATCGACTATGTGGTCACCAAAATCCCAAAATTCGCGTTCGAGAAATTCCCGGGCTCCGAACCCTACCTGACCACCGCGATGAAATCGGTGGGCGAGGCGATGTCCATAGGCCGCACCATCCACGAATCCATGCAAAAGGCGCTGGCCTCGATGGAATCGGGCCTGACCGGCTTTGATGAGATCGAAATCCCGGGCCTGAATGTAGGTCTCTGGGATGAGGCTGACGACAAGGCCGCCGTGATCAAGGCGATCAGCCAGCAGACCCCCGACCGGCTGCGCACAATCGCGCAGGCCATGCGCCATGGCCTGAGTGATGATGAGATTTTCGGCGTCACGAAGTTTGACCCGTGGTTCCTGGCCCGCATCCGGGAGATCGTCGATGCCGAGCGTCAGGTGCGCAAGGATGGTCTGCCGGTGACCGAAGACGGCATCCGCAAGCTGAAAATGCTGGGCTTCACCGATGCGCGTCTGGGCAATCTGACCGGGCGGGACGAGGCCAACATCCGTCGGGCCCGCCGCAATCTTGGCGTTTCGGCGGTGTTCAAACGCATCGACACCTGCGCCGCCGAATTCGAGGCGCAGACGCCCTATATGTACTCGACCTACGAGGCCCCGATGATGGGTGAGGTCGAATGCGAAGCGCGCCCAAGCGACCGCAAGAAGGTTGTCATCCTCGGCGGTGGCCCGAACCGGATCGGTCAGGGGATCGAGTTCGACTATTGCTGCTGCCACGCCTGTTTCGCCCTGACCGAGGCGGGGTATGAGACCATCATGGTCAACTGCAACCCCGAGACGGTCAGCACCGACTATGACACTTCGGATCGCCTGTATTTCGAGCCGCTGACCTTTGAACATGTCATGGAAATCCTGACGAAAGAGCAGGAAAACGGCACGCTGCACGGCGTCATCGTCCAGTTCGGCGGGCAAACGCCGCTGAAACTGGCCAACGCGCTTGAGGCCGAGGGCATTCCGATCCTCGGCACCACGCCCGACGCCATCGATCTGGCCGAAGACCGGGAACGGTTCCAGGCGCTGGTCAACGATCTGGGGCTGAAACAGCCCAAGAACGGCATCGCATCGACCGACGCCGAGGCGCTGGCCATCGCCGATGAGATCGGCTTCCCGCTGGTCATCCGCCCCTCATACGTTCTGGGCGGCCGCGCGATGGAAATCGTGCGCGATATGGATCAACTCAAGCGCTACATCAACGAGGCCGTGGTGGTTTCCGGCGACAGCCCGGTTCTGCTGGACAGCTATCTGGCCGGTGCGGTGGAACTGGATGTGGATGCGCTGTGCGACGGCACCGATGTGCACGTCGCGGGCATCATGCAGCATATCGAGGAGGCTGGCGTGCATTCGGGCGACTCGGCCTGTTCGCTGCCGCCTTATTCGCTGTCGAAGGAAATCCTTGGCCAGATCAAGGATCAGGCGTTCAAACTGGCCAAGGCGCTGAACGTCGTTGGCCTGATGAACGTGCAGTTCGCCATCAAAGACGACGAGATCTACCTGATCGAAGTGAACCCCCGCGCCTCGCGCACCGTGCCCTTTGTCGCCAAGGCCACCGACAGTGCGATTGCATCTATCGCGGCGCGCGTGATGGCGGGTGAGCAACTGGCAAACTTCCCGATGCGCCCGGCCTACAAAGAAGGTCAGGACAGCAAGATCGCCGATCAGATGACGCTGGCCGACCCGGACATGCCGTGGTTTTCGGTGAAAGAGGCGGTACTGCCTTTCGCCCGTTTCCCCGGCGTCGACACCATTCTGGGCCCGGAAATGCGCTCGACCGGTGAGGTCATGGGCTGGGACCGCGACTTCCCGCGCGCCTTCCTCAAGGCGCAGATGGGGGCTGGTATGGTGCTGCCATCCTCGGGCCGCGCCTTCATCTCGATCAAGGACGCCGACAAGACGCCCGCAATGCTCGAGGCCGCGCAGGTTCTGGTCGGGCAAGGCTTCGCACTGGTCGCGACCCGCGGCACGCAGAGCTGGCTGGCAGATCAGGGCGTGCCCTGCGATGTGGTCAACAAGGTGTACGAAGGCCGCCCGGACGTGGTCGATATGCTGAAAGACGGTCAGGTTCAGTTGCTGATGAACACCACCGAAGGCGCGCAAGCGGTCGAGGACAGCAAGTCCATCCGCTCAATCGCGCTTTATGACAAGATCCCCTATTTCACCACCGCCGCCGCCAGCCACGCCGCCGCGCTGGCGATCAAGGCGCAGGCCGAAGGGGATGTCGAGGTGCAGTCGCTGCAAGGCTGACCGCACCCTTCTGAGCCACAAAGCGCGCACCGCGCCGGAAAGAATTTGCGCCCGTTGACGTTTTGTCAGCGGGCGCTCATTTTTTGGGTCATCGAGCAGAAGGAACACAAAAATGCGCATTCTACTGGCCATCGCTGCCCTCACCGCCCTTGCCGCATGCGACGTGCCGTTTGTCCCACTGATCTGAGGGAACGGGTCCGGCTCGTGGCCGGACCCAAACGGGCGTCAGGCGGCCTGTGCCACCCGCCGTTCATCGCGCGCGAAAAACAGCAGGTAGAACACCGGCGCGGCCACCATTGTCAGCACGGTGGCAAAGGCCAGACCGCCCATGATCGTCACTGCCATCGACACGAAGAACGCATCCGTCAGCAGCGGTGCCATCCCCAGAATGGTGGTGATCGCTGCCAGCATGACCGGGCGCAGACGCGAAACGGATGCCTCGACAATCGCCTCGCGCAGGGGTTTTCCGGTGGCGCGGACCAGGTCGATTTCCTCGACCAGAACGATGCCGTTCTTGATCAGCATGCCCGACAGGCTGAGCAGCCCCAACAGCGCGGTGAAAGTAAACGGCAGGCCGGTTCCCAACAGGCCGATGACAACGCCGTTGACCGACATCGGCACCAGCAGCCAGATGATGATCGGCTGACGCAGCGCATTGAACAGCAACACCGAGATCAGCACCATGATCAGCAGGCTCAGCGGCAATTGCCTGCCCAAACTTTCCTGCGCATCGCGCGAGTTTTCATACTCGCCGCCCCATTCCATCTTGTAGCCCGGCGGCAGGTCGATGGATTCGATGGCCTCGCGCACCTCGGCATGGACCTGCGCCGCCGTAATGCCCGGCGGGATATCGGCCCCGACAGTGATGGTCAGCACCCGGTCCCTGCGATGCACCAGCGTATTCAGCGCCTCGTATTCGAACCCATCCACCATCTGTTCGACGGGCACAAAGCGTTCCGACTGGTCCGAATACACCACTTGATCGACGATGGAGTAATCCCCGTCCGCCGCCCGCCGGATGATGATCGGGATCAGGCGGTCGCGTTCCCGCAGGACACCGCCGCTGATGCCATCGGTCGAAAACTGCAGGGTGGCCGCGATGTCCTCGCGGCTGACACCCGCTGTCTGCGCCCGTTCGGTGGCGTAGATCGGGCGCACCGCCAGTTCTTTCTCGCGCCAGTCCTGATAGATATTGAGCGCGTTGGGCGAGGCTGCGGCCATACGCTGCACCGCCTCTTCGGCCAGTTGCCGCAGCACGACCGGATCGATGCCCGAGAACCGCGCCTGGATCGGATCGCCGCCACCGGGGCCAAAGACCAGACGCTTGGTGCGGAACTCGCCTTCGGGGAAGCGGCCGGTTCCGAACGCTTCCAGATCGGCCTGCAGCGCCGGGATATCGTCCAGCGTCTCAGTGCGGATGATCATATGGCCGTAGCTGGGGTTCGGGTCCTCGGCCGAGTAGGTCAGCATGAACCGCGTCGCGCCCTGCCCCACAAAGCTTGTCACGGATACCACGTCGTCACGCTCGGCCAGCCAGTCTTCGAAAACCGACATATCCGCGCCGGTGCGTGCAATCGGGGTGCCCTGCGGCAGCTTGTAATGCACAAAGAACAGCGGCGTGTTCGAATCCGGGAAGAACTGCTGTTTCACCAGCCCGAAGCCTGCGTAACAGGCCACCGTGACCGCAACCAGCCCGGCAACAACCAGCCAGCGGAACCGCAGCGCCCAGTGCAGGATGACGCCATAGATGCGGAACAGAATCCCGCCATAGGCGTCAACCTCACCCGCCTTGCCCTGCTTGAAGAAATAATGCCCGAGCATCGGCGTCACGGTGATTGCCAGCACCCAGCTCAGCAGCAGTGAAATGCCGATCACCGCGAAAAGCGAGAACAGAAATTCCCCTGTCGCATCCGGGCTGAGGCCAATACCGGCAAAAGCCATGATGCCGATAACCGTCGCCCCCAGCAGCGGGATTTGCGTTTTCGAGGCGACCTCTTCCGCCGCATCGCGCGAGGATTTGCCGCGCAGCATGGCGATCTGCATCCCCTCGGCCACCACGATGGCGTTGTCCACCAGCATCCCCATCGCAATGATCAGCGCGCCCAGCGAAATCCGCTCCATCTCGATCGAAAAAAGCGCCATGAACAACAGCGTGCCGACAACGGTCAGCAACAGGGTCGAGCCGACAACGATAGCCGCCCGCCAACCCATGAAGATGCCCAGAACGGCCACCACAATGGTCACGGACATCGCAAGGTTGACCAGAAAATCGTTCGAGGCCTGCTCGACCACGACGTGTTGCTGGTAGATCGGCAGAATCTCGACGCCGAAGGGAATACTCGGATCAAGCTCGGCGAATTTGGCGTCGGCGCGTTTTCCGACCTCGACGATGTTTTCCGTTGAAAGGCCCGCGATGCCCAGCGTGAACGCCTCGGTCCCGTTGAAGCGGATCATGACCTGCGGATCGGTCTGGCGGGCGCGGTAGACATTGGACATGTCGAACAGGTTGATCACCTGCCCCTGCGAGCCAACCGACAGACCGGCAATCGCCGACACGCTGTCGGACCCTTCCGCAGTCAGGATCGTCGTGCGGTCATTGCCGGACCGCAAGGAACCGGATGAGTTGACCGAATCCGCATTGGCAATCGCCTCATTCAGCGCCTGAATGGGCACGTTCTGGTTCACTGAAATGGCCAGATCGGGTTCGATGAAAATTGCCTCTTCCGGCAGGCCCTGAACCTCGACATCGGCAACGCCGTCCACGGTCAGCAACTCGCGGCGCAGGAATGTGGCCAATTCGTGCTTTTCGGCATCCGAAAAGCCGTCGGCGGTGACGGCGTAGAACAGCCCGAACACATCGCCGAACCCGTCATTGACGTAAGGCGCGCCGACGCCCGATGGCAGGCTGCGGGACGCATCGCGGATTTTAGCGCGCAGGCGGGTCCAGATATCGGGCAGTTCCGAGCCGTCATAGGTGGATTGAATCTCGACTTCGATCAGCGACCGGCCTGGCTGATTGACCGAGGTGATCGTGTCCACCTCACCCATCTGCTGGATCGCGGATTCAAGCGGTTCCGAGACCTCCAGCGCGACCTGCTCGGCGGTGGCACCGGGATATTGCGTGATGATGACTGCGTTTTTGATGGTAAAGGCCGGGTCTTCCAGCCGCCCCAGCGACAGGAACCCCCAAATGCCGCCAAAGAGGGCGATCAGAATGATCAGCCACGTGTAAAGCGGCCGGTCGATGGATGCGCGCGCAATTTTCATCTGCCCGCCCCTTTAGTTCGAGAAACCGGCAAAGCGCCGCACGGTCTGACCATCTGTCAGCGCCGCGCCGCCTGCCACGACGATCTCTTGGCCATCCGACAGACCGCTCAGCACACGAACATCACCGGTCTGGGTCGGCTCGATGGTCACCGGCACGCGCTGCACGGTCCCTTCATCGGCGCCAACCGGGTCAAAAACCATGACCCCCAATTCGCCAGCGGCATCAGCAACGATTGCCGTCGCGGGCACGATGATGCCTACACGCTGGTCCCGCACCTTGGCGTTTACCGTCACCGAGGACCCCGGCAGGATCTGCAAGCCTTCGGGCGGGGTCAGCCCGAACTGGATGCGATAGGTCTGCCCGACGCTGGAGGATTCGGCATCGAATTCGCGGATTTCCAGTGGAAAAACCTCATCACTGACCGGGAATTTGGCGGTAAGCGTTATGTCATCCTGCTGACCCGAGCGCTGGAAAAGGATTTCGGGCACGTCCACCTCGATCCGCAATTCGGACATGTCGTGAATGCGGACAATAGGGGTGCCTGCCGACACGGTGGTAAACGCCTCGACCGCGCGGCTGGACACCAGCGCGTCGAAGGGGGCCTTCAGCGTGGCGTGTTCCAGTTCATATTCGGCATCGCGCAGGGCGATGGCGGCCAGTTGCGCCTCGGTCTCGGCGTCATCGACCGCCACCTGGCTGGCTGTGGTGCCCCGCAACCGGGACAGACGGGCCACGGTCCGGTCCGCTTGTTCCTTTTGCAGCTTCGCGCGGTTCAGGCGCAATTCGAACGGTTCCTGATCCAGACGCGCAATCAGGTTGTCCTTGGGGATCACGAAACCCTCGGTCACTGGCATCTCGACAATCTGCCCCGGCACCTGAAAAGCAAGGTCCACCGTCTGGCGCGCCGCCACGCGGCCAAAGAACTGGCGCGAAAAGCCGGGCTCGGTCTCACGCACCAGCATCAGTTTTACGGGTTTCGAAACCTCCTGCGCGGCCATCGGAGTCGCCAGAACGGCCATAGCAAGGCCCAGAGCGGTCAGCAGTTTCATTTTTTCAATCCCTCGGGAATTCCGGTTTTCAGAACGTTGTCACGGATTTTGCGCGCCAGTTGCGCGAATTGAGCGGTTTCTTCGGCATTCAGACCGGATGCCCGGTGAAACAGCTTTCCGGCCTCGGCCACCAGCATGTCGCGGGCCTCGTGGCCTTTGTCGGTCAGCACCAGCAGCAAGGCCCGACGGTCGGCGGGGTCTTTCTCGCGGGTCAGATAACCAGCCTGTTCCAGCGCATCCGCGGTAGCCGTGATGGTAGATGGAACACTTAACATATCCGCGGCTAGCACACCCATGCGTTTGGGCTGATCCAGCTTGATCAGCATGTGGCATTCCGGGTGGCTCAGCTCGGTTTCGATGCACTCGAAAGTCTCTTCCAGTTTCCAGTAAAGCGCATAGACACCCATGATCGCCTGTATCTCGGGCGTCAGGTGATCCGGCCTGCTGTTTGTGTCGTCCGACATGGGACCTCTCGTGCTGTGTCTTGGCGCGATATACTTCATTTTCAGAACTATTCAAGATACGAAGGTGATTTCCCGCCACCTCAGCCCTTGCCCTCGGGTCAACATACCTTGATCAAACCCTGCCGAGACTGCATTTTGAGCGAATCCAAGCGATTCAGGACCCGCCATGTACACGCCCGCCATCACCGGAACCGGTGTTTTCACGCCCGAGAACGTCATTACCAATGCCGAACTCGTTCAGGCTTTCAACGCCTATGCCGACAAGCAGAACGCCCAAAATGCCGATGCGATTGCGGCGGGGCAGATCGAGCCGATGCAACATTCCTCGGAAGAATTCATCGTCAAGGCGTCGGGCATTCAGAACCGGTTTGTGATGGACAAATCCGGCGTGCTGGACCCGGATGTCATGCACCCGCTGCTGCGCCAGCGCAGCGATGATGAGCCGGGGATCATGACCGAGATGGCGGTGGATGCCTGCAACAAGGCGCTGGCGCAGGCGGGGCGCAAAGCCGAAGACGTCGATCTGGTAATCTGCGCGGCGTCGAACCACGAACGCGCTTACCCGGCGATTGCCATCGAGATTCAGCAGGCGCTGGGGATCGACGGGTTCGGGTTCGACATGAATGTCGCCTGTTCCTCGGCCACTTTCGGCATTCAGGCAGCGGCGGATATGGTGCGGTCAGGCTCGGTCCGGGCGGCGCTGGTGGTGAACCCCGAGATTTGTTCGGGCCATCTCGAATGGCGCGACCGCGATTGCCACTTCATCTTTGGTGACGTGGCCACGGCCACCCTGATCGAACGGATCGAAGACGCCACCGGCCCGCATTTCGAGGTTCTTTCGACCCGCTGCGCCACCGCGTTTTCCAACAATATCCGCAATAACAATGGCTTCCTGCGCCGCTCGCGCCCCGACGGGGTAGTCGACAGGCGCGACATGCAGTTCATGCAGAACGGGCGCAAAGTGTTCAAGGAAGTGCTGCCCATGGTCAGCAAGCACATCAGCGATCACATGGAGGCCGAGGGCGTCGCCAGCACCGATCTGAAACGTCTGTGGTTGCATCAGGCCAACAAGACGATGAACGATTTCATCGGCAAAAAGGTTCTGGGCCGCGAGCCCGAAGCCGGTGAACAGCCCAACATCCTGCAGGACTACGCCAACACCTCGTCCGCCGGGTCCATCATTGCCTTTTCGCAATACTCTGACGATCTGGAAGATGGCGAGATTGGTCTGATCTGTTCCTTCGGGGCTGGCTATTCGGTCGGATCGGTGATCATCAAACGGCGCGGTTAGCCTTTTACCGCGTAGATGCGGAACGCCGCACCCTGCGCGCGGGGCAGTTCGGTCACATTGTCCGGCAGATCGCCGTTCAGCAGCCCGGCCAGAAACCCCTCACCCTTAGACACCGACGACCAGTATTCTGTCCGGGCGTTGGCTTCGCAGACCAGAATATAGTCGATGCCCAACGCGGCAAGGCGGGGGCCAGTGTCGCGGGCTTCGGACCGGAACAGGTCAATCTGCGCGAGGTTTCCGGCCTCATTCCGATGGTAGTTCCCCCCCAGAACCGAATGATCCGTGTCGCGCAGGATGTACGAGGCATAGTCGAAATCGGCGAGGATCAGACCGGGTTTCAGATCGCGCAACGGGCGTGTGGCCTGCGGTGTGGTGCAGGCATATGCGCTGACCTGCACCGCTGCGCCTGTGTCCGGCACGGTTTCCGCCCCCGCCGCAAGTCGCTTTTCAAGGCTCGCCCCGGTTTTCGGGGACATCAGAACGACAAACGCAACCAAAAGGACACCGAACAGCCTTTGTCCGTTTACCCGGTACTTCTGGTAGATCACCCGCAGAACCTGCGCCTGCACAGCCACCATCGACAGGGCCAGAAAGGTCATCATCCGGGACTGGTACAGGAACAGAACAAACGCAATGGCGATCAGGCCGAGCAGCAGCAGATACTCGATCTTCCGCTCTGACCCATAGGCAAAAACGCCCGCCGCAATCATCGAGAAGACAGAGATCGCGATCAGCGCGACGGTTTCGCCTGCATGTCGCTGGATGAATACGCTGACATTCTGGGCCTCGGTGACCTGGCTCAGCCAAAAGGCGCGCATGTCGGGCGACATCTGGTTGATCGGGTTCTCAAGGCAATAGGGCGCGAAGCTGTACGCCAGACCCACGGCAAGCGCCCCGACCGCCGCAAAGCACCCGAGCCGGGCCCGGACCGACCGGCCCGACGCACCGGCTGCGACCGCCAAAAGCCCAAGCGCCGCCACGCCCGCAGGCAGGGCCACGCTGAGCGTCAGGGAATCGCAGCCGGGGAAAAAGAAACTCTCACCCCCGGTCGTCGCCACCGCTGCCAGCAACAGTGTACCGGCCATCGCGGCCCCGAATTCCATCGTGCGGCGACGGCTGGTTTTGCCGGACAAGACCCAATCGACCGCAACGAACAGGCCGATGAGCCCGATTTGCGCCAGCGATTCCGTGCCGATGGACAGGGACAACGCCAGACACAGGCCCAGCCCAAGACCCGCGTGCCGGATATCCTTGCGGAGAATGAAAAACATCACCGCAGACACAAACAGCAAGACCTGCAACCCATGGTGATCAAAGGAATACTTATCGAATTTGCCCGAACTGTTGATCGCAATCACGGCCATGACCAGAGCGGACACGGCCCCCGCGCGGCCCCCTAATGCGCCGCCGATGATCGCGAACGCCCACAAAAGCAGCCCGGCCAGCAGCGTGGGCCACAGGAAGGCGGTAAATTGATAGGCAGCATCCGGCGGCAGCACCAGACTGCTCAGCGCATAAATCCCGGCAATGGGCGCATCGATCAGGCGGGACCAGTGCATCAACGTGCCGCCATCCGGCCCCAGCCGGTGCTGATAGGGATCGAACCACCCCTGCCCGCCCAGCAGATCGGACACCGCAACCCAGCGCATGATGTCATCAGGACCTTGAACATAACCGCCAAGGGTCATCAGGCCGACAAGCACCGCAAGGGCGGCCATGTAAAGCCGGCACGCAGTTTTATCCGTCAGGATCCTGTACGATCCCTGCACTTTTTGCATGTTTCTTTGCCTTCAGCACTCTTGTCTGAAAGGCTGTCTACGAGATCGAAGTGACATAATTGAGGCAGAATTTTACTGCCGCACCACCGTCAGTGGTGCCCGTCCGCCAAGGCCCGGATCAGGGCTGACTGACGCTTTCTTCTTCCAGATGCAGCTTCATCTCGATCAGAACCTGCTGCAGCAGGCTGGTTTCCTTCAGCAGCCGCTTGGCCTCGTTCACGGTTATGATCCCGTCCTCGATAGCCGCCTGATACTCGGTCATCAGCATGGCGAACCGCTGGCTCAGCGCAATGACGTCCGAGTTCACCCCACCGGTCCGCGGCGCTTCGGTGTTGCGGCCGTCATAGGACAAGGTGATGTTCTTCAGATCCGCCAGAGCCGAGGTCACATGGGGGTAGGTCGCCACATTCTCAAGGCGGGCGACCGCGTCTACGGGCATGAACCGGTCGGCATGTTCGGCATTGTCGGAATAATACCGGCCCAACGTGGCCTTTGACTTGCCCGTAATCTCGCACGCCGCTTCTATGCCGACATCCTTCACCAGGGATTCCGTGTGCTTTTTCAGATAAGCCCCAATATCTGCCATCGTTTTACCTTTGTTACCCGCGCGCCCTGTCCTGCCCATTTGATTTGGGGGAAAGGGAAGGGAAATTTCCCATACTCCAGTCATAATTGAAATGCCATAAATTGACTATCCCTCAGATATGCGGGGGATTTTGTGAGTGAGTGGCGGCAGTTCTTGCCGGTAACGAGTGATAGTGGGACGGGATTTCAGTCTTCACAACGTTTAGGCCACATGTTGGCCGACGGCGTCGCTGTTGCGAGCGCGGGGGCTCCATCCCCATAGAGCGTGTGCTCGGTCTTCGCAGCTGCAATGGCGACGTCGCTTTCCACCGCCATTGATGACTTGTTCCTTTCTGTCCGGCGTTCTAGACCCGCCACATGGCAAAACTGTATTTCAATTACTCCACCATGAACGCGGGCAAATCGACCGTGTTGCTGCAGGCCTCGCACAACTACCGCGAGCGGGGCATGGACACCTATCTGATGACCGCCGCCGTGGACGGGCGCGCCGGGACCGGGCGGATCGCCTCACGCATCGGGATTTCCGAGCAAGCGGATACGTTTCGCCCCGAAGACGACGTGTTTTCGATGATCGAAACGCGCTTGGGTCAGGGCCGGGTCGCCTGTGTGTTCGTGGATGAGGCGCAGTTTCTGTCCGAAGATCAGGTCTGGCAACTGGCCCGTGCGGTCGATGACCTGAAGGTTCCCGTTCTGGCCTACGGCCTGCGGGTCGATTTTCAGGGCAAGCTGTTCCCCGGTTCTGCCGCCTTGCTGGCGCTGGCCGATGAGATGCGTGAGGTGCGCACGATCTGCGAATGCGGTCGCAAGGCGACGATGGTGATTCGTCAGGACGAGAACGGCAACACCATCACCGAAGGCGCGCAAGTGCAGATCGGCGGGAACGAGACCTATGTCTCGCTCTGCCGCAAACACTGGCGCGAGGCCGTGGGCGCCTAGACCGGATTCGGCAGGTCAGCTCCCGCGACGAAAGCCGCCACGTTGTCCAGTGCCATGTGCCCCATGCTGGTCCGCACTTCGTCGGTCGCGGTGCCCAGATGCGGCAGCAGGGTAACGTTTTCCATGTCGATCAGGGCCTTGGGGACAGTCGGCTCGAACTCATAAACGTCCAGACCCGCGCCCGCGATCTGGCCCGCTTGCAGGGCAGCGATCAGGGCGGTTTCATCCACGACCTCGCCGCGCGCGATGTTGATCAGGATGGCGGTCGGGTTCATGGCCTGCAGCACCTGCGCGTTGATCAGGTGCTGTGTGTCCGCGCCTCCGGGAACAGCCACGACAAGAAAATCCACCGCTGCGGCCAGAGCGTTCAGGTCGGGAATGTACTCGGCGGGGAAATCCACCTGTTTCGGGCTGCGTGACTGGTAGGCAACCGACATCCCGAACCCGAAATGACACCGCCGCGCGATGGCCTGACCGATCCGGCCCATGCCGACGATACCGACGCGCTTGCCGGTGACGTGATGGCCCAGCATCTGGGTCGGGTGCCAGCCCTGCCATTCCCCTTTGCGGACCAGCCGTTCCCCCTCGCCCGCGCGGCGGGCGGTGGACAGCAGTAAGGTCATGGCGATGTCGGCGGTGGCGTCGGTGACGGCACCCGGTGTGTTGGTTACGGCAATGCCCGCGGCACGGGCGGCGTCCACGTCGATATGATTGAAACCGACCCCGAAATTGGCCAGCAGCTTGCAACGGGGCTTTGGCACAGCGGCGAACACCTGCGCCGAGAACAGATCGCCCAGCGTTGGCACCACAATGTCGAACCCGGACAGCGCCTGCCGCATTTCGTCCTGCGTCATCGGCAGAGTATTGCTGCGGAACTCGACATCGAACTCGGCCTTGGCGCGGGCTTCGACAGCGGCGGTCATCGGGCGGGCGATCAGAAGCTTCATCAGTGCATCCTCCCGCCCCGCGGCACCTTGCCGTCCGGGCCGATCAAAACGATTTCACCCTGCTCATCCGGCAGGCCCAGCACCAGCACCTCGGACATGAACTTGCCGATCTGGCGTGGCGGGAAATTCACCACAGCAATCACCTGCTTGCCCACCAGCGTCGCCGGATCGTAATGCGCGGTGATCTGGGCCGAGGTTTTGCGCTCGCCAATCTCATCGCCAAAGTCGATCCACATCTTGATCGCGGGTTTGCGGGCCTCGGGGTAGGGCTCGGCGCGGGTTACTTCGCCCACGCGGATGTCGACCTTGAGGAACTCGTCAAAAGTAATCTCACTCACGGGACAGCTCCCTGGATCGGTCGGTTGCGGCTTTGACAGCACGGTGCAACAGGTCCGGGAACCCCTCTTCCTCGTGCATCAGCACCTCAAGCGCCGCCTGCGTGGTGCCATTGGGCGAGGTCACGTTGACCCGCAATTGCGAGGGGTCTTCCTCGGCCGCCATCGCCAGCGCACCTGACCCGGCCACGGTGGATTTCGCCAGCTTCATCGCCAGTTCATGCGGCAGCCCCTGCGCCTGACCGGCAGCGGCCAGCGTTTCGATCAGGTGAAAGACATAGGCCGGACCGGACCCGCTGAGGCCGGTCACCGCGTCCATTTGAGCCTCAGACTCCAAACGCACGGTTTCGCCGATAGCTGACAGAAGGTTTTCGGCAAGCTCCAGATCCGCCGCCGAAGACCGGGCGTTGCCGATCAACGCGGTGATCCCCTGACGGATAGCAGCAGGCGTATTCGGCATCGCGCGGATGATCGGTGTACCGGACCCCAGAATATTCTCGAAGGTGGCAATCGACGTGCCCGCAGCCACGGAAATGAACAGGCTGCCGCCGCCGCCCAGCGCCTGAATGGCGGGCAGGGCCTCGCCCATCATCTGCGGCTTGACGGCCACCAGCACCACGGCGGGCGCTTCGGGCAGCGGTGTGTTGATGTTGACGCCCTGTGCTTTCAGCCAGTCCGAGGGATAGGGATCAATCACCCAGACGGAAGCGGCGGGCAGGCCGTGTTCCAGCCAACCCGCCAACATTGCGGAACCCATCTTTCCGCACCCCAAAAGCACCAGACCCTGCTCGGCCACGCGAGACATGTCCATTGGTTTGCCCCTCCCCTGACTTAAAAGGTTCGGGGCAAAGCTTTACGCCCGGCCGTAGGCCTCTGCAATGGCGACTTGCATCGCTTCTTCGGGCGTCCGGTTGCCCCATGTCACCAGCTGAATCGCCGGATAGTAGCGCTCGGCGCTCATGACGGCGGCGGTGATCATCGTGTCGATCTGGTCGGGGCTGGCCGTCTGGCCGCCCGCAAGAACCAGACCGTAGCGATAGACCATCAGTTTCTGGTTCGCCCAGTAGGTGAACGCCCCCGCCCAGCACTGGTCGTTCATTTTGTTGAGCAACTCGTACAGTTCGGATTCACGCTCGGTCGGTGGCTCCATTTCGAACGAGCACACCATGCGCAGCGTTTCGTCATAGTTGGACCAGGCCAGCGTGATCGAATAGGTCCGCCACTGCCCTTCGACCGCCATGGCGATCTGATCGTCGCCAATGCGATCGAAATCCCAGTCGTGATGTTCAGCCAGATGTTCAACAATATCGATTGGATGAAGGTCTTCTTCTAGAAACTGCTCGGAAAGGGCCATAATGCCACCTCACTACTCTCTAGCATTTTGGGGCTGGCAGCGCCCCAGCGCTAGTTGCCTGCTCTACAAGCCGGGCTTCCCCCGTAGGCCTGTACTAAATATGGTGCGACGCGAGATGGGTTCTGACAACCCTATTTATTGGGGATAACAGCAATAAGTTGTGGACGAATGGCAACGCCGATCAAAATATTGGCGTCGTGTACAGCTTTGTCTTGATAAAATTCTGCAAGGCGGCAAGATTCACGTCGCCGCATAATCCGAGGGTGGATTGCACGGCGGTGTACCTGTCATCAAATCCCTGAAACGGACGTTACTTGTCCAGCTTCGCCTCAAGCGCGGCGATCCGCGCCTCGAGCGCGGCGTTTTCCTCGCGGGCTTTCTGAGCCATCGCGCGGACGGCGTCGAATTCCTCGCGGGTGACGAAATCGCGGTCAGCCAGCCAGCGGTCGATCATCGACTTCATCGCATTCTCGGCCTCTTCCCGCGCGCCCTGCGCCACGCCCATGGCGTTGGTCATCAGTTGGGAAACATCGTCGAGGATCTTGTTGCGGGTTTGCATGGCTTTAACTCCGAAATCGCGGTTGTTCTCTATATGGGTAAAGAATGGCCCGGGCTCAAGGTTGACTTGCCCCGCAAACCCCGGGCAATGAGACGCACATGCAGGCTGTTCTGAATTTCCCCGATCTGTCGCCCGAATTGTTCTCGATCTCGCTGTTCGGGTTCGAGTTCGAGCTCAGGTGGTACGCGCTGGCCTATATCGCGGGCATTCTGATCGCGTGGCGCATGGCGGCGATGGCGCTGCGCCGCCCTGCCCTGTGGCGGGATGAGACGCCGCCGATGCGCCCCGAACAGCTAGAGGATCTGATCACTTGGATCATCCTCGGCGTCATTCTGGGCGGGCGGCTGGGCTTTGTGCTGTTCTATCAGCCTGCCTACTACTTGTCGCACCCTGCGGACATCTTGAAAGTCTGGCAGGGCGGGATGGCCTTTCACGGCGGCCTGCTGGGCGTAGTGATTGCCTCGTTTCTGTTTGCCCGCCGCCATCGGATTCCGGCTTTGTCGCTGGGCGATCTGATCGCCTACACGGTGCCCCCCGGCCTGTTGCTGGGGCGTCTGGCAAACTTCGTCAATGCCGAGCTTTGGGGCCGCCCCAGCGAACTGCCCTGGGCGGTGATATTCCCCGGCGGCGCTGCGCAGGATTGCCCGGGCGTTGTGGCTGGACTGTGCGCGCGCCACCCCTCGCAGCTTTATGAAGCCGCGCTCGAGGGGCTTCTGCTCGGTGCACTGCTGATCTGGCTGGCCTATCGCCGCGGCGCGTTTCGCAAACCGGGACTTGTCATGGGTGTGTTTTTGGCGGGCTACGGAGCCTCGCGCTTTATAGTCGAGTTCTTCCGTCAACCCGACGCGCAATTCGTGTCCGAGGGCAACCCGTTGGGATTGGCGCTGCATCTGAGCGGCTATGGGCTCACGATGGGGCAACTCTTGTCGCTGCCGATGATCGCGCTGGGCCTTTGGTTTGCGATGCGCGCACGTCCGGCGACATGACCCTGCGGGATCACCTGATCGCGCGCATCCGCCAGGATGGCCCGATGAGTGTGGCCGACTACATGGCCGAATGCCTGCTGCACCCCACCTTGGGATATTACAGCACGCGCGACCCGCTGGGCGCCGGCGGGGATTTCATCACCGCCCCGGAAATCAGCCAGATGTTCGGGGAGCTGATCGGCCTGAGCCTTGCGCAAAGCTGGCTCGATCAGGGGCAACCTTCCCAAGTTGCACTGGCCGAGCTTGGACCGGGGCGCGGAACCTTGATGGCCGATATCCTGCGCGCCACATGCGGCGTGCCGGGATTTCACGCGGCGGTGCAGGTTGTTCTGCTAGAGGCCTCACCTGCGTTGAAAAAGTTACAGGCCGAGACACTGAAAGGCTATGATCCGCGCTGGATCGACAGCGCGGCTGACCTGCCGGACCTGCCGCTGTTTCTGGTCGCAAATGAGTTCTTCGACGCCCTGCCCATCCGCCAATTTCAAAGGGACGGCGAAGGCTGGCGGGAACGCCTGATCGGAACAACGGAAGACTCTTTGACCTTCGGACTGGGTCCGCAAGCGCCACAGGCGGCGCTGAGCGACCGGCTCGAGGACACTCAAGAGGGCGATCTGGTCGAGCTCTGCGCCGGAGCGATTCCGCTTCTGACGGAAATCGCCGGGCGGATTGCAAGGCATGGCGGGGCTGCATTGATCGTGGATTACGGCGATTGGCATTCGCTGGGCGACACGCTGCAGGCGCTCAGGGCGCATGAAAAAACCGACCCGCTGGACGCGCCGGGTCAGGCCGATCTGACGGCGCATGTGGATTTCGAACCCCTGGCCATTGCGGCCAAGGCAACCGGTTGCGCCCATACGCGGCTGACCCCGCAGGGCGTGTTTCTGGAACGGCTGGGGATCACCGCCCGGGCGCAGGCGCTGGCCCGGTCGCAGGGCGGTTCGCAACTAGAAAACCTGATTGCCGCACATCGCCGGTTGACGCACCCGGATGAAATGGGAAACCTGTTCAAAGTACTGGGTCTCTATCCGCTTCACTCTGCGCCACCACCGGGACTGGAACCATGACATTGGAAATTCTGACTTCGGACATGCTGTACCCTGTTCGGCACGGGTTCTTCAGCCGACGGGGCGGGGCCTCGTCCGGGATATTCTCGGGGCTGAATTGTGGCCATGGATCGTCGGACCAGACCGAGGCTGTGGCCCTGAACCGCCGCCGCGTCGCCGATGCGATGGAGGTCGAACCGGACGCGCTGATCGGTGTGCATCAGGTGCATTCCCCGACCGTGATCACGGTCGATGGCCCGGTGAACGGCGAAAAGCCCAAGGCGGATGCCGTGGTTACGGCCACGCCCGGTCTGGCCCTGACCATCCTGACCGCTGACTGCCAGCCGGTCCTGTTCGCCGATCCTGACGCGAAAGTGATCGGGGCCGCGCATGCGGGCTGGCGCGGCGCGCTGAGCGGCGTTCTCGAATCCACGCTGGACGCGATGGAGGAGTTGGGCGCATCGCGCGAAAACACCCGCGCGGTGATCGGCCCGACCATCTCGCAGCGCGCCTACGAGGTCGGGCCCGAGTTTCTGGACGATTTCACCGCCGATTCGCTCGATAACACCCGATTCTTCGCCAATGGACAGGGGGACAGGCTGCTGTTTGACCTGCCCGCCTTTGGCCTGCACCGGCTGCGTCAGGCGGGGCTGGATCAGGTCGAATGGACCCGGCACTGCACCTATTCCGACCCGGACCGCTTCTATTCCTATCGCCGCGCGACCCACGCGAAAGAGGCCGATTATGGCCGCCTGATCTCGGCCATCAGATTGTAGTTTTCGCCACAATTAAGGCAAACCCGCCACCTTTCCGCCACAATTATTGTGTTTACCGGACTCAAGAATCGTGTGGAATTTTGTGCCAGTCCTCAGGTGGTTATCTGACTTACAGACCGTTGATGTCTGGCCTTCTTGTAAAAGGTAAACATCAAACTTCTATTTTTTGTCCGCAATTGATCCCGGTTCAGCCTTATCCGTGCCGCAAACCAGCGTCACGTTAGGGTTTCAAGGGAAACGGGGCGTCAGACCCCAAGCAGAGCAGGATCAGAGAATGAAGACAAAATCTCGGTTTCTCAGCGCCGTGGTTGCGGCGGCTCGGGACCAGAAACTGGAAATGCCGTGGAAGCGGGTTTCAAGCAACTCCCTCAGGGTCGCGCGCCGTTTGGCAACACGACGCTGAAACAGAATACCCAAGGGGCCAGCTGCCGGTCCCGACGGGTTTAAGGCGCATCAGGGACTGCTCCGGTCTGATGCGTTGCGGGTCGCGGCCCTGACCGCGACCAGTGTTCGGAGTGTGTGCGCGGGAAATTGCAACCCGCAAAGTACGAGTTTGTCTGGGGGGTCAATGTGTTGACCGATGGGATGCGAAATTTATTCGCTGTGTGCTGGATTACAGACCGGCGCCCAGAGGTTGTCCATTTATTTCAAGGCAAAGAACCAAACCGTCAGGCGGGAATGTATGGGGATTTCTCTCGGCTGTTCGGACATTTAGAGGGGAAGGAATATCGATGACTATTCCTAATTCATTGGCCCGGGCGGCCAGAAACGCCGTCGAAACGACGGCACTGCTGAAAAATGCACCGCGCCCGGCCACCAAAAGAAAAGCGCAACTGCGCCGCTACGAAGTCAGCACGTTGCTGAAGAACGGCGAGGTCGCGCAGACCCGCCATATCGCGCCGGCGCTGCCCATGTTCGAAGACGCGTTCTGCGCCTTCACCCGTGGCTCGTTGGTGGAAACCGAACTTGGCCCGATGGCGATCGAGGATCTGATGCCCGGCGATACGGTCCTGACGCAGGATGGCGCGTCGGAAACGGTTCTATGGAAGGGGTCTGTCACTCTGATCCCCGGACGCGAGGACGCCAGGGGCCGCACTCGCCCGCTGACGCGGATCATGGCCGATACGTTCGGCATGCAAAAACCGATGTCCGGCGTCATTGCCGGCCCGGCTGCCCGCATTCTGGGCACGCCCGCGCATCTGCGCCACCTGAATGAAGGCGCACCGATTCTGACGCCGGTCTCCGAGTTTCAGGACGGGATGGGGGTGATTGAGACAATGCCGCCTACGCCCGTGGAATTGTTTCACATTTGCCTAAAACGGCATTCCGTTATCCGCGTGGATGGTTTACAATTTGAAACATATCACCCAGGTGTGAACGCGGTCCGGATGATCAGCCATTCGCTACGGTCAATCTATCTGAACCTGTTTGCGCATATCGAATCGCTGAACGATTTTGGCCCGCTGCTGATGCCGCGCGCCGGAGACGGAGAGGTAGACGCGATCACGGCCTGAGATGTTAATGATTACTGCAGTGTGGGGGCATTATGCAGATATTACTAAGTTGGATACTTTCGTTGGCGATTGCGGCCATGTTGCCGCCAATCGCCCTGAGTGCACGCGGCGCGCAGCTTAAGCCGTCCGGCTCATTCGTTCTTCCAAAACGTCGAACGGCACGCCTGGCTCGTCTTTTGCGCCTCGGATAACAAGCGATGTCTTGACGCTGGCCACGTTCGGCGTGGTCAGTAGCTCGCCGGTCAAAAACTGCTGAAAACTGCTTAGGTCCGGGGCCACGCATTTCAGCATGAAATCCACCTCGCCGTTCAGCATGTGGCATTCGCGGACCAGCGGCCAGTCGCGGCAGCGTTCTTCAAATGCGCTGAGTTCCGATTCGGCCTGACTGTCCAGACCGACCATCACAAAGACCTGAACCTCGAATCCCAGTTCGCGGGCGTTCACATCGGCATGGTAGCCGGTGATGTAGCCGGATTCTTCCAGCGTGCGCACCCGCCGCAGACAGGGCGGGGCCGAGATTCCGACACGTTTGGCCAGTTCAACATTGGTCATACGACCGTCCGCCTGCAATTCTGCCAGAATCTTGCGGTCGATTTCATCCAGCCGAGTCGTGACCATCAAATGCTCCTGATTTTTCGGTTGTTATATCAGTACCCCGCCCATGCGCAATAATGTTTCGCATCCGCGCAATTTTGTTGATCTTGCGATTCACAGGCCGGGCGCAGCCCTGCCCGCAGCGCATGGTGGATCAGGGGCAAGAGGGGGCTTTAAGCCCTGCCCGCCCCTCGCTATATCGGTGCGACGGGCAAACGGCCCGGTTCAGGCAGTTCGAGCGGGGATACCATGACCGAGACACGTCACACCAAGGTTCTGATCATCGGGTCGGGGCCCGCAGGGTACACGGCCGGCGTCTATGCCAGCCGCGCGATGCTAAACCCCATTCTGGTGCAGGGGATCGAACCCGGCGGCCAGCTGACCACCACCACCGAGGTCGAGAACTGGCCCGGCGATACCGAGGTTCAGGGCCCCGATCTGATGGTCCGGATGCAGGATCACGTAAAAGCGATGGGTTGCGAAGTGATTGGCGATATCATCAGCGATCTGGATCTGAGCCATCGGCCTTTTACGGCCAAGGGCGACAATGGCAGCACCTATACCGCCGACGCCGTCATTCTGGCCACCGGTGCCCGCGCGAAATGGCTTGGCCTGCCGTCGGAAGAAAAGTTCAAGGGCTTTGGCGTCTCGGCCTGTGCCACCTGTGACGGGTTCTTCTATCGCGGTCAGGAAATCGTGGTGATCGGCGGCGGCAACACCGCCGTGGAAGAGGCGCTGTTCCTGACCAACTTCGCCAGCAAGGTCACCCTGATCCACCGCCGGGACGAGCTGCGGGCCGAGAAAATCCTGCAGGATCGACTGATGAAGAATGAAAAGATCGAGCCTTTGTGGTTCCATGAGCTGGACGAAGTGATCGGCACCGATGCCCCGCTGGGCGTCGAAGGTGTCCGGGTCAAGAATGTCAAAACCGGCGAGATCACCGAGATCCCGTGCAAAGGCGTGTTCGTCGCCATCGGCCACGCGCCCGCCAACGAACTGGTCAAAGACACGCTGGACACTCATATGGGCGGCTATGTCGTGACCAAACCCGGCACCACCGAAACCTCGGTCCCCGGCGTCTTCGCCGCGGGCGATCTGACAGACCACGTCTACCGTCAGGCCGTCACCAGCGCAGGCATGGGCTGTATGGCCGCACTCGACGCCGAGCGGTTCCTGGCCGAGCAGGAGTAACAGGTGCTGGAATTCTCGGGCCCGGTCTGGAGAATTCTGTTTCTGTCGCAAATCGACGCCCCTCTGGCCCCCGCAAGGGCACCCGAGGGGCGTTTTCATTACGCGGGGCAAACGGCGCTTTACGCCTCGCTCAGCGCCGAGGGGGCCGGGGTCGCGATCCGGCGCTATGTCTCGGCGGGCGACCCGCCACGGGTATTGCTGCGCACGCGTATCGCGGGGGCTCGGCTGGTGGACCTGCGTGGACAGCGCGAGGCGTCGATTGTCTGGCAGGACATACACGGCGATACGGGCCGTTCCCCGACATGGCAGTTTTCGGACGATGCCCGTTCCGAAGGGGCTGACGGGTTGCTGTATAGCTCACGTTCGCGCCCCGACCTCGGCCATATCGTACTGTTCAATATCTCTTCTGCGCTGATCCACGTCGATGCACCGGCAACCACATGGGTTCCGTCTTATTCCTAACCCTAGCTTGACCCGTTCGCGCACCCGTATCAGACTCGGGCATAAGCAAAGCGAATGCAGGTGATCTGATTGGATAACCCCCTTTGGCGTGGTGGCTGGTCGACCCGGCTCAGGATTGGCAGCGGTCTGGTCCTGTTCACCTTTGCCTTTTTTCACTTCATAAATATCGGTCTGGGCCTGTTTCACACCGATTTCCTGCACGGCATGCAAGACGGTCGCAAAGCCGTCACCCGCCACGATGTCATGAGCGTGGTTCTCTACATCGCGCTGTTTTTGCACGCGGGGCTGGCGCTGACATCGATCGCGCAGCGCAGGACCTTGCGCATGCCGTTCAGTACGGCCCTGCAGATCATTCTGGGGCTGCTGATTCCGCTTCAGCTTATCTCTCACATCGTGCAAACCCGCTTCGCGCACGAGGTTTTCGACGTCAATGACGAGATGGGCTATATCATCGTGCTGATGTGGCCCAATTCCGCCATCTGGATGCAAAGCCTGTTGCTGTTGCTGGTCTGGGTGCATGGCTGCATCGGCCTTCACATGTGGCTGCGGCTGACAGCTTGGTGGCGCAAGGCCGTGCCCTATCTGATCGGCGTGGCGGTCTTTATCCCCTCGTTCGCGCTGGCGGGGTTGCTGACCGAAGGGCGGCGCATCTGGGCCGATTTCGCGGATGAGTTCCTGCGGCAGCAATATATCGAACATTATAACTGGCCCTCGCCCGAAGCCTTTCAGACCTTGTTCAGCGTCAAGGACAATGCGGTGGCGGCATTTCTCGCGGCGCTTGCGGTGACCGCGATGGTCTTTGTCGGGCGCAAACTGTGGCGGCGCAGGCATTCCGTCCGGGTGACCTATTCGCGCGGCCCCGAGGTTGTGGCGGAGAAGGGCATGACGCTGCTTGAAATCTCACAGGCGAACGGCATCCCGCATACGGCGCTCTGCGGCGGCAAGGGGCGCTGTACCACCTGCCGGGTCATCATCGAGGACGGCTCGGATTTCCTGCCCCCACCCAGCGAGGTCGAGGCCCGCAGCCTGGCCGCAGTTGGCGCGTCGCCGCAAACCCGGCTGGCCTGCCAGATCCGCCCGACCGACCCGATTTCGATCTATCGCGTGTATCGCCCCGATGGCGGGCGCAACCGCGGCCACGCCAGCCAGGGACAGGAACGCCAGCTGGCGGTTCTGTTTCTGGACATGCGCAGCTTTACCGCGCGCACCACGGGACAGTTGCCATATGACATCGTGTTCCTGCTGAACCGCTTTTTCGACGCCATCGTCCCGGCAATCACCGCAGATGGCGGTGTTGTCGACAAATATATGGGAGACGGCTTGCTCGCCGTGTTCGAAAAACCCGACGCCGCCGCCTCGGCCAAAGCCGGGCTGAAAGCGGCCATCGACATCAGCAAGGCACTGGAGCGTTTCAACGAAAAGCTCGAAGCCGAAGGAAGCCCCGGAATTCGCATCGGGATGGGCCTGCATCTGGGTGATCTGGTTTTGGGTGAGATCGGCGCCGAAGGCCATGCCCCCCGCACCATCATCGGCGACGCAGTCAATGTCGCCAGCCGTCTGGAAGGCCAAACCAAAGCACTGGGTGTCGAGCTTCTGGTTTCAGGCGAACTGCTGACAGCAGCGGGCCTGACTGTCCCGCCCGCCCGGTTGCAGCGTTTTGAGCTGCGGGGCGTCCAGCACCCGGTTCCCGCGCTGCCAATTCGCCGGGTCTCGGGCTTTGATCCGTCCGTTTACGCGCAGGAACACAAATCCTCGGACTGAGGGAATTGTTGCCATTTTGCGGGACCCTGGTCGGGTTTTGCAGGCGGAAGCGGAAAATCCTTCCAATCCAAAGAAAATCGACGCATATCGTCCTTTGTTTTCAGCATGCCTGTGGACTTCGTTGGACAGCCGGGGCAAATGCCCCTCGAACACCGAGGAATCACTGGTACTTCACCACTGCGATAAGAGTATTCTCATGACGATGTTAAGCAATCTGGCCCCGATCCCCGAGCTGTACGTGTCTTATGACTCGGCCCAGAAACTCAAGGTCGAAGCCGCCGACCTGACAAGCTGGGATCTGAGCCCGCGCCAGATCTGCGATCTGGAACTGCTGATGAATGGTGGGTTCAACCCCCTGAAAGGGTTCCTGAGCGAGGCGGATTACGACAACGTCGTCGAAAACATGCGTCTGGCCGATGGCACATTGTGGCCGATGCCGATCACGCTGGATGTCAGCGAAGATTTCGCCGACGGCATCGAACTGGGTCAGGACATCGCCCTGCGCGACCAGGAGGGCGTGATCCTCGGCACCATGACCGTGACCGACCGCTGGACCCCGGACAAGGCTCGCGAGGCCGAGAAGGTGTTTGGCGCGGATGACGATGCCCACCCTGCCGTCAACTACCTGCACAATGTTGCAGGCAAGGTCTATCTGGGCGGCCCGGTGGTCGGCATCCAGCAGCCCGTCCACTATGATTTCCGCGCCCGCCGCGACACCCCGAACGAGATGCGCGCCTTTTTCCGCAAGCTGGGCTGGCGCCGTATCGTGGCCTTCCAGACCCGCAACCCGCTGCACCGCGCGCATCAGGAACTGACCTTCCGCGCCGCCAAGGAAGCGCAGGCCAACCTGCTGATCCACCCGGTTGTCGGCATGACCAAGCCCGGTGATGTGGACCACTTCACCCGCGTGCGCTGCTATGAGGCGGTTCTGGACAAGTATCCGGCCTCGACGACCTCGATGAGCCTGCTGAACCTCGCCATGCGCATGGCCGGCCCGCGCGAGGCGGTCTGGCATGGTCTGATCCGGGCCAACCATGGCTGCACCCATTTCATCGTCGGTCGCGACCATGCGGGTCCGGGCAAGAACTCGACCGGTGAGGATTTCTATGGGCCTTATGACGCGCAGGACCTGTTCCGCCAGTACCAGGATGAAATCGGCGTCGAGATGGTTGATTTCAAACACATGGTCTATGTGCAGGAACGCGCCCAGTACGAGCCGAATGACGAGATCCTCGACAAGGATGACGTAACGATCCTGAACATCAGCGGCACCGAACTGCGCCGCCGTCTGGCCGAGGGTCTGGAAATCCCCGAATGGTTCAGCTTCCCCGAAGTGGTCGCCGAGCTGCGCAAGACCAAACCGCCGCGCAGCCAGCAGGGCTTTACCGTGTTCTTCACCGGCTTCTCAGGGAGCGGCAAATCCACCATCGCCAACGCGCTTATGGTCAAGCTGATGGAGATGGGGGGCCGTCCGGTCACTCTGCTGGATGGGGACATCGTTCGTAAGAACCTGTCGTCGGAACTGGGTTTCTCAAAAGAGCATCGCGACCTGAACATCCGCCGCATCGGGTATGTAGCGTCCGAGATCACCAAGAACGGGGGCATTGCCATCTGCGCGCCCATCGCGCCTTATGCCACCACCCGCCGCGCGGTGCGGGAAGAGATCGAACAGTTCGGTGCCTTCTGCGAAGTCCATGTGGCCACCAGCATCGAGGAATGCGAACGCCGCGACCGCAAGGGCCTGTACAAGCTGGCGCGTGAAGGCAAGATCAAGGAATTCACCGGGATTTCAGACCCTTACGACGTTCCCGCGAACCCCGAACTGAGCGTCGAGACCGAGAATGTCGAGGTCGACAACTGCGCCCATCAGGTGCTGCTGAAACTGGAAAGCATGGGCCTGATCGCCGCGACGTAAATCGCAAAAAAACCCAAAAAGCCCCCGGTCCCGCCGGGGGCTTTTTCGTTGAGACGCTGGTTTACTGCAACGCGGCCCGGATCGCCGCGACGGCGCGGCCCTCGAAATCGCCGAACTCTGCGGCCTTGGGCTGGATCGCTTTCAGATGCGGCAGGCGTTCTGCGTAATCCTCGGGCGACATGGCCTCTACCGCGCGCTGGATGTCGGCCTGCGCTTCGCACAGGATCATGCCGGATGTATCCATGAAATCGCCGATATTGGGGCAGCCCCAATAGATTGGCACAGTTGAACACAGGATCGCATCGGTCAGCTTTTCGGAGAAATAATTCTTCTCACGCACGTTCTCGATCACGACGGAATATTGATAGGGCGCAAGCCCGTCCGATTTGTCGTCGAACGGGGTGTAGCCGCGGCCCATGATATCCACATCAACCCCGGTTTCACGCACCCAGTCGATCAGCGAATGGCGCAGTTGATGCCCCACAAGGTCCCGCTTTGCCGAGGCGATCAGCGAGCAGGATTTGGTCTTCGTCACGTCCAGATCGCGCCAGTTGGGCACCATCGTCGGGCCGTAGGGCAGGAACACCGCATTTGGGATGCCCTGCAGCAGAACATCGTGAAAGGTCAGCACCCGGAAAAAGCGCCGCCAGGTGAACCGCAACATCCGGTCGTGCTTGGCATGGATCGCCGAAGGCTCGCCCATCATCAGCGAAATCTGCGCGCGGGTGCCCCTGCGCCACCGCAGATGCACGGTTGAATTCGGATACATGATCAGGTGATCGGTCGGTTCAAGATCTCCGATTGTCTTGCCCGTCAGGCGGTCGGGGAAGCCTTCGGGCCAGATCAATTCGTCCAGCGGAACCTTGGCCAAATCGGGGCCAAGCCGGTGGCCATAGGGCAATATCGCAATCGCTGGCTCGGTCATTGCAGCCTGTCCGGCAAATCCACCTGCCCCCGCATCAGAACATGGCCGTGCCCCGCAACTTTTATCCCGGTCATCGCCTCAACCGAACCAACCCGTGTCACGGTCGCCTGCCCCGGACGGCCCATGTCGTGGCCTTGCTCGGCGGTGAAGGTGTCTTTGTCCATCAGGCCGTATTTCCACAAATAGGCCGCCATCGCGCCGGTCGCCGACCCGGTGAAGGGATCCTCGGGCGGGCTGGGCGGCGCCATCAGCAGGCGCGAGAATGTGTCGCCCGCCTCCGTCGCCCCCTTCAAAGTGACCAGAAACGGCTCGGCCATGTCCGAGCCGGAATATCCCGCCTTCGCAGCCACCTCGCGCAGCGGCCCCTCGGCCAGCTTGGCGGCGCGCAGCGTGTCATGATCCTTCAGAACCGTGATGCAAAAGGGCAGCCCGGTCGAGACCATCTGGGGCGGGGATACGATAGCATCCTCAGGCAGGCTGACCGCTGCGGCCACAAGATCGGCAGGAACACGTGCGCCAAACTTGGGCGCGACCTGAGTCATCTCGATCTCTTCGCCGGTCAGCGAAATGGACACGATCCCAGCCCCGGTTTCCAGCGTCAGTGTATCACCCGAAAACAGCCCCCGCGACCGCAGGGCGGCCACGGTGGCAATGGTGGGATGCCCGGCAAAGGGGATCTCACGGCTGGCAAGGAAATAACGCACCTTCACGTCCGCCACATCGGACGGGCCGGTAAACGTACATTCGACCAGAGACGTTTCGCGAACATAGGCGGTGCAAACGTCCTCGGGCAGATCGGCCCCGCCATGGACAACGGCGCATCCGTTGCCGCCGAACGCGCGATCACTGAATGCGTCTACCCAATCAAAATCGAACCAGCTCATGCAGAAAATTCCCCGATGCAGTGCAAGCGGCAGGTGCTGCCGGTTCGTATGTGTCGCGCGTGTTGCGGGAAATGTCACGCCCCAATCGGCGTGGAGGGGGCCGTTCAGTGAACGGCCACCGGGGACAGGTCGTGTTCGCGGGCCAGCACAAAGGCCAGCTTGCGGTCGGCCACAAGCGCCAGCTGCTGCCCGTCGGAATCATGCACGGCGTAAAGCTGATCCAGATCGCCCGCCTGATCGCGCAGATCGCGCGGCAGGTCTGCCACTTCGACGGTTTTCACGTAAACGATCCGGTCGCCTTCGGCATTCATCTCAATCGGTGTATTCATTGCTCTTACCCCTTTCTTATGTTGATTGTCTGCACCACGGTTTCCGGCACGGCGCGGGTCAGGTCCACATGCAGCAGACCGTTTTCCATGATCGCCTCACCGACCTCGACACCGTCGGCCAGCACGAACATGCGCTGGAACTGACGCGCGGCGATGCCACGGTGCAGGAATATGCGCCCCTCGCTGTCGTCGCGTTGACGGCCCCGGATCACCAGTTGGCGATCCTCGATGGTGATCGACAGATCCTCTTCCGCGAACCCGGCCACCGCCAGAGTGATGCGGTACGAAAAATCCGAGGTCTGTTCGATGTTATAGGGCGGGTATCCTTCATTGCCGGCCTTTGCAGACCGCTCCAGAAGGCGTTCCAATTGCTCGAACCCCAAAAGATGCGGGTATGAGCCCAAGGTAAGTTTTGACACGTTGTCTCGTCCTTTTATGTCAAAGCGACGTATGGTGCGGCCCCGTTTTGGCAACCGCGTACAATAGAATATGGGAAGATACGGGGATGTCCACAAGGTCTGGCGGGATAAACCCGGACACACTATCTTGTGTGGCAAGCACCACCACCAACCCCGAGTCGCCCATGAACGCGCCTACCGACCTTTCGATGAAAACAGATGAAGTTCTGCGCGTTGAGCTTGAGGTTTTTCGCCGCCAGCACCGCGATCTGGATGAGGCGATCGAGGCGCTTCAGGCCAAAGGGACCTCGGATCAACTGACGATCAAACGGCTGAAAAAGCAGAAATTGCGGCTGAAAGACATCATCCGCCTGATCGAAGATCGCCTGACCCCCGACATCATTGCCTGACGCATTGCCACGAATGCGGATTTGGCTATAGTGCGCGCTCTTTCAGGTGGCAGGGGCACAAGCGGATGAGTGACGTGAAAGTGGGCATCATTATGGGCAGCCAGTCGGACTGGCCCACGATGAAGGAAGCCGCTGGTATTCTGGACGAGTTGGACGTGACATACGAAAAACGCATCGTCTCGGCACATCGCACTCCGGACCGTTTGTGGGACTATGGCAAAACCGCTGTGGATCGCGGGCTGCAGGTGATTATCGCAGGCGCTGGCGGGGCTGCGCATTTGCCGGGGATGATGGCGTCAAAAACGCGGGTGCCGGTGGTTGGGGTGCCGATTCAGACGCGGGCGCTGTCGGGGGTCGATTCGCTGTATTCTATTGTGCAGATGCCCAAAGGGTTTCCCGTTGCCACCATGGCAATCGGCGCGGCTGGCGGGGCCAATGCGGGCCTGATGGCCGCTGGTATTCTGGCGCTGCAAGACTCCGAACTGGCCGCAAGGCTGGATGCGTGGCGCGCCGCCCTGTCCGCCTCGATCGCCGAAGAACCCGAGGGATGAGCCGTATCGGCTTTATCGGCACCGGGCATATTGCGGCCCCGATGGTGCGGTTTCTGGCGGCCAAGGGCCATGAGATTGCGGTGACGGAACGCAACGCGCAGGTCTCGGCACAATTGAAAGCCAAACTGGGTGTCACCATCGGTGCGCCTCAGGCCGTGATCGACGCGTCAGAGATCGTGTTCCTCTGCCTGCGCCCGCATCTGGCGCAAGAGGTCCTGACGCCACTCACCTTCCGCGCGGATCAACGGATCGTATCGGTCATGGCCGCAGTGCCTGCGGCGCAATTGGCGGTACTCTGCGCCCCTGTCTCGGATTTTGTGCAGACCATTCCGCTGGGCTTTTTGGAAGCGGGTGGATGCCCTTTGGCAGCCTTTGGCAATGACCGCCTGCTGGCCGATCTGTTCGCGCCGGAAAACCCCGTGGTCAAAGTGGCGGATGAGGCTGCGCTGAACGCCCATTTCGCTGTCTGCGCCATGGTGCCCGGCCTGCTGGACCTGCTGGCCACGGGCGCTGACTGGCTGGCCGGGGAAACCGGCGACGCGGACAGCGCCGAGTTTTACACAACTCAATTGGTCGCGGGCTTCCTTTCCGTGATGGAAAAGGGCAAATCGGGGCGGTTGGCGCAAGAACGTGATGCGCTGGCGACGGATGGCACGCTGAGCCTGCAGATGACGGAAACCCTGCGCGCAGGCAAAGCGCATGACGCATTACACACGGCGTTGACCGCCATTGGGAAACGGTTGGAGACCTGAGGATGACTGACATGCTTGCCCCCGGCGCAACGATTGGAATTCTGGGCGGCGGTCAACTGGGCCGGATGCTGTCGGTTGCGGCGGCGCGGCTTGGTTTCCTGACCCACATCTACGAGCCGGGCGCAAACCCGCCCGCCGGGCAGGTGGCGGACCGGGTGACAACCGCGGCCTATGACGATGCCGGGGCGTTAAAGGCATTTGCCGACGCGGTCGATGTCATCACCTATGAATTCGAGAACATCCCGACGCAGGCGCTGGACCTGCTGGAAGCGCATCGTCCGATCCGCCCCGGGCGCGAGGCGCTGCGGGTCAGTCAGGATCGGCTGACCGAAAAGACCTTTCTTCAGGGGCTGGGCCTGAACACTGCCCCCTTTGCCGACATTACCGATCTGGACAGCCTGAACACGGCGATTGACGAGATCGGAACCCCGGCGATCCTGAAAACCCGCCGGTTCGGCTATGACGGCAAAGGTCAGGCGCGGCTGCGCGCGCCCGAGGAGGTGGAAGCTGCTTTGGCGGAAATGGCCGGTGCCCCCTCGATCCTCGAAGGGTTTGTCGACTTCAGCCATGAGGTCTCGATCATCGCAGCGCGGGGTCTGGACGGTCAGGTTGCCTGTTTCGATCCGGGCGAGAATGTGCATCGGGATGGCATCCTCCACACCACTACCGTTCCCGCCCGCCTGCCCCCCGCCCGGCGCACCGACGCGGTGCTGCTGGCGGCCAATATCCTGAATGCGCTGGATTACGTTGGGGTCATGGGGGTCGAGCTGTTTGTGACACCGCAGGGTCTGATCGTGAACGAGATTGCGCCGCGTGTCCATAACTCGGGCCATTGGACGCAGAATGGCTGCGCCGTAGACCAGTTCGAACAGCATATCCGCGCGGTGGCCGGTTGGCCCTTAGGCGACGGTCAGCGGCATTCGGATGTGGTGATGGAGAATCTGATCGGTCACGACATGGACCGCGTGCCGGAATTGGCGCGCGAACGGGATGTGGCGCTGCATCTCTATGGCAAGGCCGAGGTCAAGCCGGGTCGGAAGATGGGACATTTCAACCGGATCGTTCGCTGAGAAATCGCGCTGACGCGCGATGCCTCCGGCGGGGATATTTTTGGACAGATGAAGGGCGGATCAGGTGAAGAACCGGGCCGCGATATCCCCGGCCATGTAGCTGACCCGCCCTGCCGCAAAGGTGGCGGCCACGCGGTAGGTCTGCGCGTCCAGAATGATCAGGTCCGCGCGCTTTCCTGCGGCCAGAGTGCCGCGGTCGGCCAAGCCCAGCACGCGGGCGGGGCCGGAAGAGACCAGCGCCCATGCCCCGGCCAGATCCAGCAGGCCGGATTTGGCCAGCATCAGCGCCGCACGGCGCGGGCTGGGATAGTGGTAATCCGAGGCCAGCGCATCGCACAGACCCATCGCAATCAGGTCCAGCGCACTGGCATTGCCCTTGTGCGACCCGCCGCGCACCACGTTGGGAGAGCCGAGGATGATGTGGTCCCCGGCGACGCGTGCAGCCTCGGCGGCCTCGAGCGTTTCGGGGAATTCCGAGATCGTCACGCCACGCTGACGCCACCACGCACGGGTTTCGGCGGTTGCGTCGTCATGGCTGCCCATCCGAACGCCCCGCCCGGTCAGGTCGGCACAAAGCGCGTCGAGCGCGGGCGGGACTTCGGCCTTGCGGGCATGCATGGTTTGCAGCATCTCAAGATGCGCCTCGGGGCTGCGTCCGGCTTTCAGGGCTTGCCCGGTCAGACGGGGCGGCGTGCGGCCCTGCGCCAGACGGTCATGCGGCAGATGGTCATTGAATACCACATAGGGCACCTGCCACTCGGCCACCCGGTCGGGCAATCCCTGATAGTCGTCCAGCATATGCGTCTCGAACCGCAATTGCGGGATCAGATCGGTGACAGTGCTGTCTTTCACCGAGGCGATGGCCCCGAAGACCTGAGCGGCGAATTCAGGGCCGCGCACCCCACCCTCCCAACTGTAAAACTGGGCCAGAACGGCGGTTGTTATGCCGTTTGCCGCCAGTTCCGCCTCGACCGACAGGATGCCCTGATCCATCTGTTTCATCGCGCCCCGGCGCGGCGCGATGTGGCGTTCGAACCCGTCGCCATGCAGGTCCACAATCCCCGGCAGAATCAGATATCCGGACAGATCGATCCGCGGACCCAACGGATCGTCGCAGACCAGACCTTCCGCAATCGCCAGAGCGGCATGCGTCAGCCCGTGTTCCGGCAGCAGAACCTGCGCACCGGTCATCGTCAGGTTTAATGCGGTCATTCAGTCGGCTCCGAGTCCGGTTCCGAGCAATCCTGCCCGATGCAAATCTCGTCAATCGCATCCAGCACGCCGTCCAGCCAGGTGATCTGCGGATCAAACTGGCCGAACTCGATGAAATGCAGCGCCTGTGCCATCACACGCGGATTGTTCATCATGAAGGTATGGGTCACGGGCAGAACGATGTGATCGGCCATCCCCTCGACCTTGGTGGTCCTGATCGAGACCTTGCCGTCATCCTTGCCGTCAATCATCGAGGAAAACAGCGGGTTCAGAGAGTTTTCGCCCGCAATCACGCCCAGTTCGAACTCGACCGGCGGCAGTTTTCGCGGGATCCCCTCGGGGCCGGTCCCAAGCGCCAACCCGGCGGGGCCGTTCAGCATGCCAAAGACCTCCCACGCGCCAAGCTCATCCACAAGCTGGCTGCCCTGATTGGGCGGCCCAAGCATGACGACGCGGCCCAGATTATCCGGGTGATTGTCCTGCAGCCAATAGCGCAACAGGATACCGCCCATGGAATGGGCCACAACATTGACGGGGGCGTCCCCGCACGCGGCAAAAGCATCGGGCAATGTCTGACTGGCGAGTTCGGGAATGGGCAGGTCGGTCGAAGGATAGCCCGGGCGCACAACGGTGTAGCCATGGGCTTTGAATAGCTGCTCCATGACCGTAAAGGACGCCTCGGTCCGGGCAAGGCCGTGCAGCAGCACGACGCATTTGGCCTGAGCTGCAGGCGGAACAAGGAACAGAAACAGGGCGAGCAGGTATCTCATAAGCCGCCAGATAAAGCCTAACGGGGGCGGGTTAAACCCCTAGCGCAGCTTCCGTTGCAGCACCGCCAGCGCAATGCCGCCCAAAACCAGCGCCGCCCCAAGGATCAGGCGCAGGCTGGCGACCTCGCCCAAAAGCACAACGCCCGCGACAATGGCGATGATCGGGACACTCAGTTGGACAACCGCCGCCGTTGTGGGCGCAAGCAGCGGCAGAACCCGGTACCAGAGCGCATAGCCCATCCCCGACGTCACGCCCCCAGACAGGGCGGCCAGCAAATACCCGGCACCGGTCATGTGCCAGCCGCCGCCGCTCGCCAACAAAGCCAGTGCGGTAACTGGCAGCGCCACGATGAAATTGGCCGCCGTTCCGGCCAGCGCATCCGGTTCGGTTCTTCCGACTAGCGAATAGATCGCCCAACCGATCCCCGCCGCAGTCATCAGCGCCGCGCCGACGGGGCTGACCTGAACCGCACCAGAGGGCCACAGCACATAGGCCAGACCGGCCAGCGCAATCGCCGCCCCGGCAACCTGTCGGCCGGTCGGCGCGCTGCCTGTGGCAGAGGTGACCGCAAACATCGTGATCTGAACAACCCCGAACAGGATCAGCGCGCCCAGACCTGCGTCCAATGTCAGGTAAGCGATTGAAAACCCGATCATATAAAGCGACAACGCCCCCGCCCCTGCAATCCTGCGCCGGTTGCGCAGGGGCAGATGCCCGGCCCGGAGCGAAACCAGAACGGCCAGCACAACAGCGCCGGACAGCACCCGCACAACCGCAAACCCGGCAGGGTCGCTCGCGCCGCTGTCGATGGCCAATCGGTTCAGAATCGAATTCGCCGCAAAGGCGCACATGGTCAGGGCGGTAAGAAGGAACAGCTTCATATCAACCGCATAGCGGGTTCGGCACGCTTTGCACACTCACTTTCCCGCAACTGCCCCACCTTCATCTTTTCCCAAATACTCCCGCCGGAGGCATGCCCGCGCAACGGGCATTCAAAAGAAACGGGGCCGCCCGAAGGCGACCCCGTCAATCTTTTGCTGCGGCCCCCTTTCGGCAGCCTGGCCACTCGGCCAAGCGCCTTTCGGGGTCGTCAGAATTCGCCAGGGCGAATTCGACGTGCTTACATCATGCCGCCCATGCCGCCCATGTCGGGCATGCCGCCACCTGCGGGCGCACCTTCTTTGGCGGGCTTGTCGGCAACCATCGCCTCGGTGGTGACCAGCAGACCGGCAACCGATGTCGCGTCTTCCAGAGCGGTACGGACAACCTTGGCCGGGTCGATCACGCCGAACGAGAACATGTCGCCATATTCTTCGGTCTGCGCGTTGAAGCCGAACGAAGCGTCCGAAGATTCACGGACCTTGCCTGCAACAACCGCACCGTCAACGCCTGCGTTTTCGGCGATCTGGCGCAGCGGCGCTTCGATAGCCTTGCGGACGATGTTGATGCCTGCGTTCTGGTCGGGGTTTGCACCTTCCAGAGTGTCCAGCGCCTTGCCGGCCTGAACCAGAGCAACACCGCCACCCACAACAACGCCTTCCTGAACGGCAGCGCGGGTTGCGTTCAGAGCATCGTCCACACGGTCCTTACGCTCTTTCACTTCCACTTCGGTCATGCCGCCGACGCGGATCACGGCAACACCGCCTGCCAGTTTGGCAACGCGTTCCTGCAGCTTCTCACGGTCGTAGTCGCTGGTGGTTTCTTCGATCTGAGTGCGGATCTGGCCAACGCGGGCTTCGATCTCGGCTTTCTCGCCTGCACCGTCGACGATGGTGGTTTCGTCTTTGGTGATTTCGATCTTCTTGGCGGTGCCCAGCATGTCCATGGTGACGGACTCGAGCTTCATGCCCAGATCTTCGCTGATCACCTGACCGCCGGTCAGGATCGCGATGTCCTGCAGCATGGCTTTACGGCGATCGCCGAAGCCCGGTGCTTTGACAGCAGCAATTTTCAGGCCGCCGCGCAGTTTGTTGACAACCAGAGTCGCCAGCGCTTCGCCTTCAACATCCTCGGCAATGATCAGCAGCGGCTTCTGCGACTGGATCACCTGTTCCAGCAGCGGAACCATCGGCTGCAGCGAGGACAGTTTCTTTTCGTGCAGCAGGATCATGCAGTCATCAAGCTCTGCGATCATCTTGTCTGCGTTGGTGACGAAGTAAGGCGACAGGTAGCCACGGTCGAACTGCATACCTTCGACAACATCGGTCTCGGTTTCCAGACCTTTGTTTTCTTCGACGGTGATGACGCCTTCGTTGCCAACTTTCTGCATCGCGTCTGCGATCTGCTGGCCAATCTCGACTTCGCCGTTGGCCGAGATGGTGCCAACCTGAGCAACTTCTGCCGAGTCCTTGACTTCGCGCGAAGCGGCTTTGATGCCTTCAACAACCTTGGCGGTTGCCAGGTCGATGCCACGCTTCAGGTCCATCGGGTTCAGGCCCGCTGCAACCTGCTTCAGACCTTCTTTGACGATGGATTGCGCCAGAACGGTTGCGGTGGTGGTGCCGTCGCCGGCTTCGTCATTGGTACGGCTGGCGACTTCTTTCACCATCTGCGCGCCCATGTTTTCGAACTTGTCTTCCAGTTCGATTTCCTTGGCAACCGAAACACCGTCTTTGGTGATGCGCGGTGCGCCGAAGGATTTGTCCAGAACCACGTTGCGGCCTTTCGGGCCGAGGGTCACTTTTACCGCGTCGGCCAGAACATTGACGCCTGCCAGCATACGGTTACGCGCGTCTGTTTCGAACTTGACGTCCTTAGCAGCCATGTCGTTTCTCCTTGAGAAATATGTTTGAGATAAAGATCAGAGAAAGCGCGCCGCTTACTCGATGATCCCCATGATGTCGCTTTCTTTCATCATCAGCAGCTCTTCGCCGTCGATGGTGACTTCGGTGCCCGACCATTTGCCGAACAGGATTTTGTCACCGGCCTTAACGGCCATTGCGATCAGCTCGCCGCTGTCCTTGCGTGCGCCTTCGCCGGTCGAGACGACTTCGCCTTCGCTGGGCTTTTCTTTTGCACTGTCAGGAATGATCAGGCCGCCTGCGGTTTTCTCTTCGCTTTCTACGCGACGGACCAGCACACGGTCATGAAGCGGTTTCAATGCCATCTTTGCAGCTCCTTGGGCTCAAAGTTTATTTATCCTCCCCTCGCCGGATGACGAGGCGTTAGCACTCATGCTTGCCGAGTGATAACGACGCATAGCTAGGGGGTCACAAACCCCGAGTCAACAAGACGTGAAGGATTTTTTGGCATTACCGGCCCAGAGGCGGGTCATTCGGCCTCTTCCCAGCTATAGGCCCAGTGCTTAAGGCCCTCGGCCCCCTCGGATGTAAGACCGTAGACGCCCTTTTCAATCTTCTCAAACCACCCGTAGTGATTTTCCCGCATAAGCCGCGTGGCCACAGGAACGCCGACCGATCTGGCCACGTCGGCCCCTTTGGTCGGGCCATGCTCGGCCAGATGTGCTGCGCATTTCAAAGCGTCCTGCCGGTAGGCCGTCACGATTCCGTGGCGCGTTGCCCCGCCCGAATTCGGGTCGCCCTCCAACCGTTCAAACTCGCGCAGCAGGCGCGCGGTTTTCGCCTTGTCCTTGCGCGGCGCGTAAGGGCCGGGATCGCATTGCACCTCGACCCGCCCGTCTGCCAGAACTGTTATCAGCCCCAGCCCCAGCCTGCGGCACAGGGCAAGGTTGTCCTTCAACGCCCGACGCGCCGACCGCCCTTTGGGTTTGCAGACCGCGATATAGACCTGATCGGTGATCCTGAGCCGGGCAATCGCCTGATGGAACAAGGCCAGCGAGAAACGCAGCTTCAGTTCAACAATGACCGGACTTTCGCCTTCGCGCATGGCCACCACATCGGCAGCACCGACCTCACCCTTGACGGTGTAGCCCTGACGCTCCAACAGCGCCTTGATCGGAGGGTACAGATCCTGCTCGCGGTCCATGCCTGCATGCTATTCGAATTGCCGCCGAATGCCAGACTTGCGGCACCGGGCCGCTTGCATGACATGTGCGGGCGTGGCTATGTCTTGGCGCAACCCCTCTGCGATCCCACGGACCCACCCATGCGCCTGATGACATTCCTTGCCTTCCTGCTGCTGCCCGCGACCGCCCACGCGGCGTGTGAGGGGCGCGACCTGCGGCTCGATCTGACGCCCGGGCAACAGCAAGAGTTGCAGCTTGCCGTGGCCGATATCCCGTTTCCCGAAGGCAACCACTGGATTGCGCGGAAAGGCGATACCGTTCTGCATCTGGTCGGCACGCTGCACACAACGGACCCGCGCATGGAGGCGGTTGTCGAGCGCCTGACCCCAACGCTCAGCCAGGCTGATGCGTTTTACTTCGAGGTCACGCAGGCCGAGATGGACGCCTTCGAAAAGGGTTTGGCCAAAGACCTCAGCCCGGTGATGATCACCTCTGGCCCGACCCTGATTGACCTTATGTCTGATGAAGACTGGGCCACGCTGTCCGCAACTCTGGCCGAGCGCGGCATCCCCGGCTGGATGGCCGCCAAGATGCGGCCGTGGTTTTTGAGCATGATGCTGGGCGTGCCGCCCTGCCTGATGAAAAATCCCGATGCCAACCACGGCATGGATGCGCGCCTGACCAAACTGGCCGAAGCGGAAAACATCCCGCAGCATTCGCTGGAACAGATCGCAGACCTTGTGGCGATGTTCGACAGCCACACGATCGAAGAACAGGTTCAGTCGCTGCTGCGCCTGTCCGGTGCCATTCAGGGCAGCGAGGACCAGCTGACCACGCTGGCCAACGCCTATATCGAAGAAAAACACGCCGAGATCATGCAACTGGCGCGCATTCACGGGCTGGAAGTTTCGGGCCTTGAACCCGAGCTGTTCAATGCCGAATGGGACGGGTTCGAACAACAGATGCTGGTCGACCGAAACGACAACTGGATGAAGCACATTCTGGCGATCGAAGATCAGACCGCCGTCATTGCGGTGGGTGCCGGGCATCTGAGTGGGGATCACGGGCTTCTGAACCAGTTGCAGCAGGCCGGCTACACCCTGACCCGTGCGCCTTTCTGACCGAAACCGGCGATTTCAAGACCAACCGCCGCAGGGACGATGCTGCCGGGTGACAACCCGCCCCGACAGCCCTATAAGGCGCGCAAATTTATCATTCTCAGGACGCTGACATGACAACGCTCGTATTTGGCCACAAATCCCCCGACACCGATTCCACAGGCTCTCCGATCCTATGGTCCTGGTACCTGAACGAAGTCAAAGGCGAGACAACCGAGCCGGTGCTTCTGGGTGAACCCAACACCGAAGCGGCTTTCATGCTGGACAACTGGGACCTTCCCAAGCCGCGCATCATCGAAGACCTGGCGGCGGACACGCCGGTTGTCATCGTCGACACCAACAACCCCGCAGAATTGCCCGACACGATCAACGATGCCGACATCCGCGCCATCATCGACCACCACAAGCTGGTCGGCGGTCTGGAAACCAAAGGCCCGATCGACATCACCGTGCGCCCGCTGGCCTGCACCGCGACCATCATGGTCGATCTGATGGGCGACGATGCGGCAAAGATGCCCGACGCCATCAAAGGCGCTGCGCTGACCTGCATCCTGTCCGACACGCTGGAATTCCGCTCGCCCACCACCACCGACCATGACCGCGCCGTTGCCGAAAGGCTGGCGGCTGAGCTGGAGCTGGATATCTCGGCCTATGCCGCTGACATGTTTGCGGCGAAATCGGACGTTTCGTCCTTCTCGGATGCCGAATTGCTGCGCATGGACAGCAAGGAATACGAGGTCGACGGCACCAAATTCCGCGTCTCGGTTCTTGAAACCACCGCACCGGGCGTCGTGCTGGACCGCAAGGCCAGCCTGGCGGACTCGATGGTTGATGTCGCCAGGGAAGACGGCGTCGATCAGGTTCTGCTGTTCGTCGTCGATATTCTGAACGAGGAAGCAACCCTGCTGGTGCCCAACGATCTGGTCAAAGGCGTTGCGGAAAAGAGCTTCGGCGCATCGGTCGATGGCGACGCGGTCGTGCTGCCCGGCATCATGAGCCGGAAAAAGCAGATCATCCCGAACCTCAAGGTCTGATACCCACCGATCAGCGCCCTTCGGGGCGCTTTTTTCTTGCGAGGCTCTGCCTCGCGCTCCGGGATATTTTGAGACAGGCGAATGAAGGGGCCCATGCTTCATCTGTCCACAAATATCCTGGGGGAGTCGCCCGAAGGGCGGCGGGGGCAAAGCCCCCTACTGGCCAAACGGGTCAGGCTCTGCCATAGGCTTGGGCAGCATTCCTGCCATTCCAACAAGGGCCTGTCATGACTCAGATCGTCCACACGCTTGCCGAAATCTCTGACCGCTACAAAGCGCTTTTCGTCGATCTGTGGGGCTGCGTGCACAATGGCATCACCGCCTACCCCGAAGCCGTCGCCGCGCTTCAGGCGTACCGGCAAAAGGGCGGGACCGTGGTGCTGGTCACGAATTCCCCCAAACCGCGCGCGGGCGTCGCCACGCAGCTGACCCAGTTCAACGTGCCTGCGGATGCTTATGACACCATCGCCACCAGCGGAGATTCCGCCCGCTCAGCGATGTTCCGCGGGGCTGTTGGCCACAAGGTCTATTTCATGGGCGAGTGGGGGCGCGATGCGGGGTTTTTCGAGCCGCTGAAACTGCTGCATCACCCCATCCATATCGAACGCGTCCCGCTGGACCAGGCCGAGGGCATCGTCTGCTGTGGTCCGTTCGATCCGATGGCGGACCCTGATGTGAACCGCCCCGATTTCCTTTATGCCAAACAGATGGGCCTGAAACTGCTCTGCGCCAATCCCGACATCGTCGTGGACCGGGGTGAGGTGCGCGAGTGGTGCGCCGGCGCTTTGGCAAAGCTCTACACCGAAATGGGCGGTGAGAGCCTGTATTTCGGCAAACCCCACCCGCCGATCTACGATCTGGCCCGCCGCAGGCTGCAGGAACTGGGTGTTGATGCATCCGACAGCGACATTCTGGCTATCGGCGATGGCCCCCATACCGACATCCTGGGCGGCATGGGCGAGGGAATCGATACGCTGTTTATTTCGGGCGGGTTGGCCGCGGCCGAGACCAAAACGTCGCACCATCCGCACCACGAGTCCCTAAAGGATTACATCCAAAGGGAAAATATCAATCCCACCTACACAATCGGCCGCCTGCGGTAGTCAGAAAAGGCTTGATTTTCTGCGCCTGCGAAGTAATAAAGTTACCGAACTGGGGTAGCTTGAGTTTCTTTGTTACCCTTTGAATGCGAGCGAGGGCAACATGTTGGACAATCTTCCGCGCGGAACGATCTGTATCGAAGACATCGAAATGGGCATGACCCGGCATCTGCACAAAGTGGTGACAGATGAGGATATCGAGATGTTCGCGCAGGTCTCGACCGACCGGAATCCGGTGCATATGGATGATGACTACGCCCGCGACACGATCTTCGAAGGGCGCATCGCGCATGGAATGCTGACCGCTGGCCTAATCTCGGCAGTGATTGGCGAGCAACTGCCCGGTCACGGCACGGTCTATATGGGGCAATCGCTGAAATTCCTCGCTCCGGTGCGGCCCGGTGACACGGTTTATGCCGAGGTCAAGGTGATCGACATCGATTTCGCCAAGCGCCGGGTCAAGCTGGATTGCCATTGCGCTGTCGAGGGCAAAAAGGTGCTGGTGGGTGAGGCGATGGTTCTGGCCCCCTCGCGGAAGTTCGACTGATACCTCTGCAGGCTGCGCGGAAAGCGGTTTCTCAAACCAAACCGTGCAGCTTCGCGAACGGGTCGCAGTCTTTGTCGCGGTGCCAACTGTATTCGCACCATTTCGCAACTGTCTCGGCCATCTCAATCCCGTGCATCGCAGCGATGGCCCCAAGCGCCATATCCATCCCGGCTGACACACCGGACGAGGTGAAAAACCGCCCGTCCTCGACCCAGCGCGCCTGTCGGATCCAATCGACATCGGGACTCTGACTGGCGACCCATTCAAAAGCGGCCTTGTTGGTGGTTGCGCGCCGCCCGTTCAACACTCCGGCCCGCGCCAGCAGCGCACTGCCGGTGCAGACACTCAGCGTGAATTCGGCCTTATCGGCGACCTGCGCGATCCACCCCAGCAGCTCCGCGTTATCAACCTCGCGCCGCGTGCCCGCGCCGCCCGGCACGAACAGGATGTCATACTCGGTGCCGTCGCCGGTGGATCGGGTGGCATGGGCCGCCAGTTTCTGGTTGCTGGCGACCGCGCCGATATGTTCGGCTACCAGCGTCAGTTCGAACCTGTCCTCGAGCAAACCGAACATTTCCATCGGGCCGAAGAGGTCCAGCAATTCAAAACCCGGAAAGATGAGCGCCGCGATCTTTCGCATCCTGACAATCCCAGTCTGTTTCATCTCATGGTAGGCGGGCGTGATACGGGCGTTAAGCCCTGAAATGAGCGTAATCAGGTGCTTGAACCCATCCCCCAGTCCCGCTAGGCAAGCTGCATGCAGATCATCCGGGATTTCCAGTTTGTCGACCCTGAGGACCGAGGCGCCAGCGTGGCCATCGGCAATTTTGACGGGGTCCATATCGGCCATCGCTCGGTCATCGAACTGGCCCGCAACGCTGCGCCGGATGCCCCCCTGGGCGTGCTGACGTTTGAGCCGCACCCGCGCGAGTACTTTGCGCCCGATGCGCCTCCGTTCCGGCTGATGCGGGGCAATGCGCGGGCGCACAGACTGCAAAAGCTGGGTGTGCAAAAGCTGTATGAACTGCCCTTTAACGCGGCGCTTGCGGGGCTGTCCCCCGAGGAATTCGCCCGCAACGTCCTCTGCGACGGGCTGGGTCTGTCACACGTGGTCGTGGGGGCCGATTTCTGCTTTGGCAAAGGTCGCAGCGGCACGGCGCAGGATATGGTCCGTTTTGGGGAAGACATGGGGTTCGGCGTGACAATTGCTCCGTTGATGGAAAAAACCGAAAGCGTTGTGTCTTCGACCGCGATCCGCACCGCGCTCAGCGAAGGCCGCCCCCGCGATGCGGCGGCGATGCTGGGCCACTGGCACCGGATCGAAGGCACGGTGATCGGGGGCGAACAGCGCGGGCGCGAACTGGGCTTTCCCACCGCCAACATGTCGATCGAGGGCCTGCACCCGCCGAAATTCGGCGTTTACGCGGTGCTGGTCGATGTGCTGGATGGCCCGCAAAAGGGCAGCTATCACGGCGCGGCCTCGGTCGGGGTCCGGCCCATGTTTCAGGGCGAATTACCCAATATCGAAACCTTCCTGTTTGATTTCTCGGGCGATCTGTACGGCGCAACTCTGTCCGTCGGTCTTGTCGAATTCCTGCGCCCTGAAATGACCTTCGACGGCTTGGACGCGCTGATCGCCCAGATGGATGCGGATTGCGAACAGGCGCGCGGCCTTCTGGCGGTGTTATGAGCACCGACCCCATTGACCGCACCGGCCTGACCCACAGGTTCTGGGAACGCAAACCGCTGCGCAAAATGAACCAGCAGGAATGGGAGGCGCTGTGCGATGGCTGCGGCAAATGCTGCCTGAACAAGCTGGAAGACGAGGATTCGGGCGAGGTTGCCCTGACCTGTGTCGCGTGCCGCCTGCTGGATGATGAAAGCTGCCGCTGCACCCAATACGACATCCGGCATCAATTCGTGCCCGAATGCATCGTGATGACGCCCGACAATATCGACAGTCACGCCTATTGGCTACCGCAGACCTGCGCCTATCGGCTGCTGTGGGAAGGCAAACCGCTTTACGACTGGCACCCGCTGCTGTCTGGTACGCCGGACAGCGTGCACCGCGCGGGCGTGTCCGTTCAGGGGCGCACGGTGTCCGAGTTCGAAACGCCCATGGAAGAATGGGAAGACTATATCATCGAGGAGCCCAGCTGATGTACTTCGCCTCTGACAATTCCGGCCCCGTTCATCCGCAGGTCATGGCAAAACTGGCCGAGGCCAATCAGGGCTATCAGATGGCCTATGGCGCGGACACATTGATGAACGAAGTGCGGGATCGCATCCGCAGTATCTTCGAGGCTCCGGGCGCTGCGGTCTATCTGGTGGCAACAGGTACGGCGGCGAATTCATTGGCTTTGGCGACCCTCTCGCAGCCCTGGGAAACGGTGTTCTGCTCGCCGGTTGCGCATATCCACGAAGACGAATGCAACGCGCCCGAGTTCTACACCGGCGCCAAGCTGACCCTTGTGCCGGGCGGTGACAAGATGACTGCCGAGGCCCTGCGCAAGACGATCCTGAAAGAAGAAACCCGCGGCGTGCACGGCCCGCAGCGGGGTCCGGTTTCGATCACGCAGGTGACCGAGCGGGGATCGGTCTATTCTCTGGAGGAAATGCAGGCGCTCTGTGCAGTGGCCAAAGAGTTCGGCCTGCCCGTGCATATGGATGGTGCGCGGTTTACCAACGCGCTGGTCGCGTTGAATTGCTCGCCCGCCGAGATGACGTGGAAATCGGGTGTGGATGCGGTCAGTTTCGGCGGCACCAAGAACGGGCTCATGGGGGTCGAGGCGGTTGTTTTCTTCGATGAAAGCAAGGCCTGGGAGTTTGAGCTGCGCCGCAAACGCGGGGCGCATCTGTTTTCCAAACACCGCTATCTGTCGGCGCAGATGGCGGCCTATCTGCAGGATGACCTGTGGCTGAAACTGGCGCGTCAGGCCAATGACAACTGCGCCCGTCTGGCGGACGGGCTGCGCGCCAAGGGGGCCTCGTTCCTGCATGAGCCTCAGGCCAATATGGTCTTTGCCTCGTTTCCACGCGCCAAGCACCGGCAATTGCACGAGGCTGGGGCGGTCTATCACCTGTGGGGCGATGAACTGGAGGGTGAAGACGAGGCCGAAAACCTCGCCTGCCGGCTGGTCTGCGACTGGTCTATCGAAGCGGATCAGATCGACCGGTTTCTGGCCCTGCTGTAGGAGTGTCGCGCCAGAACGCCTGAACCAGCGCGGCTGTTTGGCCGGGATGCGTGATCGGCAGCATATGCCCTGCCCCCTCTACGACGGCGCTGTTGGCTGAGGGCAACCGCGCCCTCAGACCCTCGCAAATCGCCGGGAGAACCGGATGCGTTTCGGTGCCCGCCAGCAGCAGGATCGGCATCGATGCGCGTTTCAGTCTGGCCGGGTCAAGCAACCGGGCGGCGTCGTCGAACAAAACACCGTCGACCGCAGGAACCACATCGATCCCCCGGATCATCGCCGCGCGGGAGCGTTCCGGCAGGTCCGGCCATTTCGGGCCAGAGGATGCCCCCCACATCCGGTTGAACAGCCGGGCGGCCAACGCGGTGTCTCCGACCGCAAAAGCATCGTCCACCGGCTGCGCGTCCCGTTCATGTCGGGCGAACAGGTCGGGCCTGTCCGTCCGGGCGACAGCAAAGAACACCGGCTCGATCAACACCGCGCTGCGCACCCGTTCGGGGCATTCAATGCACAGGCGCAGCGCGATCATCGCGCCGAAGGAATGGCCGATGATATCCATTGGCTCGGTCAGTTGATCCTTGGCCAAAGCTGTAACCGCATCGAAGTAATCGCTGTGCCCGTCCCAGTCCGGGCTGCGGCCATGCGACAGCATATCCGGCGCAATCAGCGTGGCATCGCTCAGCGCCTTTGACACACCCGACCACGCCCCGGAATGCGCCAGCGTACAGTGCAGGGCGAGCAGATGCCGCGCGCCCTCTCCGATCGTTCTGACGTAAACAGGCTGGGTCGCGGGTTCGGTCGTCACCCGTTCATCTCGGCCAGATGCCGGTCCAGATCAGCCAGCCTGTCCTGCCCCCAGAACCGCTGATCGTCCGGCGTGATGTAGAAGGGTGCACCGAACACGCCGCGTTCCACCGCCTCTTCCAGATTGGCGGCATAGGTCTCGGCCCCGACCAGCAAGCCGCTATCGGCAAGCGCCGGATCAAACCCCGCCTGCGACAGGCAATCGCGGATCACATCGTCCTGCGCCACGTCCTTTTCCTCGGCCCAGCAGGCGCGCAGGATCGAATGGCACAGCTTGCCGATATCCCCCGATCCATCCTTTGTCGCGGCAATGATCGCGTAAGAGGACGGGGCCGCATTGGTTGGCCAATGGGCGGGCTGCAGGTTGAATTCCATCCCCAAGGTGCGCGACTGGCGCAGCAGCTCCTGCGCGCGATATTCGATGCGCGAAATATGCCGGTCCTTGGGCGCAGTGCCACCGGTCCGCCCGAACAGGGCGATAATGTCCAGCGGCTTGTAGTTGATCGTGGCCCCATGCTTCGCCGCAATCTCTTCAAGGCGCGTGCCCGCCAGGTAGGTGTACGGCGAAATTGTCGCAAAATAGTAGTCAATCCGGGCCATATTCACTTTCTCCGCTGCGTTATCTTTGCGGAACGGTAAGGCCATGCTAAGCGGTGTCAACATCACGAATCTGTCACATTGCCATTGCTGCCCGGGGACCTTCAGCCGATGCCGACACTTCACGAACCCAAGCTTATCGCTGGGAACGCCAACCTTCCGCTTGCCGAAACCATCGCGCGCCGCATGAGCCTGCACCGCGGCGTCAATCAGGGTCTGGTCGATGCCCGCGTCGAACGCTTCAATGACGGCGAGATATTCGTCGAGGTCTTCGAGAACGTCCGTGGCGAGGATATGTTCATCATCCAGCCGACCTCGAACCCGGCCAATGACAACCTGATGGAATTGCTGATCATCGCCGACGCGCTGCGCCGGTCGTCAGCCCAGCGGATCACCGCAGTTATCCCTTATTTCGGCTATGCCCGTCAGGACCGCCGCACCAAGGCGCGCACGCCGATTTCGGCCAAGCTGGTCGCCAACATGCTGACCGGTGCCGGGATAGAGCGCATCCTGACCATGGACCTGCACGCGGCGCAGATTCAGGGGTTCTTCGACATGCCGGTCGACAACCTCTATGCCTCGCCGATCTTTGCGCTGGACGTCAAAGCGCAGTTCAAAGACCGGCTGGACGAGATCATGGTCGTCTCACCCGACGTCGGCGGCGTCGCCCGCGCGCGGGAACTGGCCAAGCGCATCGACGCCCCCCTGTCGATCGTGGACAAGCGCCGCGAAAAAGCGGGCGAAGTGGCCGAGATGACCGTCATCGGCGACGTCAAAGACAAGATCTGCCTGATCGTCGACGACATCTGCGACACGGCTGGCACGTTGTGCAAGGCCGCGCAGGTGCTGATGGATAACGGCGCGAAAGAGGTTCATTCCTATATCACCCACGGCGTCATGAGCGGCCCCGCAGTCGAGCGTGTGACCAATTCGGTGATGAAATCTCTGGTCCTGTCGGACACGATCCAGCCCACGCCCGAGGTCGCCAACGCAGCCAACATCCGAACCGTGCCGACCGCCCCGATTTTCACGCAGGCGATCCTGAATATCTGGAACGGCACCAGTGTGTCCTCGCTGTTCGAAGACCAGACGCTGACCCCGATCTACGAGTCCCTCTACCACATGGACTAAGGTCTGACCGGGGTGCTTTCCGCCCCAACACCGACCCTCCTGAACAACAAGACATTGCCCTCATGACTGCATCCAACCGCATCGTTCTCTCAAGTGATCACGCAGCCATCGCGTTGCGCCAGGCCGTCGCCACGCACATCGCCTCCAAAGGGTGGGAGGTCGTCGATATCGGCCCGACAACGCCTGAAAGCACACATTACCCCAAGCACGGCAAAGCCGCAGCGCAGGCCGTCGCCTCGGGCGAGTGTCAGTTGGGCATCATCCTGTGCGGCACCGGGCAAGGCATCATGATGGCGGCGAACAAAGTGCCCGGCATCCGCTGCGGTGTCTGCTCAGACGCCTTTTCCGCCCGCATGATCCGCCAGCACAACGACGCCAACATGCTGTCCATCGGCGCGCGGGTCGTCGGCGAAGGACAGGCGCTGGACATCGTGGACGCGTTTCTGGGCACCGAGTTTGAAGGCGGCCGCCACGCGACGCGGGTGGATATGATTGAAGGGTGAGGTGGGTAAAATCAGCCGCCGCCCCATCAGTTAAAAAGTGGCGGCACTCTACACACAAATTGCGCCGACATCCGCTGTTAAACTCGTTACAACTGCAGCCTCAGAGTCCCAGCGAATGTCCCAGATATAGGTGCACGCAAACTCCGGTTTGCTGAACCGAGCATTTCGAACCACAGCAGACACTCCGAACCCTTGCTGTGAAAGAAAGTTCATCAACTCTTGCTCGTTGACCGGCAAGATGAATTTATCATTCAAGCGGGTTTGCAACTGCTCTCGTGCCTCTTCAAAGTTGGCTGGCAGCCCTTGTAGCAGAGCTGGGACAGGTGCATCTTTTCTGCCTGAAAAATTGGAATACACAATGACCAGCGCCAACGCGGCAAGCCCCCAAACCCAAATTCTTCGCTTTGTAATAAATCTCATTTCCAGTTGCCACTTCCCATATGGGCTTTTTTCTTACGAAATATCCCAGTCATCCGCATGCGCCACCTCTCCGATCGCCATCCATGACACCCGTATCCGGGCGATGCGGGTATCGGACCAGGTTCGGAACACGGCGTTAAAGCCGTCTGCCGTGATATCTTCGGCCTGAACCTCGGCACGCAGGGCCGAGGATGTGTCCACATCCCATAGCGACACGCCGATCTGGACCACGGGGCGCGAGCGGAACGCCTCGGAGAAGCGGATCGCGGTGCGGCGTTCCCGGGGGCCGTCTCCGGTCCACATGTCGCCGCCTTCGGCGAATTCGGAAAACAGCACCTCTTCGCCCTGATCGATGCCGATGGGATGGGTCTGAAATTTCTTCATTAGTGTCATCATTATCATTGAATTCCCGGAAGTTACCGCGATCCCCCGGCAAAAGCACGACAAAAAAACGGCCCCGCAATTGCGAGGCCGTCTGAATTTTCAAATGCTATGAAACCCTTACAGGCTCATATGCGTTCCAAGCGCTTCCATGTCGGCCAGCAGTTTGGCTGCATCGTCGACGATGGTCTGATCGTCACCGGCCTTGGCGGCCTCGTGCGAGGCACGGGCTTCGGCGATCAGGTCGTCCAGATGCGACCGGGTCACCTCGGCCACCGGAATGGCCTTTTCGGCCAGAACCGACAGGCCGTCGCCGTTGATCTGGGCAAACCCGCCGGTGACCAGGTATTCGCTGGACCCTTCGGGTGCCTCGACCTTGAGCAGACCGGGGCGCAGCGTGGTGATGGTGGGGGCATGATCGGGCATCGCCGTCATGTCCCCATCCGCGCCGGGAATCTGGACCGCGGTGGCCTCAAGCGAAGCAAGGCTCCGCTCGGGGCTGACGAGGTCGAATTGCATCGTGTTTGCCATCAGAGATACTCCTTAGGCGGCTTCTGCGGCCATCTTTTCCGCTTTGGCGATCACTTCTTCGATGCCGCCGACCATCAGGAAGGCCGCTTCGGGCAGGTGATCGTATTCGCCAGCCACAACGGCCTTGAACGACGAGATGGTGACATCCAGCGGAACCTGAACGCCGGGCGAGCCGGTGAAAACCTCGGCCACGTCGAACGGCTGTGACAGGAAGCGTTCGATCTTACGGGCACGGGCCACGGTCAGCTTGTCCTCTTCCGACAGTTCGTCCATGCCGAGGATGGCGATGATGTCCTGCAGCGACTTGTAGCGCTGAAGGATCTGCTGAACGTCGGTCGCAACCTTGTAGTGCTCCTCGCCGACGATGGCCGGGTCGAGCAGACGCGAGGTCGAGTCGAGCGGGTCAACGGCGGGGTAGATACCCTTTTCCGAGATCGCACGGTTCAGAACGGTGGTCGCATCAAGGTGCGCAAACGAGGTCGCAGGCGCAGGGTCGGTCAGGTCGTCCGCAGGAACATAAATGGCCTGCACCGAGGTGATCGAGCCCGACTTGGTCGAGGTGATGCGTTCCTGCAGCGCGCCCATGTCGGTGGCCAGCGTCGGCTGGTAGCCCACCGCCGAAGGAATACGACCCAGCAGAGCCGAAACCTCGGAACCCGCCTGAGTGAAGCGGAAGATGTTGTCGACGAAGAACAGAACGTCGGTCCCGGACTGGTCGCGGAACTGCTCGGCCAGGGTCAGACCGGTCAGAGCAACACGTGCACGCGCACCCGGAGGTTCGTTCATCTGACCGTAAACCAGGGCAACCTGCGATTCCGACAGATTGTCCGGCTTGATCACGTTCGATTCGATCATCTCGTGATACAGGTCATTCCCTTCACGGGTCCGTTCACCAACACCCGCGAACACCGAGAAGCCCGAGTGCACTTTTGCGATGTTGTTGATCAGTTCCATGATCAGAACGGTTTTGCCCACGCCGGCGCCGCCGAAGAGGCCAATTTTACCGCCTTTGGCGTAGGGGGCGAGCAGGTCAACAACCTTGATGCCGGTGACCAGAACTTCCGACTCGGTCGACTGTTCGTCGAAGGTCGGTGCAGGCTGGTGGATCGCGCGGGCTTCGGTTGCTTCAACCGGGCCTTTTTCGTCGATCGGTTCGCCCACAACGTTCAGGATGCGGCCCAGGGTGGCGTTGCCAACCGGAACCGAGATCGGTGCGCCGGTGTCGGTGACCGCTTCGCCACGGACCAGACCTTCGGTCGCGTCCATCGCGATGGTGCGGACAGTGTTTTCACCCAGGTGCTGAGCAACTTCCAACACCAGGCGCTTGCCGTTGTTGGTGGTTTCCAGCGCGTTCAGAATTTCAGGCAGCTGATCTTCGAAGTGCACGTCTACGACGGCCCCGATGATCTGTGTGACTTTGCCTTTTGCATTCGCCATGTTTCGTCTCCGGTATGTCTCTACAGCGCTTCGGCGCCGGAAATAATTTCAATCAGCTCGTTGGTGATCACGGCCTGACGCGAGCGGTTGAACTGGATCGTCAGCTTGTCGATCATCTCACCCGCGTTGCGTGTCGCGTTGTCCATCGCGGACATCCGTGCACCCTGTTCAGACGCTCCGTTTTCGAGCAGAGCCGAGAAGATCGCGGTCGCAACCCCCTTGGGCAGCAGGTCGGCCAGAATGGCCTCTTCGCTGGGCTCATAGTCGAACACGGCACCGCTGTCGTCACCTGCCGCTTCGTCCTCGAACGAGGCGGGGATGACCTGCTGTGCCGTCGGGATCTGGGTCACAACGTTGACGAACTTCGAGTAGAAGATCGTGGCAACGTCGAACTCACCCCCGTCGAAGCGGGACAGGACGTCCTTGGCGATGTCCTGCGCGTTGGTGTAGCCAATGCGCTTGACCTCGCTCAGGTCGATATGGCCAACGAACAGATCGCCAAAATCACGCTTGAGCGCGTCGCGGCCTTTCTTGCCGACGGTCAGAACCTTGACCGTCTTGCCCTTGCCGCGCAGCTCGTCCGCCTTGGCGCGGGCCAGCTTGGCGATATTCGCGTTGAATCCGCCACACAGGCCGCGTTCAGCTGTCATCACAACCAGCAGATGGACATCATCGCTGCCCGTACCCCGGAGCAGCTTGGGGGCGCTGTCGCTGCCCCCGACCGACGCTGCCAGCCCCGCCATGACGGCATTGAACCGTTCGGCATAGGGGCGCGAGGCTTCGGCAGATTCCTGGGCGCGGCGCAGTTTTGCAGCCGCGACCATCTGCATGGCCTTGGTGATCTTGCGGGTCGATTTGACCGACTCGATCCTGTTTTTAAGGTCCTTCAGACTAGGCATCGGAACCCCCTATCAAGCGAAGGTCGCGGCGTATTCGTCGATCGCAGCCTTGATCTTGTCGGACGCTTCACCTTTGATCTTGGGATCTTCGTCGGTGATCCAGGTCAGCAGGTCAGCATGCTTGCCGCGCAGGTGCGCCAGCAGACCGGCCTCGTAACGGCCAACATCCGACACGTCGATCTTGTCGAGGTAACCGTTGGTGCCCGCGAAGATGACGCAGACGATTTCCGCGTTGGTCAGCGGCGAATACTGCGGCTGTTTCATCAGCTCGGTCAGGCGCGCACCACGGTTCAGCAGCTGCTGGGTCGCGGCGTCGAGGTCGGAACCGAACTGCGCAAAGGCCGCCATTTCGCGGTACTGCGCCAGTTCCAGTTTCACCGGACCGGCGACCGACTTCATCGCGTTGGTCTGAGCCGACGAGCCCACACGCGATACCGACAGACCGGTGTTCACAGCGGGACGGATGCCCTGATAGAACAGTTCGGTTTCCAGGAAGATCTGACCGTCGGTGATCGAGATCACGTTGGTCGGAATAAACGCCGAAACGTCACCACCCTGAGTTTCGATGACCGGCAGAGCAGTCAGCGAGCCTGCACCGAAATCTTCGTTCAGCTTCGCCGAACGTTCCAGCAGACGCGAGTGGAGGTAGAAAACGTCACCCGGATAGGCTTCACGGCCCGGCGGACGGCGCAGCAGCAGGGACATCTGACGATACGAAACAGCCTGCTTCGACAAGTCATCATAGATGATCAGCGCGTGGCGGCCGTTATCGCGGAAGAATTCCGCCATCGCGGTCGCGGCGTAAGGCGCCAGGAACTGCATCGGTGCCGGGTCGGACGCGGTTGCAGCGACAACGATCGAGTAATCAATCGCACCGGATTCTTCCAGCTTCTTCACCAGCTGCGCAACGGTCGAACGCTTCTGACCAACGGCCACGTAGACGCAGTACAGTTTCTTCGACTCGTCGTCGCCTGCGGCGTCGTTATAGACTTTCTGGTTCAAGATGGTGTCCAGCGCCACGGCGGTTTTACCGGTCTGGCGGTCACCAATGATCAGTTCCCGCTGGCCACGGCCGATCGGGATCATCGCGTCAACCGATTTCAGGCCGGTTGCCATCGGCTCGTGCACCGATTTACGCGGGATGATGCCCGGGGCCTTTACGTCTGCAACGCCACGCTTCGAGGCATTGATCGGGCCCTTGCCGTCCAGCGGGTTGCCCAGACCGTCAACAACGCGGCCCAGCAGTTCGTCACCGATCGGAACGTCCACGATCGAGTTGGTGCGCTTGACAGTGTCACCTTCTTTGATGTCACGGTCGGAGCCGAAGATAACGACACCCACGTTGTCGCTTTCCAGGTTCAGCGCCATACCCATGATGCCGCCGGGGAATTCGACCATCTCACCCGCCTGCACGTTGTCCAGGCCGTATACACGGGCAATCCCGTCACCGACGCTCAGCACGCGGCCGATCTCGGCCACTTCGGCTTCCTGACCAAAATTCTTGATCTGGTCCTTCAGGATTGCAGAAATCTCTGCAGCTTGGATTCCCATTTATCCGACCTCTTTCATTGCATTCTGTAGGGAGTTCAGCTTCGAACGGATCGAGCTATCGATCATCTTCGAGCCCACTTTAACGACAAGACCGCCGATGAGGCTTTCATCAACGGTCGCATTGATTGTCACGGTCTTGCCCACACGCTCGGACAGCGTTTTGGACAGTTTTTCCAGTTGTGTCTTTGTAAGCGCCTTGGCCGAGGCGACATCGGCGGTCACTTCTCCGCGCTCGTCGGCCAGCATGTCGCGCAGAACCTGCACCAGTTGCGGCACCACAAACAGGCGGCGTTTCTGCGCCATCAGACCCAGCGTGTTGCCGAGGATGGTGTTCAGACCCATTTTCGAAGCAATCGCGGTAATCGCGCTTTCCTGTTCGGCACGCGAAACCAGCGGGGATGCGATCAGGTCGCGCAGTTCGGCGCTTTCGCCCAGTGCTGCTGCCAGATCATTGATGCCGGATTCCAGACCTGCAAGGTCATTATTCTCTTTCGCGATCTCAAAGATCGCCGTGGCATAGCGTTCCGCAATGCCTGTGGAAATCGAAGCTGGTTCGGACACGTCCACCCTTCCGATATTTGAGGCCCCGATTTTGGGTAGCGGCCGCTACCTTGGGGCGTGAGGAAACCCCGTCCATGAAGGGCGGGGATCAAAATCACCGGGGATGTAGCAGAGCCGAACTCAGCTAGCAATATATTATCACGGGGGGGACGTTATCCACAAAGTGTATGAATACAATGACTTAGCGTGGGTGCGACCCTTTTATCCGGCTGGCGGTCGCGAAAAATGTTACCAAAGTGTAGGTTTTTGCGATTCCTGTGACCATTTTCTCGCATTTTTTCCGCCGAAGGTGGGGTAAATGCGCTCCTGGCCTCACGCTGGTTTCAGCAGGCCATCCAGCGCCTTGATCGGGCGGCGCTCGGCATCTTTTGTGACGCTTCCGCTCGGTGGCCGGATATGTTTGCTGACCTCGACCATCAGCACGCCACCGGCCATGATCGTCGGCAGCCGCTGCCCGGTTTTCTCGATCAGGCCGCCGGATTTCAGCCAGAAGCGGCGGAAGGACGGCGGCAGGTACAGAGCAGAACAATGGGTTTCCGGCAGGAAATGATGTGCCCGAAGCTGGTTTTCCAACTGAGACGCGGAATATGGGCGTCCGTACCCGAACGGCGTCCGGTCTGTCCGTGACCACAGGCCCGCACGGTTCGGCACCACAAACAGCGCCCTGCCCCCCGGCCCCAGCACCCGCCAGCATTCGTCCAGCAACTGGCTGGGCCGTTCCGAGGTTTCCAGACCGTGCATGACCACCAGCTTGTCCACGTGGCCGGTTTCAATGGGCCAAAGCGTCTCTTCCGTCAGGACGGACACGTTCGGCATCCCTGCGGGCCAAGGCATCACGCCCTGCGGCCCGGGCATCAGCCCGATCACCCTCCGCGCATCGGCCAGATAGGGCCGCAGCAACGGCACCGCAAAACCGAACCCCGCAACGGTCTGGCCCTTGGCCTCGGGCCACAGCTTGGTCAGCCGCCCCCGGATCGCCGCCTGCGCCGCACGGCCCAGTGTGCTGCGGTAGTAAAAATTCCTCAGATCCTGCACATCAAGATGCATTGCGGACACCCGGTCAATCGGCTTAGCTGGGCGCAGTCTAGCAACGAAAGGGCAAAAGGCCATGCCTCTTGAGATCGTCACTATCCCCTGTCTCAGCGATAATTATGCCTTTCTGGCGCATGATGCCGGCAGCGGCGACACCGCTCTGATCGACGCGCCCGAGGCCGGGCCGATCCTGTCAGAGCTGGACAAGCGCGGCTGGAAGTTAAGCCACATTCTGCTGACCCACCACCATTTCGACCATATCGACGGCGTGCCCGCGATTCTGGACCGGCACCCGGCCACCGTGATCGGTGCCGCAGCCGACGCGCACCGCCTACCGCCGCTGGATCAGCAGGTGAAAGACGGCGAAACATTCGAAATCGGGGGCGAGCCGGTTCAGGTGCTGGACGTGTCGGGCCATACAATCGGTCACGTGGCCTATTACATGCCGCAAAGCGCAGCGGTTTTCACCGCCGACAGCCTGATGGCCTTGGGCTGCGGTCGCCTGTTCGAAGGCACCGCGCCACAAATGTGGGCCTCTCTCAGCAAACTTGCCGCCCTGCCGGACGAAACAATCGTGTATTCTGGCCACGAATACACACAATCCAACGCCAAATTCGCCATCACCGTCGATCCCGACAACGCTGCGCTGCAGAAACGCAGTGACGATATCGACCGCGCCCGGGCCGCCGGACAGCCCACGGTTCCGTCCTCTCTGGCGCTGGAAAAGGCCACGAACCCGTTTTTGCGCGCCAAAGACACGGCGATTCAGGCGCATTTGGGGATGGAAAATGCTGACCCAGCGTCAGTTTTTGCAGAAATTCGCGCTCGAAAAGACCGGTTTTAATGCTTAAATGCCCCTCTTCACGGTCACGGTCACAGGAAATTAGACTGTCAAGAGGAAGAAAACCCTTGAAGCCGCGCCACGATCAACCAAACTCTAATAGTATGAGGACATGGTTGGGATGGGGTTCCGGCCAAAAACCCACCCCCTTCTGACCCAAGACAGAGGAGCACCAGCGTGCCTTCATTCTCGAGCACATTGGAACAAGCCATCCACGCGGCCCTGGCGGCTGCGAATGAACGGCGACATGAGTTTGCTACGCTAGAGCATCTGCTGCTGGCGCTGCTGGAGGAACCCGACGCGATCCGGGTCATGAAAGCCTGCAGTGTCGATCTGGACGAATTGCGCAGCACTTTGGTCGAATTCATCGACGAAGACCTGTCAAATCTGGTCACCGATATCGACGGGTCCGAAGCGGTGCCGACAGCCGCCTTCCAGCGGGTCATTCAGCGCGCCGCGATCCACGTGCAAAGCTCGGGCCGGACCGAAGTGACCGGGGCCAACGTACTGGTCGCCATTTTTGCCGAACGCGAAAGCAACGCCGCCTATTTCCTGCAGGAACAGGACATGACCCGCTACGACGCGGTGAACTTTATCGCCCATGGCGTGGCCAAGGACCCGGCTTATGGCGAAAACCGCTCAGTCTCGGGTGCTGATCAGGTTGAAGAAGAGGTTCAGGCAAGTGCGGGCGAAGGCGAGCAAAAGGAAAGCGCGCTTGGGAAATACTGCATTGATCTGAACGCAAAATCCCGTGCGGGCGAAGTTGACCCGCTGATCGGCCGCGCCGATGAGGTTGAGCGTTGCATTCAGGTTCTCTGCCGCCGCCGCAAGAACAACCCGCTGCTGGTGGGCGATCCGGGCGTGGGCAAAACCGCCATCGCCGAAGGTCTGGCGCATAAGATCGTGGCTGGTGAGGCCCCGGATGTGCTGGCCAATACCACGATTTACTCGCTGGATATGGGCGCGCTGCTGGCCGGAACCCGCTATCGCGGCGATTTCGAGGAACGTCTGAAAGCCGTCGTGACCGAGTTGGAGGATCACCCCGACGCAGTGCTGTTCATCGACGAGATTCACACCGTGATCGGCGCGGGCGCAACCTCGGGCGGGGCGATGGATGCGTCGAACCTGCTGAAACCCGCCTTGCAGGGCGGCAAGCTGCGCACAATGGGATCGACCACGTACAAGGAATTCCGCCAGCATTTCGAAAAAGACCGCGCGCTGAGCCGCCGGTTCCAGAAGATCGACGTGAACGAGCCCTCGGTCGAGGACAGCGTGAAAATCCTGCGCGGCCTCAAGCCATATTTCGAAGAGCATCATGAGATCAAATATACCGCCGACGCGATCAAAACGGCGGTGGAACTGTCGGCCCGCTATATCAACGACCGCAAGCTGCCTGACAAGGCCATAGACGTGATCGATGAGGCCGGCGCGGCCCAGCATCTGGTCGCGGAAAGCAAACGCCGCAAGACCATCGGCGTGAAAGAGATTGAGGCCGTCGTCGCCAAGATCGCCCGCATTCCGCCCAAGAACGTCACCAAGGACGATGCTGAGGTTCTGAAAGACCTTGAAGCCTCGCTGAAACGGGTGGTGTTCGGTCAGGACCTGGCGATCGAGGCCTTGTCCAGCGCAATCAAACTGGCGCGGGCCGGTCTGCGTGAGCCTGAAAAGCCCATCGGCAACTACCTGTTCGCCGGTCCGACCGGTGTGGGCAAGACCGAGGTGGCGAAGCAACTGGCGGATACGCTGGGTGTGGAGCTGCTGCGCTTCGACATGTCGGAATACATGGAGAAACACGCTGTGTCCCGTCTGATCGGCGCACCTCCGGGCTATGTCGGGTTCGATCAGGGCGGCCTGCTGACCGATGGCGTCGACCAGCATCCGCATTGCGTGCTGCTGCTGGACGAGATCGAAAAAGCGCATCCGGACGTGTTCAACATCCTGCTGCAGGTGATGGACCACGGCGAGTTGACCGATCACAATGGTCGCACGGTGAACTTCCGAAACGTGGTGCTGATCATGACCTCGAACGCAGGCGCGCAGGAACAGGCCAAGGCCGCCATCGGCTTCGGCCGTGACCGTCGCGAGGGCGAGGATACCGCTGCGATTGAACGCATGTTCACGCCGGAATTCCGCAACCGTCTGGACGCCGTGATCTCCTTTGCGCCGCTGCCGAAAGAGGTCATCCTGCAAGTGGTCGAAAAGTTCGTTCTGCAGCTTGAGGCGCAACTGCTGGATCGCGGTGTGACCATCGATCTGACCCCGAAAGCCGCCGAATGGCTGGCAGACAAGGGCTATGACGACAAGATGGGTGCCCGTCCGCTGGGCCGCGTCATACAAGAGCACATCAAGAAGCCGCTGGCCGAGGAGTTGCTGTTCGGCAAGCTGGCCAAAGGCGGTGTGGTGCGCGTTTCGGTCAAGAAGGGCGAGTTGAACCTGGAAATTCTTGGGCCGGATCAACGGCGCATTCCGGGTGACAAGCCTCCGCTTCTGACTGCGGACTAGGTGTATCACCGAACTGATATCGAAAGCCCGCTGTAACCTCAGCGGGCTTTTTTCATGTGTTGACGTTTAGCGCCCGACCATGTCCTCCATTGGCCGCCAACCATGTTTCGGCTGCCTGTCCCGCACATTGAACTGAAACCAGTTGCCGCCGCCACCGGGACCCTGATCATGTTTCCGATCAATCGGCAAACCGGCCAAAGCGCAGTACAGCAACGTCCCCACGCCACCATGCCCCACAAACAAAACATCCCCCTGCCCCGGTTCAGACAGGCACTCTGACACCGCCTTCAAAATACGCGCCTGCGCATCGACGGCCCTTTCCCATCCGCGCACGCTGTCATCGGGATTGGCGAAAGACTGATCGACCACAGTTTCAAATTCCTCCGGCGGCAAAAACCCCGTCGCGCTGCGGTCGTTTTCGTGCATGTCCGGGCGGATTTCCAATTCCACGCCCAAAGCATCAGCCAGCGGAGCAGCCGTTTCGAGGGCCTTCGTCTCGGCGCTGCTGACGATCCGCATTGTCCGCTCCAGCTCGCCCGGACGACACGCGAGATGATCAACCCGGGACCGTCCGGTTTCGTTCAGCGACCAGTTCGGTATGTCCACGGTCGGGTCAATCACCACCTGCGGATGGCTAAGGTATCGGGCGAAGCGCTGCTCAGCCGCCACAGCCCTATCTTTCAGTCAGTTTCAGTTCGATCCGCCGGTTCTGCGCCCGCGCCTCGGGCGTGTCTGCGGGATTGACCGGCTGGAACTCTCCGAACCCGTTGGCCGCGAGGCGACTGGGCGGAATCCCCAAAGCATCGACCATGTAGCGCACCACCGACAAGGCGCGGCCCTGGCTGAGTTCCCAATTGTCCCGGTACCGCCCCGATCCGGCCAGCGGCACGTTATCGGTATGCCCGTCGACCCGGATCACCCAGTTCAGACCGGGCGGAATTTCCGCCGCCACGGTGCGCAGGATGTCGGCAACCTTGGCGACCTCCTGACGACCCTCGGATGACAGGATCGCCGAGCCCGTTGCAAACAGCACCTCGGACGAGAACACGAACCGGTCGCCTTCGATCCGCACGCCCTCCTGATCGCCCAGCACGTCGCGCAGCCTGCCGAAGAATTCCGAGCGGTAGCGCTGCAAATCCTCGGCCTGCGCCGCCAGTTCCTGATTTTGCCCGGCCAGCGCTTCGGCCTCGGCCTCAAGTCGCTTGCGCTCGGCCTCTTCCAGCAGGCGCCGGCGGCGCTCTTCCGAGGCGGCGCGGGCCAGAGCGGCGTTCAGGTCCTGACCCAAGGTCTGGATCTGCACCTCGGCGGCGGCATTGCGTTCTTCGAAATCATCCAGCAGGGCTTGCAGCGATCCCAATTGCCCGCGCAGGGCCGCGACCTGCTGGTTCAGCAAGGCGGCCTCACGCTGCGCCTCTTCCGAGATCGCCTTTTCGTCCGACAGCGTGTCGCGGGCGACGGCCAGCAACGCCTCGCGTTGGGCGGCCAGCGCCTGTTGTTCATCCGCATCTGCCTGAGCCTGCGACTGAGCCTCTAGCGCGGCCTGCAACTGCGCTTTCAATTCCTCGGCGTTCAACTCTCCGAACTGACGTTCCAGCTCGGCCTTGGCGGCCTGAGCGGCGGCCAGCAGGGTCAGGGTCTCTTCCGCCTCCTGCCGCTGCGCTTCCAAGGCCAGCGTCATTGCGGTCAGTTCCGCATCCGCATCCTGCAGACGGTTGCGCAGGTTTTCGGCAGCGGCGGCTTCTGCCAGCCGGGCGGCCTCTTCATCCGTCAACTGTTGTTCCAGATCGGCGATCTGAGCGGCGCGATCCTCGCCACTTTGCTCCAGATCAGCCACCAAGGCTTCCAGCGCTTCGCGACGGGCGGCGGCCAGACGAGCCGCCTCGGCCTGTGCATCAATTTCATCGCGGCTTTGCGCGAGCGCCAGGTTCAGCGCTTCCTGCTCGGTCAGCAGCTTTTCCCGTTGGGTTTCCAAAGCGGCGATGTCACCGAAAGCCCGTTCCTGATCGGCCAGCAAAGCGGCCACCTGCGCCTCGAAATCAGTGATGCGGGTCTGCGCCTGATCCAACGCGGCGGCCTGACGGTCCCGTTCGGTGGTCAAAGAAGAAATCAGCGCCTGCGCCTGCGCCAGATCGTCCTCGGCCTGCGACAGCGTGGTGTTCAGCGCCCCAAGCCGCGCCTGCAACCGGCTGTTTTCCCGCTCTTCCAGCCCAAGCGCCCCGGCAAGGGCCGCGATCTCATCGGCGAGGGTAGTCAGTTCATCCTCCTGCCCCGAGATGGTTTCGCGCAGCACGAACTGGATCACCATGAAGATAGTCAGCACGAAGGTCAGCACCATCAGCAGCCCCGTCATCGCATCCACGAAACCGGGCCAGACCGAGCCCTGGAAGCGTTGACCGGTGCGGCGGGACAGGGCCATGGGTTACTCTCCGTCCGGCGAGCTGCGCACCGCGCCGCGCGGCAGGGTCATGGCCTTGACCAGCAGTTCGATATCCTTGCGGAACTCGTTCATGCTCTCCTGCCGGCCGGCAGAGATTTCTTCGAGGATGCGCAGCAGTTGTACGTCCATTGACCGCAGGCGCATGCGGCTTTCAGCATCGATCCCTTCGCCTGCCCCATGATCGCGCATGTGATCCAGCAGAGCGTCCTGCCCCAAGGCCACCCGTTCCAGCGCGGCGGTGACGCCTTCGGTCTCGGACTGCCTTGTGTTCATCTGGCCGATCGCATCAACCAACTGGCCCAGCTTGGCCGAAACCTCGGCCCGGTCCAGTTCCTGCGCCGAAAACAGGTCCTGCAAGGCATCCATCTGTTCCGACATCGCGTCCAGAACCGGGGTCAGAACCTCAATCTCGGGCCCTGCGCCATCCTCGACACCGGCAAAGCCAACGCGGGTGATGGACGAAAGCCATTCTTCGAGCTCGCGGTAGAACCGATTCTGACCGTGCCCGGCGAACAGTTCCAACAGACCCACGATCAACGAGCCCGCCAGACCCAGCAGTGACGAGCCAAATGCCACGCCCATACCCTGCAACTGCGCCTCAAGACCCGTCATCAGACGGTTGAAGACGGCCAGACCTTCCTCACCCTCCTGCGGGTTCAGGCTGCGGATCGTGTCGACGATGGCGGGAACCGTGGTGGCCAGCCCGAAGAACGTGCCCAAAAGGCCCAGATAAATCAGGACATTGGTGATGTAGCGCGTGATCTCACGCTCTTCTTCGACCCGTTCGGCCACGGAATCGAGAATAGACCGGGTCGAACTGCTGCTGATTTGCGACCGCGCGCCCCGCTCTCGCAGCAGCGAGGCCAAAGGGGCCAGAAGCTGCGGCGTTCTCGCGTCTTCGCGCACGACGCCGCCGACAAAGGCCTCGATCCAGCGCACAGACCCCATTAACTGCGCGACCTGATAGAAACAGGCAAACACACCAATGACGAAGACCAGCAGGATGAACCCGTTCAGGTAAGGATTGGCGTAGAAAACCGGCAGCACGTAGGGCAGCGCCATAAAGACCCCAAGCCCTGCAAGGCCAATTGCGATCAACATCATCACAATCTGACGAATGGGATGCGAGAAATGGGGTCTTACGCCCTGTCGTGCCTGCGCCATGCGCGTGGTTCCCGGTACTTGCCTGCTCTGGCCCGAATCTAGCGAAGTTCCGCCGGTGACGCCAAGGGTTTATGCGGTAAGGGCGCGCACCCGTTGCGACAACCACTCAAGATCGGGATCGCGCAGCCCGATCTCGGCCAGATGTTCGGCTGTATTGTACAGGTACTCGGTGTTCGGCCCGCGCCCGCCAACCGCGTGCGCAATGATCTGTGCCTGCTCTTCCAACGGCATGCCACCGCAATACTGTACGTGGTGGGCATCGATGACATAGGTAACGGCATTCACCACCTCACTGCCCTGCAGTTCCACATCCAGCATCCGTTCCAGATAGGCCGACGAGATCAACTCGCGCTCGCGCAGTTCGTGCAGCGTGCGGTCCTCGTGCCCGGCTTCGACCGCCAGGGCCAAACCCTTGCAATGCGCGCCTTCCTGTTCATCCAGCGCCAGCACAAGGCCCGGTTTTTCCTCGGTTCCGCGATGGTGGATGGAGCTCATGCAAAATGATCTTGCATAGCCGTGCAGCGTCGCTTGTTCGCTGCGCGCCACCGGGAAACCCGGATTCCACAGCAGCGATCCATATCCGAAAACCCACATCGTCATTGCACTGGTCCTTGCCCGTTTAGGCCTATAAACATCAATTTCAGGGCAGGAAAAAGGGCCATTCCTCATGCGCCGTCTGATACGCGTGTTCATTTTTGCAGGTGTCGCATGGAGCGCCTATTGGTTCATCGCCGGATATGGCCTGCGCAATGCGATCACCGGGTGGTTCGATCAGCAGCAGCAACTGGGCTGGCAGGCAGATTTTTCGGACGTCGCCACCGCAGGCTATCCCACGCATCACACGACCCGGCTGAGCAACCCGGCCCTTGCGGACCCGGTCAACGGCACCGCCTGGAGCGCCGACTGGATCGAGTTTCAAAGCCCCGCCATCTGGCCCGGGCGGCAGGTGCTGCGCTTTGCCGACACGCCGCAGCGGCTGTCTTATTTCGACCAGACCGCGACCATTATGGCCGAAGATCTGACCGCCGAGTTGCAACTGCAGCCCGGCGTCGCGATTGTCGTGGAAAAGCTGGCCCTGACCGCTGGCCCCTGGTCCGTCACCGAAGACACCGGCGCCGTCGCGGCTGGTGAGACCTTTGGCCTTGTGATGGCGCAGACCGACCGGCCCGAGGCCTATGCCATCACCGCCGAAATGGACGGCTTCACGCCCGGGGAAGATTTGCGCAAACTGATGCGCTCGGCCACGACCCTGCCGCAGGCTTTCGAGGCGCTGGAACTGGATATGGTCGCAACCTTCGACAAGCCCTGGGACCGCAGCGCGCTGGAACGGGGCCGTCCGCAGCCGGTCGCCATCGATCTTGATCTGGCCGAGGTCAAATGGGGCGAGTTGCGCCTGTTTGCAACTGGACATCTGGACGTGGATGCGCAGGGCATCCCAACCGGCGAGATTGCGGTAAAGGCTGAAAACTGGCGTGACATGATCGCGATGGCCAACGCCGCCGGTGCATTGCCCGATCAGGCGGTGAACCCGGTGACAACGGCACTGAACTTTCTGGCAGGTCTTGGCGGCAACCCGAACGCGCTGGACGTGCAATTGAATTTCCGCGACGGATTTGTCGCCCTGGGTCCGATCCCGCTGGGCCCCGCCCCGCGCCTGATCCTGCGCTAGCGGCAGTAGGGTCCGGTGCGATAGCGCGCCGTATCCAGATGGAAATGGTCGCGGTGGTAACGATCCGAATTGGGGCCCAACACAGTGCCGAACGGCCCGCAGGCCCCGCGCCAGATCTTCTTGAGCTGCTTTTGTGACGGGTTCTTGCGCCAGCCGTCATAGACGGTGACAACCTCTCCGTCCGCCATCACGAAGCCCGAGATATCAATGGCGCGGCCCTTGCCATGTTCAGACACCCGGGCGCCCTTGCGGTTGTTGCGGGTCCGGCAGGCGTAATGCGCCGCCACCTGTAGCTGCACCACCGGCCCGCGCCGCTTGAAAGTCGGTTTCACCGATTTGTCGACCCATTTGTTCAGCGCAATCGCCGTTCCGCAGTCCATCGTCGACGGTCGGCTCAGCTGCACCCCCGAGACCGAGGTGATCTGCACCGCATCCTTGACTCCGCACGCCTTGATCCGGCCCGGCACTTTGCCGACCGCTTTGCCCTGAATGTCGATATCTCCGCAAACCGACCCCTTGCGCAATTTGCGCTTCTTGAACAACACCTGCTGTTCCAGTGATTTGGGCCGCATGTATGGCGTCAGAGAGGTATCGGGGCCGAGCAGCGGCAAATCCGCCGGGCGCGCGGCAACAGCCTGAATTTGCGGCGAGATCGGGCGGGTTTCCGGCCTGATCTTTGCAATGGCGACTGCTGGCTCTGCCGTGGGCAGCGCTGCCGAAGCCAGCGCCATATCCGAATATGCCGCCGGACGCGCGGCGGGGATCAGAGACTGTTCCAGAGGCGCGGCCTGACCTGTTGCGGCGCAGACCACCGCCAAACCGATCAGAATTCGCCCCCAAAGCCCTGTCATCAGTTTGATTTCCCCCGTCCGAAATCGGGGGCATCCGTATCCTGCCCCGCGTCGATGATGCCGCGCCGGATCGCGCGGGTACGGGTGAAATAGTCGAAAAGATGCTCGCCGTCACCTGTTCGGATGGCGCGCTGCAGGGCAAAAAGTTCCTCGGTGAAGCGCCCGAGGATTTCCAGCGTCGCGTCCTTGTTGGTCAGAAACACGTCGCGCCACATGGTCGGGTCAGACGCGGCGATGCGGGTGAAATCGCGGAAACCGGCGGCCGAGTACTTGATCACCTCGGTATCCGTCACCCGGCGCAGGTCATCGGCCACACCAACCATCGTGTAAGCGATCAGGTGCGGCGCATGAGAGGTCACGGCCAGAACCAGATCGTGGTGATCCGCGTCCATCTCATCGACATAAGACCCCATGCCCTCCCACAGCGCGCGCAGGCGGGAAATGGCGTCGGGGTCCGAGCCTTCGACCGGGACCAGCAGGCACCAGCGGTTGTCGAACAGTTCGGCAAAACCGGATTCCGGCCCCGAATGCTCGGTCCCCGCTAGCGGGTGCGCGGGGATGAAATGCACACCTTCAGGGATGTGCGGAGAGACGTCCTGAATGACATGCCGCTTGACCGAGCCAACATCCGTGACCGTCGCGCCGGGCTTCAGCGCCGCCGAAATCTGGCTGGCGACCGCGCCCATCGCGCCAACTGGCACACACAGTACCACCAGATCGGCCCCTTCGACCGCCTCTTGCGCCGTGTCGCAGACCCGGTCGCACAGCCCGATGCGGCGGGCGGTGTCGCGGGTGGCCTGAGACCGGGCATAGCCGGAGACCTCGCCCGCCAGACCGGCGCGTTTGATGGCCCAGAACATGGAAGAGGCGATCAGGCCCAGCCCGATCAGCGCCACACGGTCGTAAATCTGGCTCATGCGGCGCCCCCTTTGAACGCGGTAATGGCTGCAACCACGCGGCGGCAGGCCTCTTCATCGCCCACGGTGATCCGAAGGGCATTCGGCAGGTTGTAGCCCGCAACCCGGCGCACAATCAAACCCTGGGTTTTCAAGTAATCGTCGCAGGCCTCGGCCTCGGCCTGATCGGCAAACCGCGCGAGGATGAAATTTGTGCAGGACGCATCCGAAGGCACGCCGATCTTGGCCAGCTCCTCTGCCAGCCAGACCCGCAGGCGAGCATTCTCGGACTGGCAGAAGGACAGGAATTCCACATCGTTCACCGCCGCCTCAGCCGCCGCCAAAGCGGTAAGCGACAGGTTGAACGGCTGGCGCACACGGTTCAGCACGTCGATAATCGGTCGTTGCGCATAACCCCAGCCCACCCGCATGCCGCCCAGACCGTAAACCTTTGAGAACGTCCGGGTCATGATGACGTTGTCGTGCCGGTCGACCAGAGCCGCGCCGCCATCGAACCCATCGACAAATTCCGCATAAGCGCCGTCCAGCACCATCAGAGAGGTTTCCGGCAACGCCTGCGCCAGTCGCTCCAGTTCCTCATCCGAGATCATCGTCGAGGTCGGATTGCCCGGGTTGGTGACAAACACAATCCGCGTCTTGCCCGTCACCGCGTTCAGGATGGCGTCCACATCGACCTTGCGGTCGCGCTCGGCCACCATGATCGGCGTTGCTCCGGCCATCCGCGCGATGATCGGGTACATGGAAAACCCGTGCTCGGTATGGATGACCTCATCCCCCGGCCCGGCATAGGCCTGGGCGACGAATTGCAGCACCTCGTCACTGCCGACGCCACAGACGAGCCGCGCCGGATCAAGCCCGTGCCGCGCCCCGATTGCCGCACGCAGGCTGGCATGATCGGTGCCGGGATAGCGATGCAGGTTGGCCACGCTGTCGCGCGCTGCCTCAATCGCCTTGGGGCTTGGACCAAACGGGTTTTCGTTCGAGCTGAGCTTGATCACGTGCTTCACACCCGCCACATGCGACTGGCCGCCCTGATACAGCGCGATGTCCATAATGCCGGGTTGCGGGGTGATCTTTGTCATGAAAGGCTCCGTTGATTGCGCCCCTCATACCTGCCTCAACGCCTTGAGAAAAGCGGCAATTCCGTCAGGCGGGATTGAAGCGGGACGTTGCCGTGTTCGGTGAGGATTTCCGGGCCATATGTGCAGCCTGACCAGCACCAAAAAAAGAAAAGGCCGCACCCAAACGGCGCGGCCTTTCCAAATTCGAAACGTCGGCGAAGATCAGTTCTTCGCGTAGAATTCGACAACCAGGTTCGGCTCCATCATGACCGGGTAAGGCACATCGCTCAGGCCCGGGGCGCGCACGAAAGTGGCGGTCATTTTCGAGTGATCGGCGTCGATGTAATCAGGCACATCACGCTCGGCCAGAGCAACGGCTTCCAGAACAACAGCCAGTTGCTTGGACTTGTCGCGCACTTCAATCACGTCGCCTTCTTTGACGCGGTAGCTGGGGATGTTGACCCGCTTGCCGTTCACTTTGACGTGGCCGTGGTTCACGAACTGACGCGCGGCAAAGACGGTTGCTACAAATTTGGCGCGGTAGACGACGGCGTCCAGACGGCGTTCCAGCAGACCGATCAGGTTTTCACCGGTGTCGCCGTTCACACGCACGGCTTCGGCGTAGATGCGGCGGAACTGCTTCTCGGTCAGGTCGCCATAGTAGCCTTTCAGCTTCTGCTTGGCGCGCAGCTGCAGACCGAAGTCCGACAGTTTGCCCTTGCGGCGCTGGCCGTGCTGGCCGGGGCCGTATTCACGACGGTTGATCGGGGATTTCGGACGACCCCAGATGTTTTCGCCCATCCGGCGGTCGATTTTGTACTTGGCAGACGTGCGTTTGGTCACGGCTGTTCTCCTTCGTTATGTAGAGCACTCCCTTGGTAAGGGAGAGGTCGAGTGAAGGGCGTTGTCCTCTTGAGGTTCCCCCCATGACAGGCATCCCCTTGCGGGGGCCACCAACACCAATGAAGCCGCGCTTATATCCGCCGAAATTGCAGAGTCAACAGGCTACGCCCACGACCGTTGAATTTTGTAAAAACATGCCGGGCAACCGGATGCCGCTTATTTGCCATCCCGACAAACGCGGGACTTACCGTGACGGAAAGGCAACAACCGTCGAGGGACGCTCGATGCTTGCCATTTGCGGCAGCTCGATTTCGGTGATCTCGCTGATCCAGAAATCCTGATGTCGCGGCGGGCAGGTCCCTTCAAAAACCAAAGTCGGGGCGCTGTCTTCCGCATCGACGACCATGTCCGCACTGAACCGCTGCGCGCCGTTCGACAGAACAACGGTTCCAACAACCTGACCGGACAGATCGCAGCCCCCCGAGGCCTGACCGCTTGTGCAGGCCACGACTCCACCTGCAATCCCGGCCTGCTCAAGGCTCTGGCCGGCAACGGCACCAAGCGCCACCGCCTGCCCCCGCCAGGACCACGCCGCCCCAACGACCATAAAGGCCAGAGGCGCAGCCTCGAGCCCGTCAAGTTCCGTTTGTTTCCAAGATATGGCTACACGACCGTTTGATCCGGTTCTCATTTGCCTGCTCGCACCCTTAAGACTACCCACCACTTAATCACATTGTAGTATCAGCCCTGATTCCGGCGGAAAAGAGACCGAAATGCAGCAATCAGATGAATGTTGCAGAACGGAATCAGGGGGCTGAGCCGGTTCGGTGCTAACGTATTGAAAACCGGCCCTTTGCCTGTTTTTCGACCTACAGCACTAACCGCATTTCGAATGCCCGCAACTGCGGCAGGTCATGCATCCTTCGATCATGACCATGTCAAACTGGCCACAGGACGGGCAGGCTTTGCCACGTGGCGCATCCATGTTGACCACCTGCGCCTGCGGGTCGGATTTCAGGCCCATGCCCTCGCCTTCCAGAAAGCCGATGCTGATCATGTGCTGCTCGATCACGCCGCCGATCGCGGCCAGAATCGACGGGATGTATTTACCCTTCACCCAGGCCCCGCCGCGCGGGTCGAACACAGCTTTCAGTTCCTCGACCACAAAGGACACATCCCCGCCCCGCCGAAACACGGCCGAGATCATCCGGGTCAGCGCCAGCGTCCAGGCGTAATGCTCCATGTTCTTCGAGTTGATGAACACCTCGAACGGGCGGCGGCGGCCTCCGTGGACGATGTCGTTGATCGTCAGATAGATCGCGTGTTCACTGTCGGGCCATTTCAGCTTGTAGGTCGATCCCTCCAGCGCCTGCGGGCGGTCCAGTGGTTCGGACATATACACGACCTCACCACCATCGACCTGATGCGGCGCATCGGCGCTTTCGCCCGGTGCCTTGTCGTCGCTTTCCGAGACTGTCAGGACGGAACCGGTCACGTCATTCGGGCGATAGGTGGTGCAGCCTTTGCAGCCCTGATCCCAGGCCTGCATGTAGACATCCTTGAAGGCGTCAAAGCTGATATCCTCTGGGCAGTTGATCGTCTTGGAAATCGAACTGTCGATCCATTTCTGCGCCGCCGCCTGCATCTTGACGTGATCGGACGGAGACAGCGTCTGCGCGTTGACGAAATAGTCGGGCAATTCGGTGTCACCGAACTTGTCGCGCCACATCTGCACCGCGTAGTCCACCACCTCTTCCTCGGTGCGCGAGCCGTCCTTTTGCAGCACCTTGCGGGTATAGGCATAGGCAAAGACCGGCTCGATCCCCGAAGACACGTTGCCTGCGTACAGGGAGATCGTCCCGGTCGGCGCGATCGAGGTCAGCAGCGCGTTGCGGATACCGTGTTCGCGGATCGCGTCGCGCACATCGTCATCCATCTGCTGCATGGTGCCGCTGGCCAGATATTTCTCGGCATCGAACAAGGGGAACGCGCCTTTTTCCTTCGCCAAGTCGACCGACGCCAGATACGCGGCGCGGGCGATCGCGTGCAACCAGCGCTCGGTCTGACGCGCCGCCTCGTCCGAGCCATAGCGCAGGCCCAGCATCAGCAGCGCGTCGGCCAGACCGGTGACACCCAACCCGATGCGGCGCTTGTCCTGCGCTTCGGCCTCTTGCTCGACCAGCGGGAATTTCGAGGCATCCACCACGTTGTCCATCATGCGAACCGAGGTCGCGACCAGCTCTTGCAGCGCGGCCTCATCCAGATGGGCCGCGTCCTCGAACGGTTCGGCGACAAGACGCGCCAGATTGATCGAGCCCAGCAGGCAGGCACCATAAGGCGGCAAGGGCTGCTCGCCGCAGGGATTGGTTGCCGCGATGGTCTCGACATAGCTCAGGTTGTTGGCCTGATTGATCCGGTCGATGAAAATCACGCCCGGTTCGGCATAATCGTAAGTGGCCTGCATGATCTTGTTCCACAGATCGCGGGCCTGCACGGTGTGATAGACCTTGTCGCCGAACACCAGTTCCCACGGGCCGTCGGTCTTGACGGCCTCCATAAACGGGTCGGTGACCAGCACCGACATGTTGAACATGCGCAGGCGGGCGGGGTCGGACTTGGCGGTGATGAACTGTTCGATATCCGGGTGATCGCAGCGCATCGTCGCCATCATCGCCCCCCGACGCGAGCCTGCGGACATGATCGTCCGGCACATGGCGTCCCACACATCCATGAAAGACAACGGTCCCGAAGCATCCGCCGCAACCCCTTTCACATCCGCGCCACGGGGCCGAATGGTCGAGAAATCATAGCCGATGCCGCCCCCCTGCTGCATGGTCAGCGCGGCCTCTTTCAGCATGTCGAAGATGCCGCCCATGCTGTCGGGCACGGTGCCCATGACGAAGCAGTTGAACAACGTCACCTGCCGCGCGGTCCCTGCACCTGCGGTGATGCGACCGGCGGGCAGGTATTTGAAATCCTCCAGCGCCGCGTAGAACTTTTCTTCCCAATGGGCCGGATCATCCTCGATCCGCGCCAGATCGCGGGCGATGCGCCGCCAGCTGTCCTCGACCGTCTGGTCGATGGGCGTGCCATCCGCCTGTTTGAAACGGTATTTCATATCCCAGATCTGCTCGGCGATGGGGGCGGCAAAGCGGCTCATTGGTGATTCCCTGTGCTAAATGAGGTTGCAAGCCTATCACCCACTACACCTTGATGAAAGTGAATACCGAGCTACAATATCAAGCAGTGCTTTGGGACGACTCTGTGGGAAAGCTGTGGATAAGTACGTAAACCTCATCAAACTGTCTGTCGGATCGGAAAGCGTCGACACGCTGATCGCGTGGCAGGACAGCTATCGCCAACGGTTCGAGGATGGGCTGCCGCGTCACGTCACCCGCATGTGGCCCAAGCGCGAGGCCGAGATTCTGAACGGCGGTTCGATCTATTGGGTGGTCAAAGGCGTGATCCAATGCCGTCAGCGCATTCTGCGGCTCGATGAGGTGCGCGGCGATGACGGCATCCGCCGCTGCGCCATCGTGCTCGACCCCGAAGTGCACCGCACCCAGAACGCCCTGAAACGCCCGTTCCAGGGCTGGCGCTATCTGAAACCCGAGGACACCCCCGCCGATCTGCCCAAATCCCGCGAACAGGACGATGTCCTGCCCGACGATCTGAACCGCGCGCTGGCGGATATCGGCGTGCTTTAACCCAGCCGATCCAGCAGCGCGTTCAGAACCGCCTTGGTCTCGGGGTCACATTTGGCGACCCGGCTGCGCCACAGCGTGGCCTGAGATTGCAGGATCAGCCCGTCCGACAGGATTTTCAGGTGGTTCGCCCTCAGGGTCTCTCCCGTAGACGTGATATCGGCAATCGCCTCGGCGGTTTCGTTCATCACCGTGCCTTCGGTCGCGCCCTGGCTGTCGACCAGCGTGTAATCCGCCACGCCCGCATCGGTCAGGAACTCGCGCACCAGGCGGTGATACTTGGTAGCGATCCGCAGCCGGTGGCCGTGGGTCTTGCGGAACGCCGCCGCCGCCGCATCCAGATCGTCCAGCGTATCCACATCGACCCAGCAGGTCGGCGTGGCAATGATCAGGTCGGCCTTGCCGAATCCAAGCTGCGAGATCTCTTCGACCTGCTGTTCCCAGCGCGGCAGTTTCTCGTGCACCAGATCGATGCCGGTGACGCCCAGATGAATGCGCCCGGCAGCCAGTTCGCGCGGGATTTCTCCGGCCGACAGCAGGATCAGCGAAACGCCGTCGATCCCTTCGACCTTGCCCGCATATTCCCGGTCCGACCCGCTGCGCGACAGGGTGATGCCGCGTTTGGCGAACCACGCGAATGTCTTGTCCATCAACCGGCCCTTGGAGGGCACGCCAAGTTTCAGGCTCATCGCAGGTCCCCTTCCACGTCCAGCATCAGGTCGGGGCGGATCACGCCGCCAATGGCGGGAATTTCCGCCCCATTGCCCAACTGCCGCGTCAGCGCGTCATAGCGCCCGCCGGTGGCGATGGGGGGCAGATCGGGGCGGCCTTCGGCATAAAAGCCAAAGACGAAGCCGTCATAATATTCCATTGAGGTCCGGCCATAGGCGGCCTCGAAATCCAGCGTATCCACATCGACGCCGCGCGCCTGCAGGGCCGCGATCCGCGCTTCGAGCCGGTCCAGCGCCGGGGTGATCTGCGGCAGATCGACGGCCACGTCCCGCAGTTGTTCCAGGGCAAAAGGCATGGTTTCGCGCACGTTCAGCAGCGTTTCCAGCCCGGCCAGTTCGTTGTCCGAAATCGGAGGCGTCTCGCGATCTTCGCGCAACGCCTCGATCCGCGCCTCAATCTCCGCAGCACGCCGTTTACCGGTCATGGGCGCGTCGAACTGCATGGGGTCGAGGGCATCCAGCAGTTTTGTCCGGTGCTCGGGCTCGGGCTTTCGCCCGGCGAAGCGATCCAGCAGGATACGGAACCGGCGCGGACGCCACAGATGACGCATCAGCGCCGCCTTGCGCCGATCTGTCGTCCGCAGGCCCTGTACTGCGGCGGTCAGGATGCCGATATCGCCGGTTGCCGCCCGCAGGGGCAGCCCGCGCAGTTGCAGCGCGAACAGAGAAAACACCTCGGCATCCGCTCCGGCGGGATCGTTGCGGTCAAAGACCTCATACCCGACCTGAATGTACTCGTTGGCGCGGTCGGGGTCGTGTTCCTGCCGCCGGAACACCTCGCCGGAATAGGTGTAACGCGCGGGCTCGGCGCCTTCGCGCATGTGCATCTGCACCACGGGCAGGGTGAAGTCGGGGCGCAGCATCTGCTCGCCGCGCAACGCGTCCGAGGTCACATAGGCGCGGGCACGGATATCCTCGCCATAGAGGTCCAGCAGCATGTCCGCCGGTTGCAACAGCGGCGGGTCCACGACCTGCGCGCCTGCGGCCTCGAACCGGACACGCATCATCGCGGCGCGGGCCTGTATCTGGGAACGGTTGGCCATGGCTCAGTCCTGACTGTCCAGAATCTCTTGCACCTTGGCGACCAGATCACCGCGCGGCACCTGGAACTGACTGGGGCGTTCTTTCCATTCCTCCAGCGTGGCGCTTTCGGCGATCTTCGCGCCCAGGATCAGGTCCTTGATCTGCACGATGCCACCCGCCTTTTCGTCACCGCCTTCAATGACCGCAATCGGCGCGTTCCGCTTGTCCGCGTATTTCAGCTGATTGCCGAAATTCTTGGGGTTGCCCAGATAGACCTCGGCCCGGATACCCGCATTGCGCAGCTCGGCCACCATCGCCTGATAGTCGGCCATCCGGTCGCGGTCCATGACCGTCACCACCACGGGACCTGTCGCCTGCGCAGCGATCCGGCCCTTTTCGCGCAGGGCGGCCAGCAGGCGATCGACGCCGATCGAGATACCTGTCGCGGGCACTTCCTGCCCGGTGAAGCGCTTGACCAGATCGTCATAGCGACCGCCGCCCGAGACCGATCCGAACTGACGTTTGCGGCCTTTCTCGTCGAAAATCTCGAATGTCAGTTCTGCCTCATAGACCGGCCCGGTGTAATAGCCGAGGCCCCGCACGACCGAGGGGTCGATCTCGATCCGGTCCGCCCCGTAGCCGCCCGCATCCAGCAGCGCGCCGATCTGTTCCAGCTCGGCAATCCCATCCGCGCCGATCTTGCTGTCGCCCACAGCGGCGCGCAGGTTGGCCAGCGTTCCGGCGGTATCTGCGGCTTTCGAGGTCAGGAAGGCGATCACCGGTTCGGCCTGATCGTCGCTCAGACCCACACCATCGATAAACGCGCCCGAGGCATCCAGACGGCCCTTGGTCAACAACTCGCGCACGCCAGCCTCACCCACCTTATCGAACTTGTCGATGGTGCGCAGAACGTTGTCGCGGGCGGCGGCGTCTTCGCCTAGGCCCATCGCCTCGAGCACGCCATTCAGAACCTTGCGGTTGTTGACCCGCACCAGATAGTCGCCGCGCGGGATGCCGACGGTCTCAAGCGTATCCGACAGCATCGCGCAGATTTCGGCATCCGCCGCCATGCTGGCCGTGCCCACCGTATCCGCATCACACTGATAAAACTGGCGATACCGCCCCGGCCCCGGCTTTTCGTTGCGCCAGACCGGCCCCATCGCATAGCGGCGATAGGGCGTCGGCAGATCGTTGCGGTGCTGCGCATAGACCCGGGCCAGAGGCGCGGTCAGGTCATAGCGCAGGGCCATCCAATCACCGTTGCCGCCTTCGTCGAACTCCTGCCACGCGAACACGCCTTCGTTGGGGCGATCCACATCGGGAAGGAACTTGCCCAGCGCCTCGACGGTCTCGACCGCGCTGCTCTCCAGGGCGTCAAAGCCATACCGATGATAGACGCCCGCAATCGTCCGCAGCATCTCGGTGCGCTGCGTGACTTCCTCGCCGAAATAGTCGCGGAATCCCTTTGGCGTTACGGCCTTGGGGCGGGGCTGTTTCTTGGGCTTGGCCATCTGGGCGTCCTTCGCGGTCATCTTCCGCGCGCGGTCTATCCCATGGCCCGCATCGGGGCAAGGCGCGCTTTCGCTGGCCTTGCCGTCACAGGGTCGCTATGACCGGCATATCAAGGAGTCCCACATGCAGCATCTGGAAGAACAGATCGCCCACCTGACCCGCACGGTCGAGGATCTGAACGCAGTCGTCACCCGGCAACAGGACGAGATCGACCGCCTGACCCGCCGCGTCGAAATGCTGTTCCAGCGCGAGGCTGAACGGGCGCAGGATGGATCGGGCGGGATTGTCTATGGCGACGAACGCCCGCCACATTACTGAGCGTTTACAACCCCAGCGTCACCTTCACCGCGTTGTCGACCACGCCGCCCAACAGGGCGTTTTTGTCGGCAGCGCAGCCTTCGGACAGAGCGGCGATAAAGGTTTCGCGCAACTGGGCTTTTTCCTCGTCCGTGGTCGCGTGATCGTCGATATTGATCTGACGGTTATAAAGCGACAGGGCGGTCATCTTTTCAACAACGGTCACGACAAAGGCTTCGTCCCCATCCGCCTCTTCCGCGATCGAGGCGCATGTGTAGTGCATCAACGGCAAAGCGTCCTGAACCATTTGTTCAGCGGCCTCGTCAGCCGCGACCGCAACCGGCAAGGATAGGCACAGGGATGCGAATACAGTCTTTAATGGCTTCATCATCGCGCTCACTTCCAGTTATGTCCGATAATCGCCCCGGCCACGCCGCCGATTGCCGCGCCCTTTCCATCGCCGATCAGGGCTCCGACACCAGCGCCGATCAGCGCACCTTCAATGGTCTTCTTCTTTTTGTCATCCGCCAATCCGGCCGATGCCAAAGCAAGCGATGCCGCTGCCGCCATCGCAACCGTCCTGAACCCGAGACCTGAAATCGTCATGTGAACGCCCTCCCGTGGCCAATGCCCAAACAATCCTTCTGCGCCCAGCCTAGCGGGGCGCTAACTGTCTGGCAACAAAGCCCGGCGTCAGATTTCTTCGACCGAGATCACACCTTCCAGAGATTTGATCGCCCCCTTGATCTGCGGGTTGATCGGGAAGTCATGGCCCAGATCCATCTCGACCTCGCCGGGCAGCCCCGGTGCGATCAGCAACAGCTGGATCGGACCGCGTGCGGCGTTCTTGGCCGCATCCGCCGCGTCGGCAAGCACCTTGGCGACGGTGGGCAGGGCCTGCGCCTCGTCCAGAAAGATGCGCAGACCGGTTGCCCCGGCATCGGCCACAACCGAATCCACCGGTCCGACCGACCGGCCCAGCAGTTTAAGCTGATCGGCCTCCATCGTCGCCTCGGCGGTCAGCACCACCTGCGCGCCGGTTTCCAGAAACTCGCGGCTTTTCTCCAGCGTTTCCGAGAACAGCGTGACCTCATACGCACCTGTCGGGTCCGAGAGTTGGGCAAAGGCAAACCGGTTGCCGCGCGCCGATTTCCGCTCCTGCCGCCCGGCAACAACGCCCGCCATTTTCGCAATCAGCGGACCCGAGCGGGCCTTTTCCGTCACTTCATCCAGCGTCAGCACTTGTTTGCGTTTCAGCGCGGGCATGTAGTCGTCCAACGGGTGGCCGGAGAGGTAGAAGCCGATGGCCTTGAACTCTTCGCTCAGCCGTTCTGCAGGCAGCCAGTCGGGACTGGGCGACAGGCGCGGTTCGGGCAGATCATCGCCCGCCTCGCCAAACAGCGACACCTGGTTCGAGTTCTTCTGGTCATGAATGGCCGCCGAATACTGCACTAACGGGTCAAGGCTTTCGAACACACGGCGGCGGTTCTTGTCGAGCTCGTCAAAGGCCCCAGCCCTCGCCAGCATCTCAAGCGGGCGTTTGCCGACCTTCTTCAGATCGACCCGGCGGGCGAAGTCGAACAGGTTGACAAAGGGCTTGTCGCTTTTTTCATCCTGCGCGCCCCCGGCGCGACGCCCCTCGACCACCAGATTCATCGCCTCGACACCGACGTTTTTCAACGCGCCCAGCGCGTAGACCAGTTCGCCATTCACCACGTCAAACGTCGCCTGAGACCGGTTCACGCAAGGCGGCACATAGGGCAATTCCAGCCCCTTGCGGACCTCTTCAAAGTAGACGGCCAGCTTGTCGGTCAGGTGGATATCGCAATTCATTACACCCGCCATGAACTCGACCGGGTGGTTCGCCTTCAGCCAGCCGGTCTGATAGCTGACCACCGCATAGGCGGCGGCGTGGGATTTGTTGAAGCCGTAATTGGCGAACTTGTCCAGCAGGTTCCAGACCTCGGTCGCCTTGGCCTCGTCCACATCGTTATCAGCCGAACCTTTGAGGAATTTGGGCCGCTCGGCGTCCATCGCCTCCTGAATTTTCTTACCCATCGCGCGGCGCAGCAGGTCGGCGCCGCCCAAGGAGTACCCCGCCATTTCCTGCGCGATCTGCATCACCTGTTCCTGATAGACGATGATACCCTGGGTTTCGTCCAGAATATGGTCGATGGACGGGTGCAGCGTGTCCCGCTTGCTCAGCCCGTTCTTGACCTCGCAGAACTTGGGGATGTTTTCCATCGGGCCGGGACGGTAGAGCGCGACGAGGGCGATGATATCCTCGATACAGTCCGGCTTCATCCGCTTGAGCGCATCCATCATGCCCGAGGATTCCACCTGGAACACCGCCACCGTCTTGGCCGCTGAATAGAGCTTATACGTTGCCTCGTCATCCAGCGGGATGGCGTTGATCTGGTTCTCGGCCCCGTCGGCAGGTTCATAAAGTTCGGTGCCATCGGCGGCGACGTGCAAAGGCCGCCCGGACTTGAAGATCAGGTCCATCGCATTCTGAATCACGGTCAGTGTCTTCAGACCCAGAAAGTCGAACTTCACCAGCCCGGCCTGTTCCACCCATTTCATGTTGAACTGGGTCGCGGGCATGTCGGACCGGGGATCTTGATAGATCGGCACCAGCGCATCCAGAGGCCGGTCCCCGATCACCACCCCCGCCGCGTGGGTCGAGGCGTTCCGCAACAGCCCTTCGACCTGTTGGCCATAGGTCAGCAGCCGGTCCACTACCTCTTCGTTCCGGGCCTCTTCGCGCAGGCGGGGTTCGTCTTTCAGCGCTTTCTCGATAGAGACGGGTTTGACCCCTTCCACCGGGATCATCTTGGACAGGCGATCCACCTGTCCATAGGGCATCTGCAACACCCGCCCGATATCGCGCACGGCAGCTTTCGACAGCAACGCACCAAAGGTGATGATCTGCCCCACCTTGTCGCGCCCGTATTTTTGCTGGACGTAGCGGATCACTTCCTCACGCCGGTCCATGCAGAAGTCGATATCGAAGTCGGGCATCGAGACCCGTTCAGGATTCAAAAACCGTTCGAACAGCAGCGAATAGCGCAGCGGGTCAAGGTCGGTGATCGTCAGCGCATAGGCCACCAAGGAGCCCGCGCCCGAACCCCGCCCCGGCCCCACCGGGATGTCATGATCCTTGGCCCATTGGATAAAGTCGGCAACGATCAGGAAATAGCCCGGAAAGCCCATGCCTTCGATGATGCCCAACTCAAACTCCAGCCGTTCCTTATACTCCTCAATCGGTACGGCATGAGGGATTACCATCAAACGCCTCTGTAAACCTTGAGTGGCCATCCGGCGCAGTTCAGCGACCTCATCATCGGCAAACTTCGGCAGGATCGGGTCGCGGCGATAGGCCATAAAGGCGCAGCGTTTGGCGATTTCCACCGTGTTCTCGATGGCCTCGGGCAGATCGGCGAACAGGGTCACCATTTCCTGCTGCGACTTGAAATAATGCTGCGCGGTCAGGCGGCGGCGGTCGTCCTGCTGATCGACATAAGCGCCTTCTGCGATACAGATCAGAGCGTCATGCGCCTCGTACATGTCCGAGGTCGGGAAATAGACGTCATTGGTGGCGACCAAAGGCAGGTTCTTGGCATAGGCCATCTCGACATGGCCACGCTCGGTCAGGCGTTCGGCCTCGGGCTGGCCATCCTCGCCCGGATGGCGCTGCAGTTCGATGTAAAGACGATCGGGGAACATCCCGGCCAGCCGGTCCACCAGAACCTCAGCCGCCGGGCGCTGGCCCTGCTGCAACAGCATCCCCACCGGTCCATCCGGCCCGCCGGTCAGGCAGATCAGCCCGTCCGAGCGCGCGGCCAACTCGTCCAGCGTGACCTGCGGCAACTGCCCGCTCTTGTCTACATAAAGGCAGGAGCTGAGCTTCATCAGGTTCTCATACCCAGCCTCGGACTGCGCCAGCAGCACCAAGGGCGCGGGCGCTTTCGGCTTTTCCCCCGGCTGTGCCTGCACATAGGTCAGATCGACCTGACAGCCCATTATCGGCTGAATACCGGCCCCGCTGGCGGTCACGGAAAATTCCAGCGCCGAGAACATCGAATTTGTGTCCGTCACGGCAACGGCGGGCATCTCGGCCTTCTCGCACAGCCCCGGCAGCTTTTTCAGCCGCACAGCGCCTTCCAGCAATGAATATTCGGTGTGAACGCGGAGGTGAATGAATCGAGGAGTACTGCTCATGACCGCTACGCTATCCCAGCCAGCGGCGCTGCAAAAGCGGGAACCGCTGTCCTGAGAAGCTAAATAATTCACCTCTGATTATTCGGCTTTTCCAGAAGGTGCTTCGGGGGGCACCGAGCGCACAGGGCAGAAAACGGTTTTATTTCAACGGGCTGAAGACTCAACACATACGCAACTTGACCGCCAGCAGGGCCTAATGATGTATCGCCCAGGCAGTTTTTCTTGCCAGATCAGCCGCGCTGTTTCTAACATCGAACGGCAAGCTACTCGCCCGCCACTCTTTCTACGTCGCATCGAAGGAGGGCCAGAGGGGCGCAACCGGGTAAGGCGACGGGTTTCTCGAATGAATATCACGTTTCTTCTGAACGGAGAGACAGTGGAACTGGCGGATGTCGATCCGACAGCGACCCTGCTGGACTGGCTGCGCGAGGATCGCGGCCTGACCGGTACCAAGGAAGGCTGCAACGAAGGCGATTGCGGGGCCTGTACCGTCATGGTGACGGATGAGGATGGCCACAAAGCGCTGAATTCCTGCATCCTCTTCCTGCCCCAGCTGCATGGCAAGGCGATCCGCACCGTCGAAGGGGCCAGCGGCCCGAATGGCGAGGCGCATCCGGTCCAGCAGGCGATGGTGGACCTGCACGGGTCGCAATGCGGCTTCTGCACCCCCGGTTTCGTCATGTCGATGGTGGCAAGCCACGCAAATGGCGCAACCGATCACGACACCCAGCTTGCCGGCAACCTGTGCCGCTGTACGGGTTACGCGCCGATCATTCGGGCGGCGCAGGTTGTCGAGGATCAGCCCGTGCCGGTCTGGGTCAAGGACGCGCCTGTTGCTGCACAAAACACCTCGCCCATGCTGCCCGGATCATCCGACGCTTTGGCCGCGGCTTATGCCCAGAACCCGGACGCCACCCTGATCGCCGGTGCGACGGATGTGGGCCTCTGGGTCACCAAACAGCTGCGCGATCTGGACCCGGTGATCTTCCTGAACCGCTGCGATGACCTGAAACAAATCACGATCACCGACAGCGAAATCCGTTTCGGCGCGATGGTCGACATGAACCGGATGGGCGAGGCGCTGGCCGATCTGCATCCCTCCTACGCTGAAATGATCCACCGCTATGCCAGCGTTCAGGTGCGCCACGCGGCCACCGTGGGCGGTAACATCGCCAACGGCTCGCCGATCGGGGACAACCCGCCTGCGCTGATTGCTCTGGATGCAACCCTGCACCTGCGCAAAGGCGATGAGCGCCGGTCCATCCCGTTGGAAGCATTCTTTATCGACTACGGTAAACAGGACCGCGCGCCCGGTGAGTTTGTCGAGGCCGTCAGCTTCCCCCGTCAGCCGGACAGGCTGAAGACCTACAAGCTCAGCAAGCGGTTCGATCAGGATATCTCGGCCGTCTGCGGCTGTTTCAATATCACCGTTTCAGAGGGCACCGTCACGCAGGCGCGTATCGCGTTTGGCGGCATGGCCGGTGTTCCGAAACGGGCAACCCATGTCGAGGCCGCGCTGATCGGCAAACCCTGGACGCGCGAGACGATTGACGCCGCGCTGCCTGCCTTTGCCGACGATTATTCACCACTCACGGACATGCGCGCCTCGGCAACCTATCGTCTGGAAACCGCCAAAGCGATGCTGGAACGGTATTTCCTTGAAGATCAGGGTGAAGTGACCAACGTGCTGGAGGTGTCGGCATGAGCGTGACCAAATCCCTCCCCCATGACACTGCCCCTCTGCATGTGGCAGGCGCGGCGCGCTACGTGGATGACATTCCGACGCCCAAAGGCACGCTGCATCTGGCCTTTGGCCTCAGCCCGATTGCCAAGGGCGCGATCACCGCGATGGACCTGTCGGCGGTGAAAGAGGCCCAAGGCGTTGTCATGGTGATGACCGCCGAGGACCTGCCCTTTGCCAACGACGTCTCGCCTTCGATCCACGATGAACCGCTGCTGTCGGACGGCACGGTGCATTATATCGGCCAGCCGGTGTTTCTGGTCATCGCCACCAGCCATCTGGCTGCGCGCAAGGCCGCGCGTCTGGGCAAGATCGACTATGCCGAAGACACCCCGATCCTGACGGTCGAAGAGGCGCTGGCCGCTGACAGCCGGTTCGAGGACGGCCCGCGTATCTACGCCAAGGGCGATGCCGATGCGGCCATTGCAAATGCCGCCCATGTGATCGAAGGCACGTTCGAATTGGGCGGGCAGGAGCATTTCTATCTCGAGGGTCAGGCCGCTTTGGCCGTGCCGAATGAAGGCGCGGACATGCTGGTGCATAGCTCGACCCAGCACCCGACCGAGATCCAGCACAAGGTGGCCGACGCTCTGGGCGTTCCCATGCACGCTATCCGGGTCGAGACCCGCCGCATGGGCGGAGGGTTCGGTGGCAAGGAGAGTCAGGGCAACGCGCTGGCCGTCGGTTGTGCTGTCGCCGCGCGCGCCACCGGCAAGGCCTGCAAGATGCGCTATGACCGCGACGATGACATGATCATCACCGGCAAGCGCCATGCCTTCCGCATCGCGTACAAGGCCGGGTTCGATGAGAACGGTCATATCCAAGGCGTCTCGTTCCACCACTACGCCATCTGCGGCTGGGCACAGGACCTGTCCCTGCCTGTCGCGGACCGCGCCATGCTGCATTCGGACAACGCCTATCTGCTGCCCAATGCCCGGATCGAGAGTCACCGGCTAAAGACCAACACCCAATCCGCCACCGCCTATCGCGGCTTTGGCGGCCCGCAGGGAATGGTCGGGATCGAACGGGTGATGGACCACGCCGCCTATGAACTGGGGCTGGACCCGGTCGAACTGCGCCGCCGGAACTACTATGAGCCGGCGCATGCGGTGGCCGAGACCGAACCGGCGGAGAAACCGCTCGGCCACCCCGATCCGCATGAGGACCTGACCAGCCGCGGCGCTGTTGAGATGGGCGATGCACCCGTGCGCCCTCTGCCCGCCGGTGGCAATACCACGCCCTATGGCATGGAGGTCAGCGATTTCGAACTGCACGGCATGACCGAGGCGTTGCTGAAATCCAGCGACTACGCCGCGCGCAAGGCCGCGATTCAGAAGTGGAACGCCGAGAACGGCGTGATCAAGAAGGGCATCGCCTTTTCTCCGGTCAAATTCGGCATCTCCTTCACGCTGACTCACCTGAATCAGGCGGGCGCGCTGGTGCATGTGTATCAGGACGGCTCGGTCCATCTGAACCATGGCGGGACCGAGATGGGTCAGGGTCTGTTCCAGAAGGTGGCGCAGGTTGCAGCCGCGCGCTTTGGTATCCCGCTGGAGATGGTTAAGATCACCGCTACCGATACCGCCAAGGTCCCGAATACCTCGGCCACGGCGGCATCTTCGGGCAGTGACCTGAACGGGATGGCCGTGAAAGCGGCCTGCGATACGATCCGCGACCGGATGGCCGATTATCTGGCGGAACGGCATCAGGCCGATCCCTCCACCGTGACCTTCGCGGACGGGCAGGTTTCGGTTGGCGCAGAACGCTACAGCTTCGCTGAGGCCGCGGCGATGGTCTATCAGGGCCGCGTCAGCCTGTCGGCCACGGGTTTCTACAAAACCCCCAAGGTCAAATGGGACCGGATCAAGGGCCGGGGCCGTCCATTTTTCTACTTCGCTTATGGCGCCGCGGTCACCGAGGTCGCCGTGGACACCCTGACCGGCGAGAACCGCATCCTGCGCACGGATATTCTGCATGACGCCGGAGCCTCGCTGAACCCGGTGCTGGATATCGGGCAGGTCGAAGGCGGCTACGTGCAGGGCGCGGGCTGGCTGACGACCGAGGAACTGGTCTGGGACGGCAAGGGCAACCTGCGCACGCATGCGCCCTCGACCTACAAGATTCCGGCCTGTTCCGACCGGCCCGACATTTTCAACGTGGCGCTTTGGGACGGTGCGAACCGCGAGGACACGATCTATCGCTCGAAAGCGGTGGGTGAGCCGCCCTTCATGCTGGGCATATCCGCCTGGCTGGCCCTGTCGGATGCGGTGGCCGCTTGCGGCGACAGCTATCCGGCGCTGGATGCGCCCGCCACAGCCGAAGAGGTCTGGCGCGGCGTCCAAAGGATGAAGGGAGGCATCTGATGGGATTTGACCTGGAGGCTTTGAGGGAGGCGGTCAAAACCCACGGGCGTGTGGTCCGGGTGGTCATCGCCGGGATTAAGGGATCGTCCCCGCGCGAAGTGGGCGCTGCGATGCTGGTCTGGCCAGAAGAAAACGGCTTCGGGCAAAGCGGTACCATCGGCGGGGGCACACTGGAATTTCAGGCGGCACAGGCTGCGCGGGCGCAAACCACCCCAGCCCGCCTGTCCCACCACGCGCTTGGCCCGGAGATGGGGCAATGCTGCGGCGGTGCGGTGTCTCTGCTGAGCGAAGTCTATGACCTCGACGCCGTGAACGCGCTGAACGACCGGGTGATCGCGCGTTCCGCAACAGACCGGGATATGCCCCTGTCGGTCAAACGCCTGCTGGCCGCCGCGCGCGGTCAGGGCATCGCGCCGGAACCACAGTTGGTCGATGGCTGGATGATCGAGCCGGTGCACAAGCCTGCACGAGAGCTTTGGATTTGGGGCGCGGGGCATGTGGGCCGCGCGTTGGTTGATGTTCTGTCACCCCTGCCCGATCTGGCCATCACATGGGTGGATACCGGGCCCGAGCGGTTTCCGCAGGATGTTCCGGCGGGCGTCACCGTTGTTCCCGCGACCAAACCGGCAGAGCTGGTCCGCCACGCGCCGCGTGATGCGGAGCATCTGGTGCTGACTTATTCACACAATCTGGACCTGGAACTGTGCAACAGCCTGCTTTTGCATGATTTCCGCTTTGCGGGGCTGATCGGCTCGGCTACGAAATGGGCGCGATTCCGGTCCCGGCTGGCTGCGTTGGGGCATGCGCCCGAACGGATCAGCCGGATCACCTGCCCGATCGGGGACCCGTCCCTGGGCAAACACCCGCAAATGATCGCAGTTGGTGTCGCGGCGCAGCTTTTGCGCCCTGCCCGGCAGAACGAAGGAAAGAAGGACCTGAGCGCGTGACCACTCCACTTTTAAGCTTGCAAGGGCTGACCAAGGCCTATCCCGGCGTCGTGGCCAATGATCAGGTGTCTTTTGACATCTGTGAGGGCGAAGTTCATGCCCTGCTGGGCGAGAACGGCGCGGGAAAATCCACGCTGGTCAAGATGATCTACGGGCTGGTGAAGCCCGACAGCGGCACCATGCTGCTGCGCGGCCAGCCGTTTGCTCCGCCAGAACCTCGTGCGGCGCGGGCCGATGGGATCGCGATGGTGTTCCAGCATTTTTCGCTGTTCGACGCGTTGAACGTGGCTGAGAATATTGCGCTGGGGATGGAGAACCCGCCGCCGATGGGGGATCTGGCCTCGCGTATCCGCGAAGTGTCCGAGACCTATGGCCTGCCGCTGGACCCCTATCGCACCGTGGGCGACCTGTCCGCGGGGGAACGCCAGCGGGTCGAGATCATCCGCTGCCTGCTGCAGGACCCTAAACTGCTGATCATGGACGAGCCGACCAGCGTGCTGACCCCGCAGGAGGTTGATATCCTGTTCGAGACGCTGAACAAATTGCGGTCCGAGGGCACCTCGATCCTCTATATCTCGCACAAGCTGGAAGAGATTCGCACGCTCTGCGATCACGCCACGATTCTGCGGCTGGGCAAGAATGTGGGCGAATGTGTTCCCGCTGAGACCTCGGCGCGCGACATGGCCGAGATGATGGTGGGCTCGACCCTGCAGACACCGGAACGCTCGGGCCGTGACTTCGGCGAGGTGGCGCTGGATGTCAGCGGTTTGTCGGTGCCTTCGCCCTCGGAATTTGGCACTGCGCTGAAGAACGTCCACATGACGGTTCGCAAAGGCGAGGTTCTGGGCATCGGCGGTGTCGCCGGGAACGGGCAGGATGAACTGCTGGGCGTGCTGTCGGGCGAAATCCCGACCGCTGCGGATGCGATCAAGTTCAACGGCCAAGCCATTGGCAGGCTGGGGCCGACTTCCCGGCGCAAACTGGGCGTGCTGACCGCGCCCGAGGAACGGCTGGGCCATGCCGCCGCCCCGGATATGAGTCTGACAGAGAATGCCCTGCTCACCGGTTCGGTGCGGGAAGGGCTGGAGAATAACGGGTTCCTGAAATGGGCCGAGACCAAGAGTTTTGCCGAGAAGATCATCGAAGCCTTTGATGTGCGCACGCCGGGGCCAGACAACGCGGCGCGGTCGCTTTCGGGCGGGAACCTGCAGAAATTCGTCATTGGGCGCGAGGTATTGCAGAACCCGGATGTGCTGGTGGTCAACCAGCCGACCTGGGGCGTGGATGCCGCTGCCGCAGCCTCAATCCGGCAGGCCATTCTGGACCTGGCGGCCAAGGGGACGGCAGTGATCTGTATTTCACAGGACCTCGATGAGTTGATGGAAATCTCGGACAGCTTCGCCGCACTGAACGAAGGGCGGCTGAGCGCGCCGCGCACAACCACGGGCCTGACGGTTGATGAGATCGGTCTGATGATGGGTGGTGCCCATGGAATGGAGGTGGCGCATGTGTGATCCGTGGCGTCGCCTTCGGCGAGAGTATTTAAAAAAAGATGAAGACAGGCGGGGGATGAGCAGATGATTGTGTTGGAGAAACGGCCGCAGCCGTCCAAGGCGTGGTCTTACGCCACACCTCTGGTCGCGGTGATCGCGACGATGGTGTTTGGCGGCATTCTGTTCGCCATTCTGGGCAAGAACCCGGTCGAGGCCATCGGAACCATTTTCTGGGAGCCCCTGTTCGGCGAATTTTCCTTTTATTACCGCCCGCAATTGCTGGTGAAGGGCGCGCCTCTGGTGCTGATCGCCATCGGCCTGTCGCTGGGGTTCCGCGCCGGTATCTGGAATATCGGGGCCGAGGGGCAATACATCATGGGCGCGATCTTTGGCGCTGGTGCCGGCTTGGCCTTTTACCCGCTGGATGCGTTTTACATCTTTCCGATCATGGTGATCGCGGGCGCGTTTGGCGGCTGGCTTTGGGCGATGATCCCGGCCTTTCTGAAGGTGCGGTTCGGGACGAATGAGATTCTGGTGTCTTTGATGCTGGTCTATGTCGCCGAACAGATGCTGGCCTCGGTCTCGTTGGGTCTGCTAAAGAACCCCGAGGGCTTCGGGTTCCCCGGGTCGCGCAACCTGCAATCCTATGAAAGCGCGCATAATGCCGAACTGATCGCCGGGTCGGGGATGCACTGGGGTGTGGTGACAGCGCTGATCGCGGTGATCTTTGCCTATGTGCTGCTGAACCGGCATATGCTGGGCTTTCACATCCGCCTGACAGGCGAAGCGCCGCGTGCGGCGAAATTCGCTGGTGTGAATCCGGCGCGTCTGATCCTGCTCTGTCTGGGTCTGTCCGGCGCGCTGGCTGGTCTGGCGGGGATGTTCGAGGTGTCCGGGCCCGCGGGCGTGGTCAGCATCGACTTTAACGTGGGCTATGGCTTTACCGCAATCATTGTGGCCTTTCTGGGCCGCCTGCATCCGGTGGGCATCCTGTTGGCCGGTGGCCTGATGGCGCTGACCTATATTGGCGGTGAAATCGCGCAGTCCCAGCTGGGCCTGCCCGCCGCTGCCATTCAGGTGTTTCAGGGCATGCTCCTGTTCTTCCTGCTGGCTTTCGATCTTCTGACAAACTACCGCATCCGTGCGGCTCGTAGCGAGGTAGCGTGATATGGACCTTGGTGAAATCAATCCCGTCCTTCTGGTCGCCTCGCTGATGGTGGCTGCAACCCCCCTGCTGCTGGCCGCGATCGGCGAGCTGGTCGTCGAAAAGGCGGGCGTTCTGAACCTCGGCGTCGAGGGGATGATGATTGTCGGCGCAATCAGCGGCTTTGCGATCTCGGTCGAGACCGGATCCCCCTGGCTGGGCTTTATCGCGGCCGCCATTGGCGGCGCGGTGCTGTCGCTGCTGTTCGTGCTGCTGACGCAGGTGGCGCTGGCCAATCAGGTGGCAAGCGGTCTGGCCCTGACGCTGTTTGGTCTGGGATTCAGTGCGCTGATGGGCCAGAGCTATGTGGGCATCAAACCTCCGGACATGGGAGAGATCCACATCCCGGTGATCAGCGACATCCCGGTCATTGGCCCGATCCTGTTCCAGCATGACCCGATCCTCTATGTCGGTATCGCGCTGACCGCCGCTGTCTGGGCTGTGCTGAAATACACCCGCGTCGGTCTGATCCTCCGGGCGGTGGGCGAAAACCACGATGCAGCGCATGCACTGGGGTACAAGGTGATCAAAATCCGCTTCATGGCGATCCTGTTCGGCGGTGCCTGTGCAGGCCTGGGTGGCGGCTATATCAGCCTGATCCGCGTGCCTCAATGGACCGATGGCATGACCGCCGGAATTGGCTGGATCGCCCTTGCGCTGGTGGTCTTTGCCAGCTGGAAGCCATGGCGTGTCCTGCTGGGTGCCTATTTGTTCGGCGGCATCACCGTATTGCAGCTTAATTTGCAGGCAGCGGGCGTTGCCATTCCTGTCGAGTATCTGGCAATGTCGCCCTACATCATCACGATCCTTGTGCTTGTGATCCTTTCGGCCGACAAGAGCAGCGCACCTGCCGCATTGGGCCGAACCTTTCATGCCTCGCACTAGAGGCCAACTGTACCAACTTGGGGAGTAACTACATGAAATTCAGATCACTTCTGACGACAGCCGCGATTGCGCTTGGTCTTGCGACCGGCGCCCTCGCCCAGGACAAGACCAAGGTCGGTTTTATTTATGTCGGCTCGATCAATGACGGCGGATGGAACCAGCACCACCATCACTCGGCCAAAGAAATGCAGGAACATTTCGGCGACCAGGTCGAACTGGTGTTTCAGGAAAACGTGGCCGAAGGGCCCGATGCCGAACGCGCCATGACGCAAATGGCGCTGGAAGGGGCCGACCTGATTTTCTCGACCTCGTTCGGCTTCATGGATCCGACGATCAACGTGGCCAAAAAATTCCCGAACGTGAAGTTCGAACACGCCACCGGTTACAAACGGGCAGACAATGTGTCCACCTATTCCGCCCGCTTCTATGAAGGCCGCGCGGTCCAGGGCCACATTGCGGGCAAAATGACCGAGTCCAACATCGTGGGCTATATCGGCTCCTACCCGATCCCCGAAGTGATCCGGGGCATCAACTCGGCCTACCTGCACGCCAAAAAGGTAAACCCTGAAGTCGATTTCAAGGTTATCTGGATTTACACCTGGCTCGATCCGTCAAAAGAAGCCGATGCCGCCACCGTTCTGATCGAGCAGGGCGCTGACGTGATCCTGCAGCACACGGACTCGACCGCACCTTTGGCGGCGATGCAGGAAGCTGGCAACGTCATCGGCTTCGGTCAGGCTGCGGACATGGCGGAATATGCGCCACATCCCCGTGTCAGCTCGATCATCGACAACTGGACTCCGTATTACATCGCTCGCACCGAAGCCGTCATGAATGGCAATTGGGAGAGCATTGACACCTGGGACGGCATCCAGAAAGGCATGGTCGGGATCGGCGAGATTTCCAGTGCCGTACCCGAAGATGTCAAGGCCGAGGCCCTGGCAATGAAAGAAGCCATTGCGTCCGGCGAATACCATCCCTTCACCGGTCCTATCAAAAAGCAGGACGGCAGCGACTGGCTGGGAGACGGCGAAGTGGCGGATGACGGCACTCTGGCCGGTCTGAACTTCTTTGTCGAAGGGCTGGAAGGCGAGATTCCGCAGTAATCGGGCTGACAACTTGAAACAAAAAAGTGGCTCGCGCATCGCGCGGGCCCCTTTTTTGCAGAATAGTCCGGTCTGAAATTCTGATATTTCAAGTATTCCAAAATATTCCAGTTGGCTCCGTTATGCCGATCCGGCAGAAAAGCTACCAACAAGTCGTGTCACACATCAAAGGAGCACGACATGAAAAAGCCGAACCACAATGCAGACATCAAAAACCCCAACAAGGGCTCGCCGGGACAGAACAAGACCCATGCGAAAGCCCAAGGTCATCGCGGTGGACAACTGAACCCGAACCGCAAAACGATCAGTACCAAAAAGTCATGACTTTCGGCCGGGCGCTTTCAGGTGCCCGGCCCACTTAAGGATAAGAAATGAGCGCCAAAAGAAACAACGAGTTTTACGCTGACACTGAAAAACTGATCCGAATCGCATCGGAACACGGGATGCGGCAGACGACAATTGCCTCTCTGTGTAACGTGAGCCAGTCCACTGTCAGTAAGTGGAAGAGCGGGGAACTTCTTGCTAAACGCAAGGATATTGCGCCCTTGCTGAAGAAATTCGGTGAACACCTGCGGCGCACACCGTTCAAACTCTATCAGACTGCAGCCACCCAAGAAGAGCCTAGAAAGTTTGTCCGCGTCGAAGGCAAGTTGATTTTGCGCGAGAAGTTTCGGGGCGTTCCGCAGAATGATGTAACGCAGACGCTGCGCGCCTCGATCCATCGTCAGGGCGCTGATCAGTTTGCTCTGGTTATAGAGACCACACTAGCTCCTTACCCGGAACGCAATAAAATTACGGGCCCGATGCCTCTGATCACGGATCGGCTGGCTGCATGGTTTCTGAACGACACCATTGATGAGGCTGTGTACATTGCGAACCTGAACAAGCTACGAGACCTGGCACTGCGACTCGCAAGTGGCGACAACACCAAACTCTTCCCGTCACTCAAACAACTACCATATCTCGTGACCGAGGCACTGCTCTCCCATGGGTACAAACTGGATGACCTTGTGGAGTTCAGACTCGCAGAGTAATCTGCAACTCCACAACCAAACCGCCCGAAAGGGCAAATTCCGGCAGCGCCTGAAACACAGTCCCTGCGTCAGGTTTGTGAGCTAAACAGCACGCCGCGCGATCCGGCCTTTTGCCGCCGCGCCGCGCACGAACCGTCAAGGTCCGAACGAGACGACCCGAGCCCGAGCCTAACACGCGACGGCAGGCTCTTCACTAAGGGGTATGGGGTGGGTAGCCATCAAGCCGTGGGTCCGACCCACCGCTTGATGGCGAATTTCGGCTTCAATGCCCGCTCAGCACCAGCGTATTCACCGGCATCAGGATCAGGCGCAGGCGCAGGCCTGCGGCGTGGACCACGCCAATCGTATCGACCACATGCAGGAATGCGCTTTCCCAGAAGCCCAGGTCTTCGTGTTCGAGCCGTTCGTGGTTGTCGGTGTAGACATTCGCCAGACAATTGCTGCCCGGCGGGACCTTGTCGGCCATGCCCTTATAGAGCGGCTCCATATAGACGAGGATCGAGCCGGGAACCGTGTTGTTCTGCACATCCCGCAACTCGTCCGAAGGCCGGAACTGGCCCGAGGGGATCACGTCCTGCACCTCGACCACGACCATCGGGATCACGGTGAAGGGCTTGGTCATGCACCCAAGCTCTCCGATCATGCCGGGCTTGATGACCTGTGCGGAAAGCTGGTTGAACGCCGCCTGAAACCGGTCGCGGCCAAGGTTCGAGGGCACCAGAATACCGGCGGGGCGCAGCAGCGGGCTGACATAGTCGCCCACCTGCAGGCCGAACTGTTCGATCCGGCCGGTCACTCCGGCATTGATCACCGTCTTGTCCAACTCGGTCAGGGCCGCATCCAGTTGCGCGTTGGCACTGGCCAGTTGCGCGGGGATCAGTTCTTCGATCTGCTGCACGACCGCAGCGCGTTGCGACTGGGCCGCAACCACCTGCGCCTCACGCTCTTCGACAAGGTTCTCAAGCCGCTCGATCTCGGCCAGACGCACCGCGCTTGAGCCTTCGTCGCGCAGGGTGGTGTTGCGCTCCAGATCCTCAAGCGACTGATCCAGCGCCGCACGGGCACCGGCTATACCGGCTTCCGCCTCGGCCAGATCCGTCTCGGCCACTTTCAGCGAGGCCTGAACCTGCGCAATCTGGGCATGCGCAGCCTCGACCTGAGCGGTCTGGGTGAAATCCTCGATCCGGAAAATCGGCTGGCCCGCTGTGACCTGTTCGTTGTTGCGGACATACACCTCGGACACCCGCCCACCAAGCTGGGGCAGGATCGTCACGGTCCGGAAATAGGATGCGGCGGTGCTGCTGGACGGGTGGAAATAGAACAATGTGGTGATCACGGTCAGCGCCAGAATGGCACAGGTCGTCAGACCCCACCGCAGCTCGTACCACATGGTGAACAGGGTGATCTCGTGCCCGATCCGCTTGCCCTGAACGAAGCGGCGGAACAGGTAATCGGGCAGCACGGTAATAAGCGCGCACATCAGTGTTTCAAGCATGACTTACTGCTCCTGCGGCGCGGTGGGTTCGGGGTCGGGCAGGTCCGCAGGCGGTTCCGGTGCGCGTTGCGGTGCCAGAGATCGGATCGCATCGGCTATCCCGCGCAGCGGGGCGGCAAAGTCGGGGAACTGGAACCCTGCTACCAGAATGGCCGCAACCCAGAACAGCCCGTTATGAGTAAACAGGGCCAAAAGCGCCAGTATCCCAACCAGTTGGAACTGGGGATGGTTGGATTCATGCGCGATCTTTTCCGGGATCGAATGCAGGGTGAAATACCCCACCCCGATCAGCACGATCACGATGACCGTGAATATGAGCATGAATGTAAAAAGAAAATCGCTTCCGTCCGCCTGGGTCACATAGGACGGAATATGTCCTGTGGCCATCGGGTGTAAATCTGCGGTGCTCACCCTGCCCTCCTGCTTATGATGCATCAATGTTTGGATGGGTTGATAGGCAAATTCAAGCCTGCTTATAGTCTGGCACACGCTTATCAGAAGCTTCAGGATTGTTGCGCGGTGCCGATGTTTTTCCATTTCCCATCCGATTTTGCCGGGGCAAAGCCCGCTGCCGGGGCGGAATGACATGATTGATTTTCTTGTCATTGGCGGCGGCATCGCGGGCCTGAGCGCCGGTGCACGCCTGTCGGAGCATGGCCGCGTGGCCGTGCTCGAGGCGGAAGACGCGCTTGGCTACCACGCCTCGGGCCGGTCTGCGGCGTTGTTTGAGAAAAACTATGGTCCGGAATCGGTGGTGGAACTGAACAAGGCCGGTGCCGAATTCCTGAGGTCGGAAAACGGCGGCTATCTCAGCCCGCGCGGGCTGATGCTGGTTGGCACCAAAGAGCAGGCCGAGGTTTTTGCAAAAGATGCCACAGATCTGAACCTGCAAAACATCACGCCGGATCAGGCGATTGCCCGGATTCCGATCCTGAAACCGGAACGTCTTGGCTTTGCCGCCGTTAGCGAGGCGGCCTTTGACATCGACACAGACCGGCTGCTGCAGGATTTCGCCCGGACGATCCGCCGGAATGGCGGTCAGGTTCTGACCAAGCGCAAGGTCAGCGCAATCCGTAAGGCCGCGCATTGGGTGGTCGATGCCGATGAGAGTTATGAGGCCCGTTACCTGATCAACGCCGCCGGGGCGTGGGTCGACGAAATCGCTGCCATGGCGGGTATCCAGCCGATTGGGATCACACCGCGCCGCCGGTCCATGGCCCGCATCCCTGCCCCGGGCGGGCATGACACGGCCAAATGGCCAATGATGCTGGGCGCGGACGAGACCTGGTACGCCAAGCCGGATGCCGGAAAACTGCTGGTGTCCCCGTCCGAGGCGGACCCGGTGCCGCCTCAGGACGCTTATGCCGACGACATGGTTCTGGCCGAAGGTCTGGCCCGGTACGAGGACGTCGTTACCGAACCGGTAACACGGGTCGAGGTCACCTGGGCCGGTCTGCGCAGCTTTGCCCCGGATGGAACTCTGGTACTGGGGCCGGACCCGGCTGAGCCCACATTCGTCTGGTCGGCGGGACAAGGCGGCTACGGGTTCCAGACCTCGCCGGCGGCCTCTGCACTGGTGGCGGCGCTGGTCACCGGAGATACGACAGAGCTCGCCCCCGACGTGGTTGCCGCGTTGCGTCCGGACAGGTTACGGGCATGAACAAGCGGCCTTTGCCTAATCGCGCGGGCAGCGCTGTTCGGGCCGAGGGCGCGCGTCTGGTCGCACCAGCTGCCACGCGAAACTGCGACGCGCTGTGCGATTTGCTGGACAGGACTGCCCCCGCCATTGGCAAGGCGCTGGAAATCGCCAGCGGAACCGGCCAGCACGTGGCCGCCTTTGCCCGGCGGTTGCCGGACCTCTCGTGGCAACCGACCGAGATTGATACGGAACGCCGGGCCAGTATCGACGCCTATTCGGCGGGATTGCCCAATGTCGCCAAAGCGGTTGAGCTGAATGCCCTGGTTCCGGGCTGGCACACTGATCTGGGTGGGCAGGATCTGATTGTCCTGATCAACCTGATCCATCTGATTTCCTGGCCGGAAACCGAACTCCTGATTGACGAGGCCGCCAAAGCGCTGCGCCCGAAGGGGCGTTTCATACTCTATGGGCCTTTCATGCGAAACGGCGCGCTGACGAGCGAGGGTGACATCCGGTTTCACGCAGCCTTGATCCAACAGGACGCCAGCATCGGATACAAGAATGACGGCCAAATTTCCGAGCATTTGGGGCAGTCAGGTTTGCGGGTTCTGGATGTGATCGAGATGCCCGCGAACAACCTTGCCTTCATCGCGGAAAAGCCTGCCGGATGATCCAAACAACAAAGCCCGCCGAAGCGGGCTTTGACTTTGGTCCTGCTGGCAAGGTTGGCCGAATGATCAGCCGTCCTTGCGGATGGTCTCGTTCTTCGGGTCATAGGGGCTGTCGCAGGTCACGACCGCATCCCACAGCTTGTCCTGCATCTTGACCTTCAGCCTGGTGCCCTCGACCGCCAGATCAGGCTTCACATAGCCCATGCCGATGGATTTCCCGAAGGCCACCGAATACCCGCCCGAGGTCAGACGGCCCACGCGCTCGCCTTCGGGCGTATACAGCGCCTCGCGGCCCCAGGGGTCGGCATCGTCCGGTCCGTCGATCAGCAGGGTGCAGCATTTGACGCGCACGCCGGTCTCTTCCAGCTTGGCTTTGCCGTAGAAATCCTTGGACAGATCGACAAAGCGCGGCAGGTCGGCTTCCAGCGGGGTCGCGTCGCGGCCCAGTTCGGTGCCGAAGGCGCGATAGGATTTCTCTTGCCGCAGCCAGTTCTGGGCGCGGGCGCCGACCAGCTTCATCCCGTGTTTCTCACCGGCTTTTTCCAGCAGATCGAACAGATAGTTCTGCATCTCTACGGGATGGTGCAGTTCCCAGCCCAACTCACCGGTATAAGCCACGCGGATCGCATTGACCGGGCACATGCCCAGTTCGATCTGGCGGGCCGACAGCCACGGGAAGCGCTTGTTGGACAATGCGGTGTCCGGATCGGCATCCTTGATGACCTCTTTCAGCACGTCCCGCGATTTGGGTCCGGCGATGGCAAAAACGCCCCACTGGGTAGTCACATCCTGGATCTCGATGTAACCGAACTCCTCCATCTTGTCCTCGGCCGCCTTGCGCAGATAGTCGGCGTCATACTCGGTCCAGGCACCGGCAGAGACGAGGTAATAGTTGTTCTCGCCATTGCGGACGATGGTGTATTCGGTGCGGGTGGTGCCGTGCGCGGTCAGCGCGTAGGTCAGGTTGATGCGACCAACTTTGGGCAGCTTGTTGCAGGTGAACCAGTCAAGGAATGCAGTCGCACCGGGGCCTTTGACCACATGCTTGGTGAAGGCCGATGCGTCGATCAGACCGACGCCCTCGCGGATCGCTTTGGCTTCTTCGACGGCGTATTGCCACCAGCCGCCACGGCGGAAGCTGCGCGCCTCTTTGTCGAAATTGTCAGGTGCATCCAGCGGGCCGAAATAGTTCGGACGTTCCCAACCATTGACCCAACCGAACTGCGCGCCGCGCGCCTTTTGGCGGTCATAAGCCGGAACGGTGCGCAGCGGACGGCAGGCTTCACGCTCTTCGTCGGGGTGGTGCAGGATATAGACGTGCTCGTAGCATTCTTCGTTCTTGCGGGCCGCAAATTCGGTGGTCATCCAGTTGGACGAATACCGTTTGGGGTCCAGCGAGGCCATGTCAATTTCAGCTTCGCCATCGACCATCATCTGCGCCAGATAATAGCCGGTGCCACCCGCAGCGGTGATGCCGAACGAGAAGCCCTCGGCCAGCCACATGTTGCGCAGACCCGGAGCGGGACCAACCAGCGGGTTGCCATCAGGCGTGTAGCAGATCGGGCCGTTGAAATCGTCCTTCAGGCCAGATTCGGCGCAGGAGGGCACGCGTTCGGCCATCGCCATATATTGCTCGGCGATCCGGTCCAGATCCAGCGGAAACAGGTCGGCGCGGAAGCTGTCGGGTACGCCGTATTCGAACCGCGCAGGGGCACCGTGTTCGTAGATGCCCAAAATCCAGCCGCCACGTTCCTCGCGCGCATAGGATTCGTTGTCGGCGTCGCGCACAACGGGGTGTTCGGGGTTGCCAGCCTCACGCCATTTGACTAGCTCGGGGTCCTTGTCCATGACGATGAAAGTGTGCTCGACCGGGATCGCCGGCATCTTGATGCCCAGCATCTTGGCGGTGCGCTGCGCGTGGTTGCCGCTGGCGGTCACCACATGCTCGGCACTGATGACGACCTGCTCGTCCGAAGGCACAAGGTTGCCGCCCTGCTCGACCATCTTGGTGCAGGTGACTTCCCAGTGGGTGCCGGTCCAATGGAAGGCATCGGCCTGCATCTTGCGGACGATATCGACGCCGCGCTGACGGGCGCCCTTGGCCATCGCCTGCGTCACATCGGCCGGGTTAATGTAACCGTCCTCGGTGTGGTAGATCGCGCCTTTCAGATCGCCGGTTTCGATCAGCGGCCAGCGTTCCTTGATCTGGTCGGGCGTCAGCCATTCGTATTTGACGTCACAGGTCTCGGCCGTCGAGGCATAGAGCATGTATTCGTCCATGCGGTCTTGCGTCTGCGCCATACGCAGGTTGCCAACCACGGCGAAACCCGCGTTCAGGCCGGTTTCCTCTTCCAGCGTCTTGTAGAAATCGACCGAGTATTTGTGGATATGGGTCGTCGCATAGGACATGTTGAACAGCGGCAGCAGACCCGCCGCGTGCCAGGTCGAGCCAGAGGTCAACTCATCCCGTTCGATCAGCATCACATCGTCCCAGCCCGCCTTGGCCAGGTGATAGGCAATCGAGGTCCCGATGGCGCCGCCGCCAACAACCAGTGCTTTGACTTGGGTTTTCATAGCCGGGTGTCTCCCCTTGAATTAAGTTGACACCATATGGCGCACTTCGGACAGCAAACGCGACATTCATCCGACCAGTGAGATGAAAAAAACGACCCGCATGTGAAATGCAGGTCGCAAATCCGCCCGTTTCCGTGGCTGATTCAGCCGCCCGAGCGGCAGCGTGTGCTGATCCCGGTCTTGGCGCAGGTCAGTCTGGACGGACCCGATGCGCCTGCATCGGTGACCGTTTCCGCGCCCGGCTGCGCCATGATCAGAGCCAGCGCGTTTCGATACGTCGTCTGCAGGACAGTGTCGTAGTCCGGCACCTCGCCCCCTGTTGCGTCAAGCGTGGCGCCGGGCGCGATACCTTTGACGAAACCGTTGATCAACGCGATATGGTCGTCCGAATTCAGCGTGCGTTCGATCGCCAGGTCGGCGCGGGCCTGAATCATCGCCCGGCGCAAGGCGATCATCTGCCCGGCGATCTCGGGTTGTTGCGCGGGTGGGATTTGCACCGCCTGCCCGATGGTCGGAACGGGGTGTTTCAGCGCGTTGTTCAGCCCGTCGAAATCGAGGTCCCCGAGCAGGGCAAGAACAGCCTCGTCCGATGCGGCGGCGCGGGCACGTATCCGGATTTCGTCGTCGAATCCGACCCAGCCGTCGAATGTGCGAAAGGCCGTCTGGGCTGGCACCTGCAACTGGCCGAAACCGATGCCGCCGACGACCGCGTAGCCAAGGTAGTCAGGCTGAGGTGCAACCTCGCCGTCTGAAATCTCGGCCATTCCGGCCATGACACCTTTGGTTTTCTGCAACTCGGGGCGGGCGGCCTCCAGCCAGATGACATCCGTGCCGTTGTCATAGACCCATCCAACCGCGTCATGCTGACGGTCGAGGTTGCCCCAGACCGATGCGCCACCCCCGGCTGATGGCGCGCTGCGCGACCAGCCTTGGGGGGCTGTAGGCAGAAATGCCAGGGTCTCAGCCGCTGCGACCTGACCGGAAAACCCCATGCGGGACGAGACTGACGCGGCATAGTCCTGCACGCTCAACCCGCCCTCGGTCGTTTTCGCCTGCTGCATGTAATCCAGACCGGCAACCACAAGGCCGCAGACAACGGCGAAGCCAGCAAGGTATTTGGCGCTCATGACATCATCCCTTCCAGTTCCGGTTGGATTCACCAGAAAATCTGGACGATTTCGGGGCGGAATACTGACCTGAGTTGGAAGGGTCTCTAAAGGATCTTGCCCGGGTTCATGATGTTGTCGGGGTCCAGCGCCGCTTTGATCGCGGCCATGTACTGCGTGGCGGCCCCGAGTTCCTTGATCAGATAGGGGCGTTTGCCCTGCCCGATGCCGTGTTCCCCGGTGCAGGTGCCCTCCATCGAGATGGCAAGATCGTTGAGCCACCCGATAAATTCATCCGCCCGCGCGATCTCATCGGCATTGTCGATGTCGATCAGCGGCAGGGTGTGAAAGTTACCATCGCCCACATGCCCAACAATCGGGGCAATCAGGCCCAGCGCCGCGGCCTTGTCCTGTGCGGCACCCACCGCCTCGGCCAGACGCGAAATCGGCACGCACACATCGGTCGAAACGCCTTGCGCGCCGGGGCGCAATTGCAAACTGGCCCAATACATGTCGTGGCGCGCCTGCCAGAGCTTGTTGCGTTCCTCTGTGGTCGAGGTCGCGGCGAAATCGGTGCCGCCGAACTCTCCGGCGATCTGTCCGAAGGTTTCAGCCTGTTCCGCCGTACCGGCTTCCGAGCCGTGGAATTCAAGCAGCAACAGGGGCGTTTCGGGCAAGGTCAGGCCGGAATAGGCGTTGGCGGCCTTGACCGACAACTGGTCCAGCAATTCGATCCGTGCCACCGGAATACCGTATTGGATGGTCATCATCACAGCCCGGCAGGCGGCATCGACGGTCGGGAAGGAACAGCGGGCGGAACTGATCGCCTCGGGGATGCCATGCAGGCGTAGGGTCAGTTCGGTGATGATCCCCAGCGTGCCCTCTGCCCCGATCAGCAGCCGTGCCAGATCATACCCGGCGGAAGATTTGCGCGCACGGTTGCCGGTGCGGATGATCTGCCCGTCGGGCATTACCGCCTCAAGGCTCAGCACATTGTCCTTCATCGTGCCATACCGCACCGCGTTGGTCCCCGAGGCGCGCGTGGCCGCCATACCGCCCAGCGACGCATTGGCCCCCGGATCGATTGGAAAGAACAGGCCCTGATCGCGCAGATGGGTGTTCAGGTCCTGGCGTGTCACACCCGGCTGCACGACGCAATCCAGATCCTCGGCATGCACCGCCAGCACCCGGTTCATCTGCGTCAGGTCCACCGAGACCCCGCCCGCTGGCGCATTCACATGCCCTTCCAGCGAGGTGCCGGTCCCGAAGGGGATCACCGGCACTTTATGCGCGGCGCAGGTTTTGACAATCTCGGCGACATCGTCCGTCGTATGCGGAAACACCACCGCGTCCGGGTTCTGGTTGGTGATCCAGGTGGTGGTATGGCCATGCTGTTCCCGGATCGCAGCGCCAGTTTGCAGCCGGTCGCCGAACCGTTGTTTCAGAATGCCGATCGCGGTTTCAATCCCGGCGTCGTTTCGCGGCAAGTCGGTTGCCTGAACCATTGTCTCCTCCCCGGGCAGAGCCGTCAGTGGGCCGTTTCGTACATGGCTATAAGGCGCGCCGGATCAGGGCAATATCAAACCCGGCTCCCCGCCCTTGATGTCGGGTCTAGTCGCGGTCAGTTTGATAGAGCACCATTCCGGGAAATGCAGGCAACCACGCCTCGCGCCGGATCACCCAGCTTTCGTAACTCGGTTGCAGCTGGTTTGGCTCGTCCAGCGTGCCAAGATGCACCTCGACCTCATCCCCGGACCGGGCAAATACGGGCGACCCGCACGTGGGGCAAAAGAACCGTCCGGCATAGCTGTGGGGTTCACCGGTGACGGTCACCCTGTCCTTCGGAAAAACGGCAGCGGCGTAGAACAAGGCACCATGATGCTTGCGGCAGTCCAGGCAATGGCACATGCCAACCCGCAGGGGCTGTCCGGTTGCCGACAGCCGCACGGCCCCACACCGGCATCCGCCCTCATACCTCTGCATAACGCCCCCCTGCGCCCTCGACGAAGGCGCGATCAGCCTACAACATCGCGGGAACGACCTGATCGGGCGGCCTGTGGCCATCCTCGAAAGTCTTGATGTTGATGATCACCTTCTCGCCCATCTCAATCCGCCCTTCCAGGGTTGCCGAGCCCATATGGGGCAGCAGCACCACATTTGGCAGGTTCCGCAGGCGCGGATTGACGTTGATGCCGTTCTCGTAGACATCCAGCCCCGCCCCGGCGATGTCACCGGACCGGATCAGCCTGGTCAGCGCGTTTTCATCCACCACTTCCCCCCGCGAAGTGTTCACGATCACCGCCGAGGGCTTCATCAGCTTCAGACGGCGGGCGTTCATCAGGTGGAACGTCGACGGCGTCGACGGGCAGTTGACCGAAATCACATCCATCCGCGCCACCATCTGGTCCAGGCTTTCCCAATAGGTCGCCTCGAGCTCCTGCTCGGTCTCGGGGCGCAGCCTGCGGCGGTTGTGGTAATGCACCTGCATCCCGAACGCCGCGGCCCGGCGCGCAACGGCCTGCCCGATGCGGCCCATTCCAAGGATGCCCAACCGGCGTCCGCCGATCCTGCCGCCCAAAAAGGCGGTGGGGGCCCAGCCGGTCCAGTCCCCTTTTTGCATCACGCCCAACCCTTCGGGGATGCGCCGGGTAACGGCCAGGATCAGAGCCATGGTCATATCGGCGGTGTCGTCGGTCAGAACACCCGGCGTGTTGGACACCAGCACGCCGCGCTGCCGTGCCGTCGCCACGTCGATATTGTCGACACCGGCCCCATAATTGGCGATCAGCCGCAGGTTTTCGCCGGCCTGCCCCAGCAGACCGCCATCAATCGTATCCGTGACCGTGGGCACCAGCACATCGGCCTCTTTGACCGCTGCGACCAGTTCATCGCGGGTCATCGGGGTATCATCCGTGCGCAAACGGACATCGAACAGTTCGCTCAACCGGGTTTCCACCGCCTCGGGCAACCGTCGCGTAACGACAACACTCAGACGTTCTCTTGGCACCTCTGCCCTCCCACTGCTTTGCAAACCTTCGCGCGCCATGGCATCGTGGCGCAGGATACGGCGGGGCACAAGAACCCCATGGGCATTGAGACGACCTTTTTTCGCAAGCAGATCAACAGGCACAAGAGCAGACAGTCAGTGAGTGGTCTTTTACCGGTAAAGCGCCTTTGTTTGGCGATCCTGACCGCGTTCCTGTTTGCGCAGGGGCCGGGCGCGGTCGCGGCACAGGACAAGCGCGGCCCGGTGACCAACCTGCCGCTGCCCCGCTATGTCTCGATGAAAGCCGCCGAGGGCAACGTGCGCCGCGGGCCATCCCTGACCCATCGAATCGACTGGGTGTTCAAGCGGCGCGGCATGCCGCTGCAGATCACGGCGGAATACGGCAACTGGCGCAAGGTTCAGGACCGCGACGGTGCCGGAGGGTGGGTCCATTACGCCCTGCTTTCAGGCGTGCGCACGGTTCTGATCGAATCCGAGATGCTGCCGGTCTACGCGCGGCCCGACCCGGACTCGCCGGTCAATGCGCATTTCGAAACCGGAGTGGTGGCGCGTCTGGACACATGCTCGCTGGATTGGTGCAAAATCTCGGCGGGCGGCTATCGCGGCTGGACCCTGAAAGCCAACCTGTGGGGCGTCGATCCGTCGGAAATCCGCGAATAGCTGCTGGCTACGCCTCGGACGGGGCTTCGCCGCCCCGCGCGCCCAGTTCCTGATCCAGCAGCAACAGGTTCCACCGATCCCCGTTGGCCGCCCTGGTTTTGTCGAGGATCTGCCCGAACAGATCCTCTTCTTCGGTCTGCTCGTCCAGAAACCAGTTGAGCATGTTCTGCGTGCTGAATTCCCTGACGTTGTGGGCCAGCTCGAACAGCGCATTGATCTGGGAGGTCACGGCTTCCTCGTTACGCAGCGCGGTTTCCAGCGCCTCGGCCGGTGACCCGTAGTCCGATTTCGGCTGATCGATGCCCGATACCTCGATTCGCCCCCCGCGCTTTGCCATGAAGTCGAACAGGCGCATCGCATGGGTCACCTCTTCTGCCGACTGTTCGCGAAACCATTGGGCGAAGCCCGGCAATTCCTGAGCTTCAAAGTAAGCGGCCATCGCCAGATAGGTGTGAGAGGCAGCAAGCTCGCTGTTGATCTGACGGTTCAGGGCCTCAGCCACGTCCGGGTTCAGTTTCATCGGCAGCTCCCAAAGCACAAGGTTCTCTGACCTGAACGCTAGATAATTTGGCGGCGCCACACAATGAGGTTTATCACTTCCCGATGTTTTACAGGACGTTGGCTGCCGCGTGCCGCGCAATAATGGCATTCATACCGGGACAGAGCGAATTTGCCTTAGCCGCGTCCTTACCACCGGGTCGTTCCAAACTTGCCAATGCAGTGCAGGGAGTTATGGCTTGCAAGACGGCATTATCCCTTTCAGCCACCAAGCCCATTTTGCGCTGAACATCCTGCGAGCGCTCGGCGAAAAGCCACAACAGATTGCTTTGCCATCCTCCGAGCAAGGTCGTCTCAACCTCGACGGGTCGCAGCCCAAAAATAATTTCGAGACCGCCTCAGATTTTTCCCCAAAAGCCCTTGAACCCTGCCAACAACAATCGTAGATAGCCGCTCACCGTTGGGGTGTAGCCAAGTGGTAAGGCAGCGGTTTTTGGTACCGTGTATCGTAGGTTCGAATCCTACCACCCCAGCCACCCACTCCCCCATATCCAGACCGTGCAAGATGTACCCTGAATAGTCGCGGGTTATCTGCGGGTTAGCGTCGTGGCGCAATCGCGCAGACCGTGGACCGTTCCGGCACACAGCCGCAAATCTCCGAAAGTCTGCGCTCGGCATTTTCGCGGTAGCAGGTGTAGGTTTGGTGGATCAGAGAGTCGCGAGAAGCGCGCGCTGGTCCTGCCAGTCTGATGGCAGGGTTCGCGATTTGCACCAGTCAGACGTAAAGCCGAGGGGCTGTTTGCCCGTCAGAACGTCGTGAATGATATCTGGCGCGAGGAAGGCAAGATCAATCATGTGCTGGACGCGTCGTTTGGAGATGCCGTCGTTTCTAGCGATATCGCCAAAGGTATCGCCCGCCTTGATCCGCTCCAGCCAGTGATGTGCGAGCGCAATGTTCCGTATCAAAGCCTCGTCTTTCCCAACTGGAGTTTCGGCCAGAATAATCTTCGTCTCAACGCCACGCTTCCGTAGCTGGAAAGGCGCTTCGAGCTGGAGCGCAATTGCGTCCATTGCATCGATGTCGATATCCAGAGCAACCGCGACGGCTTTGGGATCGAGCTTGAGCATGACTTTGCCCGGCGCAATGTCGATTCGTCCCACGAGCGGCAGGATCTTTTTGCGATCCGGCTCCGAGGTCAGGTCCGTCAGCTTGTTGAGAACCCGGGCGATCTTACCGGCGTCGGACTGTGGGCAGAGGCGCCCTGCAAATGTCGGGCTGGTGAGATGGTGGCGCGCAAGATTGCCGACTTGGGCCTCGAGATGATCCGCCGGCAGGCGCCAGCCATCAAGGTTCTCCTCCCCGCTGCGTGCGATCAACCGGTGCGAGACATAGTAGCGCAAACGGGTACGCTTTTTTGTTCGTGAATGCGACGGCGTCAGACGATCTCCGGTTTCATCGAAGATCTTCCCGCAGAGCAGCGACACGCGGCGCGGCGTCTTTCTCAAGCGTATTCGGGAAGCCATCCCTTGCAGCCTGAGCTGAACCGCGTCCCATCGGTCGGGGGCAATGATCGCGTCATGCTGACCCTCATGCACTTGATCTTTGTGTCGGATGCGCCCTGCATAGACCGGGTTCGTCAGGATGTGATGGATATGCCCGCGGTCGAAGGCGCCGCCACCACGGATCTCACCAGAAGACAGTGTTCTGCGCCGGGTGCGAAGTAACAAAGCGTCGGACTTCACCTTTACCTGCCGGATCGTCCCGTGTTGTTCGTAAAGCGCGTAGAGCGTTCGGATCGTCTCGGCTTCGCACTCGTTAACCTTCAGCGTCCGGCCATCCGGATCATACCCCATCGGCACCTGCCCACCCATCCAGAGACCGCGGCGCTTGGAGGCGGCAATCTTGTCCCGGATCCGTTCCGCGGTCACTTCGCGCTCGAACTGCGCGAAGCTGAGTAGCATGTTCAACGTCAGACGTCCCATGCTTGTCGCCGTATTGAAGGACTGCGTGACCGAGACGAAAGAGGCGCCGGCGGTATCAAGGATATCGACGATCTTGGCGTAGTCGGCCAGCGACCGGGTCAGGCGGTCAATCTTGTAGACGACGATCTGGTCGATCTTCCCATCCCGGATATCCGCCAATAGCTGCTGCAAGGCCAGGCGTTCCAGCGATCCGCCGGAGAGACCGCCGTCATCATACTGTTCTCGCACCAAAACCCAGCCTTCATGTTTCTGGCTGGCGATATAAGCAGCACAGGCCTCCCGCTGGGCATGCAGCGAGTTGAACTCCTGTTCCAGTCCATCTTCCGAGCTTTTGCGGGTGTATATAGCGCAACGGATCTTCTTCATGTGCCGCCCCGTACCTTGCGGGTCAAACCGAAAAAGCGCGGACCCGACCATGTCGTGCCGGTGATATGCATTGCGATGGCGAGAGCGACGGCCAGTCTTTACCATCCATGTGATATCCGCGCTCGGTCACCTCGACTTGGTAGGTCCGTCCGTTCCATTCCCGCACAAGGTACGCGCCGGATCGAAGGTCGCCGCTGCTGACATGTGCAATCCCTTTGCCTTCTGCGATCTTTCGCAGCTTGCGTCGTGTCACCGCCGGTAGACCGCCCGAAGAGCGGCACTGCTCTTCATAAGCCAACGCCTTGCGCATGAACGCTACGGAAAGGTATGGCGGCGGAGGAGTCCCGAAAGCTTCCTGCCAATCGGCAATCGCCAGCGGTCGATCCGGATCCGGCTTACCGGGCATCGGTCTTTTCGGCGCCTGCAGTCTTGCCAGTTTGGGCGGGCATGGCCGAGATCCGGTAGCGCTTGGGCTTGCCATCATATGGCTTCTCGCCCAGAACCTCGTAGCCGGCCTTGCGCAGCCCGGTCAGCGCCGCCCGCGTTGTGTGCGTCTGCCAGCCGAGCTTGTCGCTGATCATAGCCGCATCCGCCCCGGCTTTCCGGGTCAGCATCTGAATAAGTCTTCTTTCTTGGTTTTTGGCTTAGATGATTTTGCCATTTGCACTTCTCCTTTTGGTTCACGCAGGCTGAAAGGAACCCTGCTACCGAGGAGAGCCCGGGGACCCGGGCGCAAAAGGCGCGGCGTAGTGTTGGGTGCGTCGCGACATGGACAGTACCTCTCTATTCGGACCGCAAGTCCAGTGGAAGAATGGCCGCTTAACGCAGAAAGCCGTCATCGGATAAAAATAGTCAGATCACCGCATCGAGCCCAAAATGCTCCAGATCCACGAACATAGGAATACAAAAAACTGCAAGTAATCGGCATTCTATACAGCTAAGTGAGCTAAGAGACGGTATGTGCATAAGTCCGAAGTGTTAAATGCGGTGCGTCAGGCATGTCAGGGCAAAACGGAACCACTATAATGCCGTTAAACAGATACCGCGGACCTTAGTTGTTCTTTGCCAATTTGGCATTTGGAGCCGCGTAGATGAGGGGTGCCTCGCTCGAGAACCAAGAATTCATCGCCTAGCGAATAAGCAAACTCAAAAAACTGCTCGACCAAGATTATGGCCATTTCGCCTTGATCGCGTAGCAGCCCAACGACTTCCCCGATCTGTTTGATAATGTTTGGTTGAATACCTTCGGTCGGCTCGTCCAAAAGCAATATCTTTGGCTTCGTGATCAACGCGCGCGCAATTGCAAGCTGTTGCTGTTGACCACCAGACAAGTCGCCCCCGCGCCGAGAAAGGAACTCATTTAAGATCGGAAAAAGCTCGAAGATATAGCCGGGTATCGTGTGATCGCTGCGGGGCAGGCAGGCGAAGCCGGTTTCGAGGTTTTCGCGAACCGTTAAAAACGGAAAGATCTCGCGCCCTTGCGGTACGTAAGCCACTCCTTTTCTGGCAAGCTCAAAGGAAGTGACATTGCCGATTTTTTCGCCGTTCAGCACATAGTCGCCACCGCTGCGGGGATGCGAGCCGGACATCGCTTTCAACAGGCTTGTTTTTCCAACGCCATTGGTGCCCATGACACAGGTCACCTGACCCTGACGCGCGGTGATGTCGACACCGTTCAAGATCTGGCTGCCTCCATAGTGAAGGGTCAGATCGGAGATGTTTAGAAGTTCAGCGGCCAAGATAAACCTCAATTACTTTTTCGTTCCGGGTGACATGGTCCAACGATCCTTCGGCCAGAACTGACCCCTCATGCAGAACAGTTACTTTGCAGTGGAGGCGGCTGACGAACTCCATATCGTGTTCCACGACGACCACGGCTCGGGTTTTGGCCGCTGCAACAAGGATGTCGGTCGTATGTTTGCGCTCTGCCGGGGTCATCCCGGCCGCAGGCTCATCCACCAGCAGCAATTGCGGATCCTGGGCCAGCAGCATCCCGATCTCGAGCCATTGCTTTTGCCCGTGGCTGAGTTCACCGGCCTTGCGGTCCAAGGCGCTCTGCAGTCCGATTTCCTCGGCAAGGGCGGCGACTTTGTCATGATCTTTCCGACGCGCCCGAAACCGCAATACAGCCAGCGGCGCGCGTTTGTTTTTTTGGGCGAGCATCAGGTTTTCGCGGACGCTTTGATCTTCGAATACGGTCGGGCGTTGGAACTTTCGTCCCACTCCGGCCTGGGCGATCTGGCTTTCGCTCATCGAAAGCAATGAGACCGACATTTCGCCCCAGAGAACATGACCGTCGTCCGGCTTGGTTTTGCCTGTGATGATGTCCATGAACGTGGTCTTTCCAGCCCCGTTCGGGCCGATGACCGCCCGCATTTCGGCTGGGCCGATCTGGAACGTCAGATTGTTGATGGCCTTGAAACCGTCGAAGGAGACGGAAACGCCAGAGACTTCCAGAAGCGTGCTCATTCGTTCGCCTCCTTTTCGCGCAGCGATCCAAGGTCTGGCCCCAGGTTGGCACCATGGCGATCAGGCGCGCGTTGTTTAGTAAACTTGTCGATCAGCCCCCCTATGCCACGGGGCGCAAACAGCGTGACCGCGACAAACGAAAACCCAAGCAGGATAGTCCACCAATCGACCCATTGGATCGTATAGAAACCAAGCGAGATGTCTGGAGCCTGGCCTCCCGTGAACCAGGTTGATAGCAACGAGACAAAGGCCGCGCCGATCACTGCTCCGTACAGCCGTCCACGCCCGCCGATCGCCACCCAAACGGCTAAGTAGATTGACGCAATGGGCGCTATCTCGGCCGGGTTTATGATGCCCGCTTGTGGGTAGTACAAGGCGCCCGCGATACCGCAGATCACGGCGGTGAAGGTGAAGATGAAAAGCTTGTAGGCTTCGACCGAATATCCAAGGAACCGAACCCGGCTTTCATCGTCGCGAATGGCGCGAATGACCGATCCGAATTTACCGGATACCACCCATGCGCAGACGAGGTAGCCGAGCCCAAGCGCCAGCGCCGATGCCCAAAAAAATAGTATTGAAACCGTTGATTGCGGCACCGAGTCCAACCCCGGCAGGTTCTGTAGCCCCGACAAGCCGTTGTTCCCGCGCAACCCGCTGTCGTTCTGGAACAGGTACAGGGACAGCGCCAGCGTCATCGCCTGCGTCAGGATCGACAGGTAAACCCCAGTCACCCGACTGCGGAACGCCAGCCACCCAAAAACAAGCGCCAGCAGACCGGGCACCAGTACGACAGCGGCCAGTTGCAGCGGCAGGGAATGTGCGAAAGCCCAGATCGGGGGGAACTCTGATGCGCCGACAACGCCGAAAATCTGGGTGGCGATACCATCCGAAATTTCTTGTGCTGTCGGCGGCAAGGCAGAGGTCGCGAGGCTGTCGACAACGATAATCTCGGTGCGGGCGTACATCAGCCACATGCCGATGGCGTAGCCGCCAATTCCAAAGAACGCCATGTGCCCCAGCGACAGGATACCTGTGTATCCCCACACCAGATCCATCGCGAGCGCTGCAAGACACAGGCACAGCGTTTTGCCCAGCGTCTTGATAAAACTGGTGGAAATCAGCCCGATGCCAAACCCTTCGCCCAAAACGGTGATGACCGCCGCAAACAGGGTCAGGATGATCAGAAAGATCGCGACAGAGGGATAGCGCAGCACCAGCGGCTTGCATATCGGCTCGGCCGTAGAGGTCATGTCAACCATATCACGCTTCCGCCGCCCGACCTTTAAGCGCAATAATGCCGCGAGGTCGGAATTGAATGAACAGGATGATGAAAAGGATCATGTAGGTCTGCGCCGCCAGGGTATTGGACGGATTGAACCACTCGATCCCCTTTTGCAGCGTTCCGACCATCGTCGCGCCCAGCAGCGTGCCCCAGATGTTGCCAACGCCACCAACGACCACCGTCATAAAGCTCTGCACAATGAAGTCAGATCCCATCTCGGACGTGACTTTGGCGTAAAGCCCGATGGCCACGCCGGCGATGCCCGCGATGCCCGAACCCAAGCCGAACGTCAGCATGTTGATCCGATCCGGGTTAATTCCCATTGAGGACGCCATGCGGGGGTTCTGGGTTACGGCACGCACCTCTAAGCCCAGCCTTGTTCGGTTCATGACGATAAGGAACAGCGCCAGAAACAGCAGTGCCAGAAAGAAGATCGCAATGCGGATGTAGCTGATCGATACGATGTCGTTCAGCACCATCGAGCCGTCCAACCATGCCGGAGCCGTCAGAGGACGCGCCTGCGTGCCAAAGATGTTCTTGGCCAGTTGCTGCAATGCAACAGAAACGCCGAAGGTTGCCAGCAACGTCTCTAGCGGCCGGTGATACAGCCACCGAATGACCAGTCGCTCCAGCAGAACTCCGGCCCCGAATGTCACGAGAAATGCGCAGGGAATTGCCACAAGGATCGAAAGCGTCAGGTCAGGAATAAACAACTGCACCACATAGCCGGTGTAGGCTCCCATCATGATGAACTCACCATGGGCCATGTTGATCACGCCCATGACCCCGAAGGTGATTGCAAGACCAATTGCTGCAAGGAAGTAGATCGAGGCCAAAGACAGCGCATCCAACACCAGATCGGCTGTCTGGTTCAAAGCAACTTGTGTTTCGATGTTGTCCAAAGCAGCCTGCGCAGCAAGGGCGATGGGTAGGGGCGCCGAGACGTAAACCTTGAAAAACTTATGGTTTTGGACGGCTTCAGCAACGTCAGCTTGTGCCACCAGTGGGGCCGCAAGGCCTTGCTGAGCCAACACCTGATACGCGGCTTCTCGTGCGGCGTCCTCGTCAAGGCTCGCGACCTGAACACCAGCAACGGTATCGCCGTTTATGTTGGCGATCAGAGTCTGCTTAATTGTTACCGCATCTACCGGTTCCGGTGCCAACCCATTCGCGACAAGTAAGCCATAGGCTTGGTCCTGCGTTAGCTCGTCTGATCCAACCTCAATGCGAACCGCGCCATCCGGGATTTCGTCTGCGACCTTGATTTTAGAGGAAACCAGCGGATTGAGCGTTGCCCGGACATCGACCCCCAGATCGCCGGCAAACCTGTCAATTGCAGCAAGCCTTGCGGCTTCATCCTCATCAAAGCGAATGGTCAGCAAGCGCTCCAACCGGTCTTTGCGCGCCTTGAGGTTGGCATCTTGTTCCGTTTCGATGGAAGCACGCAGTGCGGACAGATGCGACGCTTCGGCATCTCGCTCAATTGCTGTCAATGCGGCGTCGCGGTTCTTGGGATTGGGATCGTTCAGCTGAAACTGCACCAGCGCAGACGCGATCAACCCGCGAATTCCAGAATTGGGCTTGAGTTGTTTGTATTCCTTCCTGTCGACAACCCCGATCTCGGCCCCGCCAGATACATCGAAAATCTGCAACCCACCGTCGGCCTTTGAGGCAAAGACAAAAAGACCGGTTTCTTTGTTGAACCACATGTCCTTGGCTTGCCAACGTTCCAGAACGGTCTGCGCTTCCGGCAGTCCACTTTGCGCTAACGCACCAATCGCTGGGCCAATCGTTTTGCGAGAGGATTTCTGAATTACGTCCGCATGGGACTGCAAAACCTGTTGCACAGGGGCGTCTGCGGATTGCGCTTGCAAAAACGTAGGCACCGAAAGAACCAGCAGGGCAAGTACTGCCCACCTGAACGGAAGCGTCATTGAGGAAGACCTTTGTATTGAGTCTCGGGGCGCAACTCGCGCGCCCCGAGGAGTTCGGGTTAAGACCTTAGTAGTTGGACTTGATCTGCACGCAGCTTTCGGTTTCGGTGTTGTACATACCGCAACCAAGCTCTTTCCAATCCGACACGAGAACGGCGGATTCAGGCAGATAGTCGGTCCAGGCGTCGCCCGGAACTTCTTCGGTCTGGCTGATGATGTCGAATTGACCGTCTTCCTGGATTTCGCCGATCAGGACCGGTTTGGCCAAGTGATGGTTCGGTAGCATTACGGCCGTACCACCTGTTAGGTTCGGGAACTCCTGCCCGTACATGGCGGTCCGAACGGCGTCGACACCCGTGGTTTCAACTTCCGTTGCCGCGTTTACCCACATGTTGAAGCCGATGTAATGGGCCTCCATCGGGTCGTTGGTCACACGCTCGTCACCCATTCGTGCTTTCCAAGCTTCGACCCACGCTTCGTTTGCATCGCTTTCGGCCGATTGGAAATAGTTCCAGGCCGCCAGATGACCGACAAGGTTGCTGGTATCAAGACCAGCCAGTTCTTCTTCACCAACCGAGAAGGCCACAACCGGAATGTCGTCAGCCGAGATACCTGCGGCTGCAAGTTCCTTATAAAAACCGACGTTCGCGTCGCCATTGATCGTCGATATCACGCCAACTTTCTTGCCGTCCGCGCCAAGCGCAACCACGTCGGCCACGATTTTGGACCAGTCCGAATGACCAAAGGGTGTGTAGTTGACGAAGATATCCTCTTCCGCGATACCCTTCTGCTTCAGATAGCTTTCGAGGATGTTGTTCGTGGTCCGCGGATAGACGTAATCGGTTCCCAGCAGCGCGAATTTCTCAACTTCCAGCTCGTCCAGGAAATAATCAGTGGCCGGGATTGCCTGCTGGTTTGGCGCTGCTCCGGTGTAGAATACGTTTTTCGAGCTTTCTTCGCCTTCGTACTGAACCGGATAGAACAGTAGGCCATTCAGTTCTTCGATTACGGGCAGGACGGATTTACGGGAAACAGAAGTCCAGTTGCCAAAGATCACGTCAACTTCGTGCACTGTCAGCAATTCGCGCGCCTTTTCGGCAAACAGCGGCCAATCCGAGGCTGGGTCTACAACGACAGCTTCAAGCTCGCACCCCAGAAGACCACCGACTTCGTTTTGCTGTTCGACCAGCATTTCCATCGTGTCTTTCAGCGTGGTTTCCGAAATGGCCATCGTACCGGACAACGAATGAAGGACGCCAACCTTGATCGGGCAATCGGCCAGTGCAGGCAGAGAGCTGGCCAACAGGACTGCAGCGGTTGTGGTGAGAAGTTTGGTGTGCATCAGCATTTCCTCTTGTGCGATGCGCAGCAGGGTTGTTCGGGGCGCCGAAACGTCCCATATACCCCCCACGCATAATTGCGGTGTGCGAGGGCGTCTTCAGGTTCCTAGGCCGGGCACCTTCGCACATGTTCCGAGCCGTCTTGCGGCACAACACAGTGCTAAGGCAGTTTTCTGCAGCTCTCAGAGACTCAAAGCCCGAGTTCTTGGATTGATTGATGGTACTGCCTAATTTTGCGGCAGCGCAGCGTGTCACGCTCAATAATGCGGCGATGCAGCGAAGCAGTCTTCAAGCGCCGCCTAGGATCAACAGGTTGCATTGATCCAAATACTGATTGGCAGCTCGGCGCGCCGCACTTGCTTTCACCTCATCCGAAGCAAAGGTCGCGGTTTGTAGCAAGCGTGCGTGCGCGTGTTTGGAATTCACCCTGTGGCCCAGGACAAATTCTGCATTGTCCGCTGTCGTAGTCGCTTCCAGCAACGAGACAAATCCGCCGCGCCGCAGTTCATAGTCCTGAGCTTTTGGATCGTTCAAAAGCCACGCGTGTTCCATTTCAGCCGAGAAGCGCCCTGCGCAACCTGCAAAGGACTTTACGATCCCACTTTCTGCATAGAGCAATCCGGAAGACACCAGGATGCACAGATTTGAAAGCAAAAATGTTCTCAAAGTGCTCATAAAATAACCATCATCAATGGAAGTACGCCCGTCAAGGCAGCACTCTGAAATCAACTGTGTTCAGTTTAGGGCTTACTTGAAATAAGGTACCCCGCCTTTTTCGAGCTCAGGTTTGATTTATCACACCGGTTCCGCAATGTACGGCCAAGCTCGCACCAACCTTCTGAAGAGGCCGAGCTGACGCTCACTATCGGCTTCAAATAGCTAAAGCGTCGCATCAGTTGGAAGTTTCAATGTCTGAACTGAGACCCGCTTGAAACTCTCGATCCGCTAACCAAGACCAAGATTGAGTCCGCTCAAGCAGTCGTTCACTCAATCTAAACGTGCTGCAATGTAGCTAACGACGGCTTTGTCCCGCAGAGCAGTCGCTCTCAGCGAGCAAGTTGAATGGCCGCTTCGATGATCTGTTCTCAGTCCACGCGGATGAATTCGTGTTCGATATAATCCACACCCGGCGGATAGATCCGAAGCCGCAGATTTTCGGCATCGCAGCTGTAGTCCGAGCGTAAGGTGAACGGAAAGGGCGAGCCTGCCGTCGAGTTTCGGAGCGTCTGACCCAGCACGGTAGCCACTGAATCGACCGAGGAGATCGACCTCACTTCCGTCACGCAAAGCTCGCCCGAGTCGGTCGAGGACAACTGATGTGTGCTAGTCACGGCCATCGTGGTCTTGACGTCGACTGGCGGACCGTCCGAGGCTGAAGGCGCCGAGATATGAGCCGAGGCGTGCATGCAGCCCTCTGCCAGGCCGGATTCGGAAATCGCGATATTAGCGACAGCCTCAGCGGAATGCACCGAGCCAGGCACCATCCGTTCCAGATCTGCCCGATAGGATCCGGGCGCAAGCGACCAGAGACCGATCAGACAGCGGTCGATCGCTGCTTCTGCCGAGCACATTGAGGGTGTTTGCAGGATCAGGGCTGTGGGCGCGGGATCGAAGGGGCATGCGCAAACCCCTGCCGGCTCCCAACGGAGTTCGATATCAAGCGTATAGGGCTCCTCCCGCACTTCGGAAGGCGAGGCGGTGCTGGTCGCCAGAACCGTGACGTCTTGTTCCTCGTTACACCTGGTGATGATCGAATCCGGCATGGCCTGCCAGTCGCCACTCGCGATGCGCACATGGTAGCGACCTGGAACCTCGTTTTCGCCGACCGAGATATCGTAGGCGCGCCCACCGTCCAGAGTGAATCTCTCTGCGTGGATCTCAAATGGCTGCGCGAAGATTTCAAGCGTTCCGCGGGAATCCGGCACGACCTCATTTATCTCAGCAGGCAATGGGTCGGGTTGCGCGATCGGCACCCTGCTGCCCGTCACTTCCACAAAGCCTTCGGAATAGAACTGCTGCGCGAATCCGTGGAAGTTCGGCGCGATATCCGGCCAGCCGCTGAGCAGTTCGTGGAAGTAAACCGGATCTCTAGCCTCGTCGAGCCGTGCCATCGTGTCGAAGATCAAACCGTTCTGCCCCCGCAATTCCAGCCAGAGAAAAAACGCCACAGTCGAATAGCTCAGCGAAAGCCGGTTATGCCTGAATACGGGAAGGCCGGGCGAGTAGTCGGGCGCGTCGCGGTGCTCAACATCTTTCGTCGGATACAGGACATGGGCAAAATAATGTGCCATGCCTTCCATCCACCAACGGTCGACATCAGCGCTGATTTCGGCGTTGTAGTTCCACAACGCAAAACAGTGAAAGAGTTCGTGGGCGATTACAAACTTGAACTCATCAGGTGAAAACCGCCTGGTGACTTGCCAATGGCCGGAAAATGCAGGGCAGACCGAGCCTCCCGCCTCATCCGGCCAGAAATCGCCGACTGCAGCGGGACTGGAGGCCAGCGCTGCGCTCAACTCGTCCGCACCCATCAGCAGGGTCGTGTCGAAACTCTGACCGCGAAACAGGCCGAGCGCGTTGAGCATGGATATCGCATCGTCGACCGCTTGCGCGGCTGCCTCCACATATTGTTGCCGGGTCGCAGTCTGGTCGTGCAGCCAACTGGTCGGATGGATGATCCGGTGACGTCCGATGAAGGGCGGCAACCCCGCCTCGTTCGACCAACCGACCTCGCAGGTCGCCGGACCGATCTCTGCAAGGATGGCGTCCGACAGACCAGCGCCGAAAAAAGAGCGGCAGAGTTGCGCATCGGCCCTCGACCCCGCCAGCAGCAGGGCCGAGAGAAAAGCAAGAGCCGCGACGGCCAACTGCAAGACGCTGCCATGCTGCGGACGTGCTGCGATCTGGTGATCCGGCATGGCTGACGATCCTCCGAACCTGGCCTGGCAATGAAGTTCCGGTACCCATCCTTCCCTATTATAGCACGAGAATCGCCGCCATGGGCGGTCGCGCTGCGGCAAACCTACCTCCAATTTATGAGACCAGCCTCCGGTTAACTTGTACACGAGCGGCCGGAGAGACTGCCAAGCAGTCGCTCACAGCGCGCACGTTGGAAGTCCGCTCCGAGCCCTAGACCCACTTTTCGGAATGGGACGTAGCCTATTCCAGGATTTCCATCATAAACTTGCCAGACACATGGATGCTGATAATCTCAATGGGTCCTGTAGCTGATGTCAAAACCTTATGTGGCGTATTAGCTGGAATGACCAAGATATCGCCTTCGTTCACAACTGCCTCTTCGTCTCCAACAGTAACCTTGGCTTGCCCCTGACGTACCAGATACACTTCATCGTAGGGATGTTTGTGCGATGGCGGTCCTTTCCCGGATTCGGTCACTTCATTAAAAAGAAATGAAATACCCGTACCGGCGTTGTGCCCTTCGAGTTTTCCGTTCCAACCTTCGCCTGAGGCCCAATCAGTCCGCCGAAAAATGTTCATCGTAAATACCTACTCCGCTGAAAGATGTACCTTACTTTCAAATACAGTTTACTTCCGAATTGTCCGCAAAGTACTAATCCGTCACGACTTAACGAGTGACCGCTCCGAGCCCATATTTACCGATTCTCAAATTTCTGAATACTCTGATACCCGTTGTCGAATGATTTGAATGATGATGGAGCGCGGTCCAAATGACGGACAATCAAGTAGTTTTCCGAACCGCAAAGCGTGAAGATTTGAGCGTCATTGTATCTCTGATTGCTGACGATGGTCTTGGGAGAGGGCGTGAAAGTGAAATAGTCGGACCAGATTATCTGGCGGCATTCGAAGCGATTACCATAGACCACAACCAGATGATGGCGGTTGCAGAGATCAATGGCGAAGTCATCGGCTATATGCAGATTAGCTTTATACCGGGGCTGTCAAGAAAAGGCGCATGGCGCGGACAAATAGAAAGTGTGCGTATCTCATCAGATTTGCGTGGACGCGGTATTGGACGTCTGTTTTTCCAGTGGGCCATTGAACAATGTGAAGAGCGCAAATGCAGTCTTGTACAGCTAACTACAGACAAACGGCGGGACGATGCATTGCGCTTTTATGAGGCATTGGGTTTTGTGCCAAGTCATAATGGGATGAAACTTCAACTCGGATGAAAGCCCGGTTTGTCCTGCATAGCAGTCGCTTGCACCGACCGCGATGAATGGCCGCTCCGAGCCCAATGTGGTCACTCGAGAAACGGGCAGCTTGTCCCAGTGGACGCTAAACGGCCCGCGCCGCCTTATCTGGGATGATCGCCGACGCGGGCCAAAGTCTGGACACGGGAATGTCCAGACTATCTGAACAGCGTGTTCAGATGCGCATTATGGCTAGATTTGTATGAATGCAATTCACAACACTAGCCACAAAATGTAAGCAGGTGTTGGACCATGTTGTCCTGGCTTTGGAAACAGTCTGAAAGACTGAATACAAGAACAAACGCCAATTGCGCGACAATTGTAACTTTACACGCGTAAAAAACTTGAAATGTTGCATTTTGGATTCAAGTATTCGAATGCGTGGCAATCTTGTATTACCTCTGTTGCCCACGCATCCACCAGACCTGTCTGGTTACCTCCCGGAGACGTAAGTGAGTGGCGTCGCCGGGAGGTATTTTGCTTTTATTGGGTCGGGCCGGCCTGGAGTTCTTGTACTTTGGAGGCATTGTTAACTAAGAACCTTTGTTAGTGAACGACAGGGAAGTCCGCGAAGCAGACATGCCCAAAATCTCAGATGCCACTTGCAGCGAACCCTAAATGGACAACTGGATACGGCCCGCTTCTCATCCACTTTTGGGAGGTCTCTTTATCCATTACTTCGACGGGTCTTCCAAGTTAGCCACCGCCTGGAGATGCTTAAGGTAAGCTGCAAGCTGCACCAGCTCTTCTTCACTAAGTTTGATTGTCCACATCATTGGCGTGGCCATAATTGCGATCCTGATTTCCTCCGCAGATTTTCCTTGAATGCTCCTTTCCGCCATGAAGGACTTGCCTTCTTCCTCAGCCGTTCCATCGGCTGCGTGGCATCGCCTGCAGCCAACTCTATGGGTTTCAGCTTCGTATAGTGCTTTCCCAGCTGCGGTTTGTGGATCAAGTTCCTGGCCAAAGACGTTCGACGGTAAAGCGAACGCCATAGAAAAAAATGCTATGCGCATAGGGAAATCGAGCATCCAACATCTCCTCCCAATCCTCTCATGGTAGCACATTTCATTTTTGAAAGCATCGAACGGCGGTTTTTTCCCTCGCAACTTCTGTTGGTGGTGTTTTTCCTGGCCGCATGCCCGACAGACGTTGGCGGACGATTGCTCTGAACCCATCCTAGCTATTTCAGTTTTATGCTGTGTGCGCCCGCAGTGTTAGACATGCTGTACGAGCCTAAAACCCTGTCTCGCGAAGCGACATGAGAACCAACCATTTGATCCTGATACAGCTAAGTTGGTCGGAGCAGTATAGAGATCAACGAAATTGCCAGACCATCACTTTGAGAGCGGGGATTGTACAGCGTTGATTAAGAGTAGAGGCATTAGGCCGATTTTATGGCGCGTTTAAGGTGATAGCGACTATTGGGAAGGAAATCCGACCAAACGATGTTGTGGACGGAGCGGCCCTTCTAAATCTACTGTTATCTTGTTTCGACGATGCTGGGGCGGGCTGTGGCGACATTTGTATTGATCCATGGAGCGTGGCAGGGGGGATGGTGTTGGGTACGCGTAGCCAATATTTTACGCGGGTTGGGTCACAACGTTTTCACCCCGACACTGACAGGCCTGGGCGAGCGCGCTCATCTCGTGAGTGACGAAACCGATCTTGCCTTGCATATCGAGGATGTTCTGGCGGTAATCGCGTGCGAGGAACTCTCCGACATTGTTTTATGCGGTCACAGCTATGGCGGCATGGTTGTTACCGGTGTCGCAGACAGGGTGCCTGACCTTATTCATTCGCTTGTGTATCTCGATGCGCTTGTGCCGAGCGATGGGCAGACGGCCTTGGACGTATTGCCTGCGGAGATCGCGGCAGGGCTTCGAGCTGGTGCCGTCGATGGCAAAGTTGCGCCAGGCCCGGCGGAGGCTTTTTCGGTGAACGGAGCAGACTGTGCGTGGGTGGATCGTCGGAGTGTCGCGCAACCGCTCAAGACATTTGAGCAACCGATGCAATTGGTAAGCGGCGGAGCGGAGATGATAAAGCGGACCTACATCTATGCCACTGGCTGGAGTCCAGGGTTAGGCCGACCGTTTTTCGAGCGGTATCAGCATCAGTCGGGGTGGAAGGTGGTTTCGGTGCCATGCGGGCACTACGTAATGGTTGATAGGCCTGACGACCTAGTCGGAATGCTAACGTCCACAGTTTAAGTATTATTGCCGACTCCTAAGCGAACATGCGGACAGCGAAACCACCCTCACAGGAGTGGTTTCGGCCTTAAGCCCAATATGACCAGTAATGAAACAATCACTTGCGGCGGATTGTGCAGCGACTACACGCACATCACGACAAGACCGATTGGTTGTAACTTCGCCTAGGATCGTTTGTTACTTGGATGGCCAAGCTTATCAAAAATTTGGTTGTCTCGGCTCATATGATCTCCGGCATCGTTATGCCCCCACCTAGATTTAATTTTGTTGAGCCCGCTTTCGCACTGTTCTGCCAATGGGCGCATTTCTAACTCATTGGAAATCTCCAAGGCACGCTCAAAGCATTTCATCCCGTCATATTCTTCACCGGCGCCTGAATTGCTTAAAACTTCACCCATAACAAACAAACCAAAAGCTTCGTGACCACGTTCACCACGGCTGCGCGCTATATCGAGTGCGCGACCGAGACGTTTGGATGCGTCTTCGATACGCCCAGCTTTAAGGTATCCGAAGGCAAGCTGGGAAAACACCAATGACTTAAACAAACCAAGCCCAATGTCATCATACAAATGGCAAGCCTGTTCGAGCCTAGCCAGACCTTTCTCTACCTCTCCAGCCAAGATTTCAGCAAAACCAAAAAAACCGTTCGTGAAAGGGGATAAGTAAGTAAGCCCCCACGTGTCGATGGTTGAACTCGCGTTGCCAAGAGTTGCAAGCGCAGCAGCGATCTCTCCCCGTACAATCTGAAAATAGCCAATATCGTAACCAATATGCGCGCGGTTGAAAGGGTTGTCTTGAAGGTTCGCGAGCGCGACGGCTTGCTCTGCGTGGTGCGAAGAATGTTCAAATTCGCCACGCTCGGCATAAGACCATACCAGCCAAGACCGGGCGATAATCGCAGGTGCAAAAGGCAGTCCGCACTTTTCAAGCGCAGCATCACCAGGCAGATTTGAAACGACACGTTCGAAGTATCTCTCGGCTGTGCGCAGTTCACCGGAGGTTACGAATGTACAACCAAGGTAGAAATCAGCCGCAACTTCTAGCGACCGATCACCAGAATTCCGAGCAATGTCTCGCCCGCGTTCAGCGGCCGCCTTGGATTCCGCCGAACGTCCGACTTGCCACAAACTTGCTCCACGATAAACGGAAACCCAACCGAGACGCACATCGTCTTGCAAGGTCAGCGACAACTTCTCAGCCTCGTCTAGTGGCTCCAATATAGCGGCAAATTGGCCCAGCGCCCACAGAACATTCCGAAGCGCAAATTTCGTATCGATTGCTGCTCTCGCGGTTTCAGCGTCCAGTTCAATTTTTTTACGAGCGTCAAGTGCCCTACGAAACTGGCCTGCCGCTTCGCGCAGCGCCGAGCGATTAACCGCGTCTTCGCCTGCTCTGCGAAACTCCCGGAAAGCACGCGGCCAATCTTCGCCATGAAAAGCGTGATGCGCCACGATTCCTGCGGCCTCGTCGGCTCTGCTATCACTTTTGCTTTCAAGTAAATCGGCAAATGCTGAGTGTAGCTCTTGGCGTCGACTTTTTAGTAGGGTCGAATAGGCGGCATCTTGGACGAGGGCGTGCTTGAACATGTAGCTTGCCGTTGGCGGAACGCCCCTGCGGAGTATTAATCCCGAGTCAACGAGCTTCTCAAGCGCCTGCAAGCAATCCAAGTCTACTTCTCTCGACAAGTCCACAATATCTTCGTGCTCGAACTCCCGTCCAATAACGGACCCAATCTGAGCAATCGACTTTGCCGACCCAAGCCTATCGAGGCGTGCTGAAAGAGATGTGTGAAGAGTGGCGGGAACAACATCCCCACTACTCAACCCCGCCTCTTGAAATGCCTTGGTCAGTTCCTCAATGTAGAGCGGCACGCCATCGGCGCGCTTAACAATTTGCGCGGCCGCTTCCTCACTCACGTCTCCCCCAGAAACGGAGTTTAGAATCCGCAAAGATTGCCGACGACCGACCCGACTAAGGACAATCTCACGCCAATAGCCGCAGTCGCTCCAATTAGGTTGAAACTCCGGTCGGTACGTTAGCAATAGCATGATTGGTGCTTTGGTGGCCTCAGAAATCATGTCTTGCAGCAGTTCAAGAGTCGACGGATCGGCCCAATGGATGTCTTCGATAACTATGATGATCGGGTGCTGCGCGCTCATACGAAGTACTTGATCTATCAGGCACCTAATTATCGCGCGGCGCAACTGCACCGGAGGGAGATTCGGGTCATCGTAGCGACCTTCAGTTTCAACCCTTAAAAGCGACGCGATCAGAGGTACGCTTTCGACCAACGGGACATCCGTCAGCCCCAGTATGATCTCTAGTTTTTCAAGTTGTGCCGCTACCGTGTCCTGTTCTGCGATCCCGGCAGCTCTCCGCATTCCAGTGATCAATGGAAAAAAGGCATCGTTGGTGTGATGAGGAGAGCATTGATAACGATAGCCGAAACGCCTGTCTCCAGAGATTTCGCGCCGCATTTCTTCTACCAGTCGCGACTTGCCGATGCCCGGATCTCCGGTAAAAGAAACCACCTGACCGGATCCTGCTTTTGCTTTCTGCCATGCATCACGAATACTTTGCAGATCCGCAGCTCGGCCAACCAATGGTGTGGACCCTTGGAACCTAGATGCTTCAAAACGCGTCTCGACCGTTGTTTCTGCGCCTACGCGCCAAGCTTGAACAGGCTCGTCAAACCCTTTCAATTCATGCTGACCAATGTCTTCCACTTCGAAGCGGCGCCCCAAGAGTTGGCGGGTTAGTGGGCCAACAACAATTTCGTTTGGCCGCGCCAAACGTTGAAGCCTGTCAGCCAAACCCGGCGTTGCACCGATAATTGCGGCGTCATCATTCATGACGTCGCCTACTATCGTGCCAATAACGACTTCCCCACTTGCTGCACCAGCGCGAGCTTGGAGTTGTCGTCCGTCTTGCGATTGAATTTCCCGTATCGCAGCAAAGGCGTCTTTTGCTGCCCTAACTGCTCGCTCGGCTTCGTCTTCATGCGCTTCGGGCCACCCAAAGTACGCCAAAACACCATCGCCGAGAAACTTGGCAACATAGCCTTGATACCGAAGAACAGCTGAGACGACTGCCGACTGGTATTTTGTGACCAAGTTTCGCATCTCTTCAGGATCTAGCTGTCTGGAGAGAACAACGGAGTCCACAATATCAACGAAAAGTACAGTGAGCAGCCGACGTTCCGGTGCTGCATTGTCAATCGCGCCTTTCTTTACGGGCTTTATCGCTGGCGAAACCGCTGCAAGCAGGCGACGCCGGTGCCCAAGGCTGAAACCAAGCTCTTTCAAATCCTCATCATTCAAATGGCGCAGAGTCTCAAGGTCGACGTCGTTTTCTTCCAACAACGAAGCATAACTTTCTAATCCAAGGCGGCTCAGCCAGACACGCAACCGTTGCTCCACGTTGCCCCCCTCGCAAGTTTTTCAGGTTTATTCTAGCACAACGCACGGAAAATTTCTTTCGCATTCACTATGAGCGCTCTGCGGACGCTTGCTCGACCGCCGAGCAATAGTGTGCTGCGTTTACGTCAAAGAAGACATACTATTTCATATTGAATTGAGCTTAAGTAGTTCATTGAGTTGAGGAGTAAGTATGTCGACACCAGAAGATAGGTTAGAAAAATTAGGTTTAAAACTGCCGCAGCCTACCAAGCTGCCCAAGGGCTTGGTCCTGCCATTTGATTTTGTGAACATCAGAGGAAATCGTCTCCTTTTTTCGGGGCACCCCAAAAGCGCAGTAGATGGCAGTCTGAGCGGCCCATTCGGAACAGTAGGGGCTGATTTAACAACAGAACAAGCATATAGAGAAGCTCGCGAAGTGGCGCTGACTGTGCTCGCGAATATCAAGACGGAAATCGGCGAATTGTCGCGAATAACAGGATGGCTCCGTGTTTTCGGAATGGTAACTTCTGCACCGGGATATTCGGAGCAGCATGTTGTTGTGAATGGCTTCAGCGACCTTGTGATCGAAGTTTTCGGTCAAGATATAGGCCGTCATGCTCGCTCTGCGATTGGTGTGTCTGGGTTACCTCTTGGGTTTGCAATGGAAATAGAGGGAGAAGTATTAATCGCCACCTAATTTCCAAGGTCAGTTTTGTCCGCTGAGCAGATGTTCGGTTAGACTGAGTGAACGTCTGCTCCGAGCCCAAGGTGGTCTTTGCGATTTTTCGTGCGCGCGCCCGCCGCATGAAAATTGCTGCATTTACGAAGTTGCGGACGCTGCTGTGCGGCGGGCAAACTGGTCATCGATGTTTGGCGCAGCGAAGCTGGACCAGACGTTTCACAGGCCGCGGACACGGTCGACGTTCATTCGAGGTTGCAACTGGTCGACAAGCGACGAGTACGTCGCATTGCCTTCTTCATTCTTCAAGCCATAAAGTGTAACGAATTGGTAGCTTGTACATCGAGTCTTCTTCTCATTTTCAGGCTGTTGTTCAAAGCCTCAGGGTCGAAGAGAGACCTTCAAGTATCAACGCGGTTTCGCAAAGCAGTGTATTTTTGGTACATTCAATGCACCAGTAACGCTTGCGAATTGAATTTTGGGTCTGTGAGCCAACGATGCGAAGCACTATTGCAGCTTTCATATGCATTCTCGGGTTTGCGGCGCCGCTTGCTGTGCATGCTTGCGTGGTTTGTGCTGAACTGCCGGAGGCATCCATTTCTGATCAAATTCTGGCTGCAGAAGTCGTTGTATTTGCAGGTCCAGCACTAGAAAATCCATTCGAGTATTCGACTCGACGCGTCTTTAAGGGGAGCGACCAAAAGCTTAGTAACGCACCCAATATTCCATTTCTCATAGACAGCGTTACACGGCGGGCATTCCGGGCTGATCCAACGACAACGGTTCTGCTGACATATGGACCAGAATTCAACGACAAGGCTGGGCGCGATTCTTCGCGGGCTTGGCGCCGCATCTTTGTTATGAATTCGGATAGAAGCGAGTTTCTTGAAAAACTAAAAACCAATGGTGGGCTTTGGCGTTTGGGAGAAACTGACAACGCCGCACGCGTTTCGTTCTTTTCTGACTATTTGTGGCACCCGGATCAAGTTCTGCATGACATGGCCATGGTGGAAATCGGGCGGGTAGATTATGCATATTTGCGCCCGGTTGGCGGCAGGGTTTCAACCAGCCAGATCTTGGAAGAGTTGCATAACTTGAACCGCTTTGCCTACTGGCCCGTTGCTATTCGACTATTGGGACTACAAACCGATCCACAGGCACGTTCTATTGCCCGCTCGCACTTTGCCAGATCCTTGAGATCCGGTGGTTTGCATTCTCATGAGTGGGCGCTCGCCGGCATAGAGGCGGACAGGCTACATGCGATCAACGCAATTGGCCTCGCGCTCCAGGACCGCAGGAAGACGCGGGATGACAAGAAGGCTCTGGTTCGGGCATTGTCCGACGCTGGTTCGTCGCAAACGCAGTTCCAGGATGAGATCATACGGGTTTTTGCAGATGTTCTGGATAGAGATCCAGAATTGACCCTGCAAATCGCTGTTGCAACCCGAAATTGGGGCAAAACTGCGCTGCACCAAAAGTTTGAGGCCTTGGTTGAGCATGAAGAAACGGACCCCGCAACGCAGTTTTTTCTAAACATGGTTCTACAGGACGAAATCGCACCCGAATAAGTCGAGTTTGGACATGTTTTGCGACAGTAAATTCCAATTGGCGGGCCTTGTTTTCGGACCCCTCGCCCATACGATTAGTCATCGCCTATGACTACGCCGAGGCCTGGAATTCGCCGCCGAAAAGCTCGTGTTGGAAAGGAATTGCGTAACACGATGGCTTAATGAACATCGTCGGAGAAAACTATTTAACTGAAATTGAAACCTTATGATATAAACAAAATCGAATATTAGCGGGCCGACAAGAGCCCTGTTTCGAACCGTATTGTTGATTTGGGAGGTCAATATGTACCGGGTTTCCACCCTTGTTCTCTCGCTGGCGATTGCGCCAGCTTCCGCTTTTTCAGACGCCGTACCAAGCGAAGAGGCAGCTGAAAGCTTATTCCTGGAACAACCCTACTCCCCATATGCACAACGCAGTTTTCCAGAGCGGCCCTTATGGGGTGATACCCATCTTCACACGGGGCTTTCTCTGGACGCGGGCGCTTTTGGAAACACGTTGCTGCCAGACGATGCGTGGCGCTTTGCAAAGGGTGAACAGGTCATCTCCTCGACAGGCCAACCCGTCAGACTGGGGCGACCATTGGACTGGATGGTCTTGACGGATCACACTGATCTGATGGGGTTCGCTCCGGATCTGCAAGCCGGCAAGCCAGGCGTTATTTCCGACCCAAAAGGTCTGGAGTGGTACGAAGGGTATAAAGCTGGCGGTGAAGAAGCCGGAAAGACCGCCTTTGATATCATTACAAATTTCTCTCAAATGACCTTGCCGGAAATCCTGCTTGAGTCCTACAGCCCTGGTGCGGACGCCTTTGCGTTTACCTGGGAACACATTGTTCTCGCGGCCGAGCGGCACAACGACCCTGGGAATTTTACAGCCTTTATCGGGTTCGAGTGGACCTCTGTCCCGAAGGGGTTTAACCTTCACCGGAACGTTATGTTGCGGGACGGGCCGATCAGAGCGCTTCAGATGGTCCCCCCAGTCACGCAACCGCCTTACGGCGACACAGACCCAAAATCGCTTTATGCTTGGCTTGAAGAGTATCAGGAGAAGACCGGCGGTCGTGCTGTCGCCTTTGCCCATAACGGAAACTTGTCAAATGGATGGATGTTTCCAACTGAAGACACATACCACGGCGGTGTGGTGGACGAAGAATACGTAGCTGCGCGCGCTAAATGGGAACCGCACTATGAAGTTACGCAGATCAAGGGCGACGGCGAAGCGCACCCGTTCCTGAGCCCGGATGATGAATTTGCAGACTACGAAAACTGGGACGTCGGCAATCTCGATATCACCGAGCTCAAGACAGAGGATATGCTGGCCGGAGAATACGCTAGAGAAGCGCTGAAACGCGGCTTGATGCTGGAAGAAAAGTTCGGCGTGAACCCCTACAAGTTCGGCATGGGTGGCGCTACGGACAGCCATACATCGTTGGCGACGGCTGAAGAGGACAACTTTTTTGGCAAGTCGGTCAGCGTTGAGCCATCGGCCTCTCGTATCAAGCACCCATTCATCGCCAACGATCTTGGTGAAATACCCGGCGATCTTCTGGTCGCGTCTGGGTACACAGCTGTTTGGGCGACCGAGAACACTCGCGCGGCGATCTTCGACGCATTCAAGCGGCGCGAAACCTACGCGACGACCGGACCTCGGATCGGGTTGAGGTTCTTTGGCGGATGGGACTTTAGCGATGCAGACGTAGAAACCCGGTTCCTTGCAGATGTTGGCTATACCAAAGGTGTTCCCATGGGGTCGGATTTGCGCCCCCGCGAAGGTGATGGGGCACCGTCCTTCCTGATTGCTGCCCTGCGCGACCCGGTCGGGGCAAATCTAGACCGCGTTCAGGTTGTGAAGGGATGGCTCGACTCGGACGGTGGCTTGCAGGAAAAAGTTTACGATGTCGCGTGGTCAGATGACCGCGTGGCTGACGAAAATGGCAAGCTTCCAGCTGTAGGAAACACCGTAGATCTGGAGACAGCAAGTTGGACCAACACAATCGGCACCGCCGAGTTGGTGAAGGTTTGGTCCGACCCGGATTTCGACCCCAACGCAAGGGCGTTTTACTACGTTCGGGCAATCGAAATCCCAACTCCTCGTTGGGTTCTCTATGACAAGCTGAGGTTCGGTGCAGAGTTGCCGCAGGATGCCGTTCTAACGCACCAGGAGCGCGCGTATTCCTCCCCGATTTGGTACACCCCCGCGGAGTAACATGATTTAGGTATGGACTTAGACAGCGAGACGGTGAACTCACCTCGGGGCAGTCACCATAGGTATGAAGATTGCGTGGTGTGGGACCCTTTGCAAAAAACAACTGAAATGAGAGCTCAAGCTCGGATTTTGCAGGAGCCCTCATGAGAATTCTGAAAGAACCTCTGTGCCATTTCTTTTTGATTGGGACGGCTATTTTCATTTGGTTCCATATTGTTGCGCCGGAGAACGAGACGGTCGAGACTTTGGAAGTCATCACGGTGGACGAGGACGACGTCGCCCGTTTGGCAGATCAGTTTGAAGCCAGGTGGAACCGTCGACCAAGAGATGCCGAACTAATAGCCTTGGTCGACGCGTCAATTCGTGAAGAGGTTCTGGTCAGAGAAGCAAGAAAACTTGGCCTGGATCGCGGAGATACCGTGATCAGGTCTCGGCTGAGTCAGAAAATGGACTTTCTGACAGAAGCAATAGCCACGTCAATGATTCCGGAGGATGAAGAGCTAGAGGCGTTTCTCAATCAAAACCCCGCAAGGTATGCAACGCCTGACAAGGTGGCGTTTACCCAGATTTTCCTGGGTGAAGACCCCAGCGAGGCCCAAATTGAGGCAGCACTGGCCGCACTGAGAGGAGGGCAAGATGCTACAGATTTAGCCGCTTCAACACTGTTGCCTGCTTCAATGCCATTAACCGCGACCAGAGTAATTGACTCGGTCTTTGGCACTGGCTTTTCAAAAGGTCTCAGAGAGGTTGAAACAGGTCTTTGGGCAGGGCCGATCCAATCGGGCTACGGTGTACATCTTGTTCAAGTGCGCACCTTTGAGCCTAGCCGTACACCGCCTTTGTCCGAAATTCACAGTGATGTCTTGGGCGACTGGCGTCGCGCCGCGAGCGAAGAACTGGTCCAGGCGCAATACGATAGCTTGGTCCAAAACTACGAGATTGTAAGCCCCGATTCATCAGGTCCCGCCGAATGAGATGGCTGATCTGCCTTTTGGTTTTTGTGCTGTACGCTTGGCCCGCAGCCAAGGCAAATGCCCACGCACTTGATCCCGGATACTTGGAGATACGTCAAATCTCCCCTGGCACCTGGAGCGTCCACTGGCGAAAGCCTGATGTGAATGGCCAGCCAATGGCTATTGACGCGGTGTTGCCAGAAGAGTGTACGCCGATTCGCGGGCCTGCTCCAATCTCAGACGGTCGAGCATGGGTTTCATCTTGGATCGTCGAGTGCCACGCGGATATCACGGGGCGGCCGATCGTAATTGACGGCTTGGAGGCTCAAAAGAACGACGTATTGGTTCGTTTGCACCCACTAAACGCTGAGCCGACCACGCTCCGCTTCACGCCTGAGATAGCCGTCCAGAACATACCTTCTGAGCAGACGACATGGTCAGTTTTTGCTGCTTATGCCTTATTGGGTTTCGAGCACATACTGGAAGGCTGGGATCACCTTCTGTTCGTTTTTGCGCTTTTCATTCTGGTGCGCGAACCCTGGAGACTGGTCGGCGCTGTGACGGCCTTCACACTCGCACATTCCTTCACTCTGGCGCTGGCGACGTTTGGTGTCTTGAATGTTCCTGGTCCGCCGGTCGAGGCCGTCATCGCGCTGTCCATCGTTTTTCTGGCCACGGAGATTGTGAAGGATGAAGAAGGTCGGTTCCGGCTTTCGAAACAAAAGCCCTGGATCGTATGTTTTGGATTTGGGCTATTGCATGGCCTTGGCTTCGCAGGTGCCTTGGCTGACATTGGTCTGCCCGAAAATGATATTCCAGCAGCCTTGCTTGCATTTAACCTTGGTGTTGAAGCCGGACAATTGAGTTTTATTGGAGCATTGGCTCTGTTGCTTGCAATCTGGCGGCTGATGGCACGCCCGATCAGCCAAAATGCGACAGTGATTGCCGCATATGGCATCGGTTCAGTGTCGATGTACTGGCTAATTGAGCGCATAAGCGGCTTTTGATTGATTGGCAGATGTGCTCATTATTGTTTACCGATTGGGTGACCGGCAATCTCCGCGCCGTCCAATTACTGCTGACTTGTGCTAAATCGCAATGATCAACGTGCGGCGCTTGCAAGCGGATGCTGCATCAGCAATAGCCGCGTGAGCAAAAGGTGGGGTTGTCCGGATATTGTTGAAGAAGTCGACGTTTGTTAAGCGTCTTTGGGTGCCCACATTCACGATGGGCGTCGGACCACCGCAACCCATTGCAATTGATGAAAATAATCCCACCCAGAACACGTCGGTCGTCAACCCTGGGCTTGCCATGGCTCTTCGGAAAGTAAGGCTGGAGAGCTTCATCTGTTCGTAAGTCTGCCAGAATAGATTGTTTGTGTTACACCTCTGAGCCTCAGGGGTTCGAAGTATGCGACCGAGACAGCGGCAACAATTTTTGGATCCAGAACCTAAGGCAATATGGGGAAATCGTTTGATTTCGACCGCGTCCTCTCTCAGCTGATGTTTCGACCGCACTGCTACTTTAATTGCAGGATATCCGGAATGCACAGCTTCCGCTGTGCTGGCATTTGATCCGCACCGTCCGAACGCTTGAGCCGTTTTGGCCCTTCCTTTACCTTGACGTTCGGCTTAGTCAGCGGGCCTTTTAACGTGACCGGCCACGGGCTGCGCGAAAGCGGCTTACCGATCTTGCGCGGTTGCAGGTTTAGGTCCACGGCCTTTTCGGCTATGTTAACACCGCCAAAGACGACAACCTGCACCTGATCCGTTTCCAATGCGGTTTGCTTGGTCGTAATGTTGCCGTTGGAAATGCTAAGGGGTGCCCGTATACATGCGATTGGGGCAACCTTCTGCTTTTCCTTGGAAAAAACCCAAGGCAAAACGCCCAGCCCCGCCAGATCCAACAACTGCGTTTCGATTGACCCGTCGCGCATAGAAACCGTGGCACTGCCGCTCATGGTACTGATAAAGTGTTTGGCGGAATTGGTTCCTCCGGTCACCGAAAAATCCGCATAGATCGTTCCACTTGCACCCTTTTTGAAGTTCAGGTTGTGAAGGATGTCGTCCAACTGCCAACCACCGGCCTTGCCGGAAAGGGTCAGCAGATGCGCCTCATCAGAAAGATCCATCTGCCCACTTACCTCGAACTGGGCCCCGCCATATTCAAATGCCAGCGGACCGGCGCGGAGCTCGTTTTCGTCGAGCGTCAGTTCGCTTTGCAAGCTGCTGACGCCTTTGGCGCCTTCGATGTGCCGAAGGTCAATGTCAACATCGACATCAATACCCGACAGAAGAACGGAACGTCCGATGGGTTTCAGCGTCATATCCCTCAATGCGCCGGGTTCATCGGCTTCGGCGCTGGCGTCTTCGACATCCTGCGCTGCACTGCCAAGCTTTCTCAACTGCGCTGCGGCATGAACGATATCCCGAAGTTGATCGATCTTAATCAGGTCACTTTCAATCGTGCCCCGCAGCACAGGATCGCTTGTCGCGTCATCAAGATCTGCCTTTACGAGCAGTACGGACTCGGCGAGTTCGACGCTGGCGTTTGCGTTCCAATCGGTGCCTTCACTCACCAATTCGATCCCAAAGCGCGCGCTCCCGGTTTCAACGGTGTCCAGCGACAATGCAGACATCAGGTCTGCACCGGATGGAACATCAACATCGATTGCCAGATCCAGGTTTTCGAACTTGAGGACATTCTTGACCGTGCCGTGGACCTCAAGGGACCAGACATCCGTTTCGCTCGTCTTGCCATCAAGGTTGGTCAGTGAAAGTTGATTAATGTCCCCGTTCAAATGAAAGTCACCCGAAAACCGGCCAAGCTGATCGTCTGGCCCCATGAGTTCGGGCGAAATCAAGCTGCTGGCGGGAATATCCATCAGACCTTCGGCTGATACACCTTGCAATTGCAGCGCGTCATCAACTGATCCATTCAAAATGACAAACGGATCAGCCGGGTTCCCGATCCGCAGATTGATGTTTCCGATCCGCAATGCATCGTCCGGTGTTCTGGAAAGTTCCGAAAATTTGACCGGCGGCGGCCCTTCACCGGCGGTGTCCAATGTGAACCCGTTGGTTTTAATGACCATTTGCCGCTGAGGCACCTGCCCCGGCACGCTGTCCATAACCATATCAACCGCAATAAGCTTAAGGTCATAGCGAGATGCCGCGGGGGCCGGTTCCGCATCTTCGGGGTAAAGTCGAATGCGGGTTGTCAGCGACACATCTGCGGGGTTCCCCAACTCTCCGATTTGGCCCGTCAGCGAAAGGCTCTGCCCGCTATCCAATTCAACCAATACGCTCAGATCATCAATCCGGGCGACGCCATCGGCCGATTTGAAGGTCGCCGCCACATTGCCCGACCCTTCCAGCACGCGGTTAAGTTTGAGTACGTCCTGAAGCTGTCCAAGTTCTGCAATCTCCACAGTCGCCCTAATCTGTAACCCGTTCTCTTGGGGGATCTGTTCAGCCGCAATCGATATCTGTTCGAAGTCCATCGCCATCTGAAACGGGTCTTCCGCTGGGAATGACCCATTCAGGTCAAACGGCTCGCCATTTAGCGAACCTGTCCCAACGGCAGACGCGGTGCTCGTTCCCTCATCACGCGCCAGCACCAGATCCTTAAGCTGAAGATTCAGATCAAGTCCGTTCAGGCCGTTCTGGTACAGAATGGTGACGTCGGTCAGGTCAACTCGACTAACCGCCAGAATTCCGCCGACAGAGGGTTTCTGAGAATTCTCAGGCTTTTCGGTTTCCACTGTAGAAAGCGACTGCCAGTTCTCATTTCCGTCTTTGTCGGTGATCAGGTTCAGGTGAACACCCGATATGGCAAGGTTGCTGAGCGACAGCTTGCTGTTCCAAAGATCGCGGGCAGAGATTTCGAACTCAATCGCGTCGATAGCCGCCAAATTCGCGTCAGCTCCAGACGAACCGGGAAGCACCAGCCCCGCCGCCGAGACCTGCAGTTGCCGACCAAGGCCCAAACGCACCTCGTCCTCTACCAAGACGTCCTGACCAAGTTTTTTGGAGATCAGGTTTTCAACGAAACCGGTCCTAAGCGAAGAGAACAGCGCCGAGGACAGGAACAGCCAAGCCGCCAAAACAGCAACAACCGCGATCGCGCAGCAAATCAAAACGCCTTTGAAAATCAAACGCACGTTCTACTCCTTTGGTTTCGATGCACTGTGTGGTTGGGCCAATTCCACGTGCGACACTTGAATACGCGGCTCTGCTGACGCCCTGAGCACTGGGTGCACCTGAGGGATAAGTTGCCAATTTCCAGTAACTTAATCAAACAGGAATCAACTTCGGTCCGCGTGAACACCTGCGCTGTCGTGATGCCGTGCAGCCCAGTACAAAAAAACGGGAACACCCGCCCTTTTGGGATTTTTTGAAAACGAACAGTCATTTTATGCGCAATCTTTCTGACGGTTCTGACGACCAACCCGTCCCGGTTTCTCATATCATCAAATTAATGATATATACGATTTCCAATATATGAGAGACCAATGAACTCACTGACAAGAATTACGCGGGGAATAGGTGTCGCCTTTCGGGACGGCCGGGTCAAAAGCCTGCTTGCTTTCACACTTGGAATGATCCTCTGGGCATCTGTTTTCTATCACTATGTTGAAGGCTGGAGTTGGCTGGATTCCATCTACTTTTCTGTCGTGACAATCTCGACCGTAGGGTTTGGTGATTTTTCCCCTCAGACTGCAGCGGGGAAGATCTTTACGATGGCCTACATCATCGTGGGTCTGGGCATCTTTGTGGCTGCGGCGACGACAATCGCAAACACGATCCTGTCTCAGGACGACGAATAGTCACCCACAAAAGCGCCAAAGGAAACAAGCGCAGCAAGGTCGCCTGAAGGTTGGGTTCTAAGTGATTGAGCAAATCGCCGTCCAAGGCGGTGCAAAGGTCCAAACTACGGCCAAAGCCCGGAACTCACAAAAGATATTCATATTAAGTTTTTTGAGTGTATTGTTAACATAGTAACGGAGGGATGGAATGGAAAAGACACAGGACGCCAAGATCGTCGACCTCGCGATACGTTTGCTCTTTCTCGGGCTATTCCTTTACAGCGCATTGGTAATGGTCGCCCCGCTGGCGAGTGTGGTGATCTGGGCCACGATCCTTTGTGTGGCGCTTTATCCAGTATTCGATTGGCTGCAGTCCAAGCTGGGCGGACGAAAGTCGCTTGCCGCAACGATACTGGTTTTGCTGGGCCTTTTGTTGACCTTGGGACCGATTGCCACTGCGGTGTCGGGGGCTGCTGAACTTGGGTCCGAGTTTGCCGAACAGGCTGACGGCGGCGAATTGGAGATTCCACCTGCCCCGGACAGCATCAAGGACTTGCCCCTGGTCGGAGAAAGAATTGCCGAGGTCTGGGGAATGTTTGAAAGGAATCTGGATGGTGCGCTTGCAAAATACGGGGCGCAGATTCTTGAGATCACCAAGTCGTTATTCGGAAAGGTTCTGGGCATCGGAATCGGACTATTGGGACTTGCCCTTTCTGTTTTGATCATGGGGGGTTTGTTCAGCCCCGGCCCGTCGCTGGTGCAAGGTCTTCAGCGCTTTGCCAACCGGGTTTTCGCGCCGCGAGGTGGCGAGTTCGTTACACTAGCGGGTGCGACGATCCGGAATGTGACCAAAGGTGTCATCGGTGTAGCAGCCATTCAAGCCGTGGTTGTCTGGATTTTGCTGGCGCTGTTCGGGATTTCATCCGCTGCGACACTGGCGTTCATCTGCCTGATCCTCTCGATCATCCAGATCGGACCGGGATTGGTTCTGTTACCGGTTATCATTTACGCGTGGAGTTCGATGTCAGGCGGCGCGGCCCTGGTATTTACCATTCTGGCCATTCCTACAACGATAATGGACAGCTTCCTGCGGCCCGTCTTCATCTCAAAAGGCCTAGAAACGCCTATGCTGGTGATCCTGATCGGCGTTCTCGGCGGTATGATGGCCTATGGATTGATCGGCATTTTCATGGGACCAGTTCTATTTGCGGTTTTCTACGAGCTGTTCAAGGTTTGGATCGATGCCACGCCGGAAGGCAATGACGCTGCGGACGGAGCGGCGCAATGAGGAAGACGATATGGGCTACCCTAGCCGTTATTTTGGTTCTTCTCGTCTGGTATCTGGTTGCTGATCGAAAAACGCCATTTACAGGAAATGCCAGGGTCAAGGCCGTGGCAACCCAGATCGTCCCGCAAGTCACCGGAACTGTGATCGAGGTTTTGGTCGAAAATGGTCAGGTCGTATCGGCCGGTGATTTACTGGTTCGGATTGACCCCAGACCCTACGAAATTGATCGCGACAAAGCCGAAGCGGACCTGGAAGCAGCAACACAAGAGGTTGGCGCCTCGTCGGCAGAAGTAAGCGCCGCTCAGGCCAGACTGGCAAGGGCGCAAAGTGATCTGGACACCATGCGCATCCAAACAGAACGCGTTTTTGCACTCGAAAAGAAAGGATTGATTGCCGTCTCGAAAGCAGACGATGCGCGGGGTCAACTGGCCGAATCTGAAGCGAATTTTGAAAACGCCAAAGCAGATCTGAAAAAAGCCAAGCAGAGGCTGGGCAACGAGGGAATTGAAAACCCGAAAATTCAACGCGCGTTGGCAGCGTTGGCGGATGCAGAGCTTAACCTTGAATGGACGGAACTGCGCGCCCCGGCGACGGGTGTGATCTCTAACCTGCTGATCGCACCCGGAACTTATGCCCGGTCCGGGCAGGACCTGCTGACCTTCCTGGATGCGACGGATGTCTGGATCGAGGCGTATTTCACCGAAAACAACCTGGGCCGGGCGTCGGTTGGGTCTCCCGTGGATGTGGTGCTGGACATGCATCCCGGCAAAATTGTTCCTGGCGTCATCGAAAGCTTTAGCGCAGCTGTTTCCCTAAGCGGCGGCGACACACCCGGCCAATTGGCCAGCCCTCCAAGCACCAAAGGATTTCTGCGCGAACCCGAGCGTTTCCCGGTACGTATCGTGCTGCCGGGTTACGAGGCCGGAAGCACCGAGGATGACCTGCGCTTTCAGCTCAACGGACAAGCCGACGTGATCATGTACCTCAGCGACAGTTCTTTGCTGAACGCGGTGGGCCGCGCCTACATTCGCGTGGTTTCGATCCTGTCCTATGCCTACTGAGGATCGGCGCGCAGTACACAGACTCGCGCTGGGTGTAACTGGCGTCTTCGCGCTGGGGCTGTTTCTGGGTTGGCCTCTGGCCGTTGTCGGGGCCGTGTTCTCGGCCCTGTTTCTTCAGGCCCCAGCCGCATTGCCACTGGCGGCCTTCGCGAAGCTGTTTGTCTTCTCGATTGGGATGATGTTCATTTCCTTCCTGCTGTCATCTACCTTCGCGCCCTATCCGGTGGTTTTCCTCATTCTGGTGGCCCTCGGGATTATCCTGTCGTTCATTTGGTCGGTTTCCGGCGCAGGTGTTTTACCCGGAGTCATCGCCCTGATGGGGGCATTGATGATCCCCAACCTTGCGCTGCAATCGCAGGATCTGGCTTTGTTGCTTGTTTTCTGGATACCACTGAACCTGCTGTTTGCAGGGTTCGTTTCGACACTGATGTTTGTGGTGATACCAGCCGCACCCCAGACAGCGGCCGAGAAAAAGGCAGCATCGCCAACAGACTTTGACCCGCATCGCCGGATCGTCAGAATGTCGCTTGTCACGGTTCCATTTGCCTTGGCGTTTTTCGTATCCGGCGCATCGGCGTTGCTGGTTCTGTTCTTTGTGGCACTTCTCAGCCAGCAGCTGGCGGCGATGCCTGCCGCGGGCAAAACCGTGGCCAAGGCAATGCTAACGGCAAACCTGCTTGGTGCGGCAGTGTCGATTCTTTGCTACGAAATTAACGTCATTGCCCCGATTTTTCTGACGCCAATTCTGCTGTGCTTTTTCTTTTGCATATCGCTTGGAGCACTCGGAAAATCTCAGGCTTCGTTCGCTGCGGCGGCCGGCTCGGCCCTGACGACGGTGCTGATTGTCTATGGTGGATCGATTTCTCCGTTTTCGGATGAGGCCGACGTCAAAAGCATCACGCGCGTTCTGCAAGTCGCCAGTGCTGCGATTTTCGTGATCGTTGCATATGTCGTGGTGGATGAGTTTTGGCCTGAAAAGAAACGACAGACGTCGACAAGCACCTGACAGAGTGTTGCCGACCATCCCTGGTCAAACGCGGTAAAGCGCCAACCAAATCAGAAAGTCGATATGCACGAAAACAGTAACGTTGAGAATTGTATCGATAATTGCACCAACGCTTGTTCAATCTTTTGGTTCGGTCACGATACTGACAGATGGATGGGTTTTGAATTTCGGTATCTTGCGGAACTAAAAGGCCCACTCAAATGGACGACCGCTCTGCGGAGATAGTGTTGAAAAAGTCAGAATTTCCTGGCTCTCAGTTTTCCGCAAAAATTCAGAACATGCGAAAAGTCGTGTCGGTTTGCGCTCAACAGGTCATGAGCGCCACATACAGCGCCGCACTGATGATTTGGCCGACCCCCTGGCCGAAATCTCGTGGCGTCGTTCCATGGCCTGCTTTTTCACTGACTTTCGCCAAAAACTGACTTTTCCAACACTACCTCACCATGTTCAACCCAGTTTGCCGAGAAGCAGACAAACAAGCACGATGAACTGGCCGTTGACGAGTTCTCCCATGTGGACTCCTACTACAAGCTCGAGGCCGTGAAGGTGTCGGCAGATGCTGTGGCGGAGTTCTTCAATAAGTGAACCAACAAGGCAGAAGTCTCAGATTAGCCTCTGCCGAATTACCGATAAGTGGACATTGTTCTTCAGCGCAGCATCAATCAGTTTGGGCTCAGCGCTGCCGTTCTCTGCGGTAACCGTGATTGATCGCTCAGATCCCTAAAGCTGACATGTCCGTCATCCAATGAAGTGGTCCAATTGAACCTCCAGTCGTTGGTGGCGGCTAGGCGTTAACAACGAAAGCGCTGAAATTGTCCGAAGCAGAGTGCGACTTCAGCCAGTTAGCTTGCAAACTAAGAACAGCTAGCTATTCCCATTGCGCATGTCACTGTCTTTGATCACCATGCTGTCATGCAGCGTGTAATGATCATTGGACAACCCGGCTCGGGAAAATCGACTCTGGCACGACGTTTAGGGACTTTGACATTCTTGCCAGTTGTCCATATCGACCACATCCACTGGAAATCCGGTTGGGTTGAGAGAGACTGGGCGGAAAAGTCGCTAATGACGCTGGAGGTGATCAAAAAACCGCAGTGGATATTTGAAGGGGGTCACAGTTACACTTGGCCCGAACGCCTGAAGCGGGCGGACACCCTGATTTGGCTCGACATCCCCTTGAGCTTGCGGGCGTGGCGCGTTTTGCGTCGTACTTTCCTTTACTTCGGTCGAACGCGCCCGGACCTTCCCGACGGGTGTCCTGAACAACTCAACTGGGAGTTCTGGTCCTGGATCTGGCGGACCCGCCATACAGGGCGTCAAAACATGCACGCGTTTTTTGAAAGCGCGCCGACAGACAAAATCACCTACCATTTCACCTCTGCACGAGAGGTGAACAGCTTTCTTACAAACCTTGGCGAAGCCCTGGCGATTGGCAACTTGGGTATTCCACACCGCTGATGCCCATTGGCCATCTGGCGAGATTGCCTCTTCGCTTATTTTGATCTCTGAACAGCATAGTGTTCGCCCCCACCATTCATCTGCGCAGCCCCGCCCCGTCGACCACGCTGAGGGCGGTTTCGATTTGTTCACAGAGATCCTCACCGGTCCTGATACTGGCCTCCAGGTCGGCAATTTCGTCCGGATCAGTTTCGTCGATCAATGCTTGGCGCAGCTCATTGATAGACGCCTTTATTTCAGGAAGCCTGCTGCGCCAATAATCGAGCTCTTCCTTCTCTTCCCGGGTCATCGGGCCAACTATACGGACTACTCCGGTTCTGAAGTCGATTTTGATGTGATCCGGATGCGGAACAGGCTCCGGTTGACCAGTTACACCCATTTCCGCTCTCCGGCGTAACTCCTTTTCCCACTCGATCTTGTAGGTGAGCGCCTTGTCCAGATGCTCATCGTGCAAAAGCTTCCGGGAGCTTTCCACCTCGGCCAGGAGTTGAGAGAACAATCGTTGAGCGCGATGCTGTCCCTTCGCTGCATTAACCGCCAAAGACCGCATGACGGCCTGCACCATTGGGATGGTCACATCGCGATGACCATCCCGCACGGTGATATCACGATAGGCCTCATCAAGAATAATATCCTTCATCCGCTTTTCATGAAGTCCGGGACGCTTGTTCTTGGCCCCCTTCGGACGGCCCCTGGGATTGCCGGACTGGCCCGGTTTGAACCGAGTTGCCTTTGGTGGCTTTGCATAGCCAACTTCATAATCTGCATCAGGACGGACCGCTGGCAGTTTTTGAGTTACCTGCTTCATTCTGCGGCCTCCAGTGACGGAGCATTCGAGGGCGGGACCCACCCACAGAGAATTTGTTGTGCGTCATCCTTGGCATAGACTTCCCAACGCGCCAGGATGCGATCACAATAAACTTCGTCGAACTCGCACAGATAGGCGCGGCGACCCGTTTTCTCTGCGGCAATCAAAGTGGAACCTGAACCGCCAAACACGTATAGGACGATGTCACCGCGTCCTGATACATCCCGGATGGCATCCGCGATCATTTGAACCGGCTTAACGGTGGGATGCAGAGCCAGTTCCTCCATGCGCCCTGCCCGCATCGTATTAACCCCGCGATACTCCCAAACATTTGTGCGGTACCGACCATGCTGCCCCAGCTCGAATGTATTGGTATGAGTGCCCGAGCCGTTCTTGAAGACGAAGATCAGTTCATGGCGAGATCGGTAGAAGGTGCCCATTCCTCCGTTGTCCTTGACCCAGACAATCAGGTTCTTGAGCTCGTTATAAACCCGCTGCCCCGCCTCGATCATCTCACCCATGTGGCGCCAGTCCATACAGACAAAATGGATAGACCCATCAACACTGCGATCTGCTAAGTTGCGGAAGGCGTCCGTGAGGAATTGCGTGAACTCTCGCGTCGACATCTCACCTGCGGCCATCGCAAATTCTCGATGCTGTGTTTTGCCGGAATTGCCGACATGTCCGTCGATCGGAACATTGTAAGGTGGATCCGTAAAGACCATCTTGGCCTCTGCATCATCCATAAGAGCGTCAATGACTACGCCGTCCAACGCGTCACCGCAGACCAACCGGTGACGACCGAGCTGCCAGATGTCCCCTGGACGCACGCGCGCTGGCGCTTCTTCAGGAACTGCTTCGTCTTCCGGATTGCCAGGCTCTTCCGGCGCGACAGCTTCCATCAGACCGTCGATCTCGGGGATCGAAAATCCGGTCAGCCCGATATCGAAGTCCAGATCATCGGACATAAGCGCACCGAGTTCTGCAGCAAGCAGATCCTCATCCCAACCGGCATTAAGGGCCAGCTTGTTGTCCGCCAGCACATAGGCGCGTTTTTCCTGATCCGTCATGTGATCAAGCCGCAAACACGGAACCTCGCGAAGACCCAACGTCTGGGCGGCTTCAACACGACCATGCCCGGCCAGGATCACTCTGTGTTCATCGATCAGCACTGGGTTGGTGAAGCCAAACCTCTCAATGCTGTCGGCAATCTGACCAACCTGCTTCTTCGAATGTGTCCGGGCATTGCGGGCCCAGGGTTTGAGATCGCGGATCGCGATTTGCTCTATTTTGTCTCTTGCCATCTTCTTTCTTCCTCTATTCCTGCACAGTTATTCACACGACCAGACACGCCGGCCGCCTGGCGGAGCACCCGCCAGAAAAGCAAAAAGGACGGCCGTGCGCGCACAGTCGTCCCTTCTGCAGGTTGGAATCACCCAATAAGAACATAACATGAACAATCTGCTTCCGCAACACCCAAGAGTTGTTTGAATCGGTTGTTTCGAAGAGCAAGAATCCAGACAGCCTTTGTCGCCCTGAAAAACCTTTCCCGAGAAGATCCCTGAAGGCCAGGAGGTTTCCCTGTTTTGTTGAGGCAAAATTCCTTGATCAGGGGAATGGAATTCCCTGTTCTTCAAGAACAGGGAAATCAGTTGTAACGCTTTGAATTAACGTCTTTTACCAGGGCTCAGAGCTACAAATCCGGCTCAAATCAGGCCAAAATCATGAAATTTCCCTGTAAATACCCTGTAAACAGGGATTTCTGCGCGAGACTGGATAGCTCGAGACTGGCTGCACAGCCACCATTCTCCGAAAGAGCAACAAAATAAGGGGAATTCCGCCCCTTCAAGTCGACATGTATCCCATGCCTCCGAAGTTGGGATACAATGCGGGATACACGCTCGCCGCTCCAAGATCGGATTTCGACCCAGGCGTCGCGCTCGCGTCGGCCCCTAGCCGATGAAAGAGAGCACGTGATCCGTCACTTCACGCGGTGCGTCTTCAGGGCTGTAATGGCCGGCCCCCGGCAGGCGCTGAATTCTACCGTTCGGAAACACCGCCTTGAACAGTGGAAGAAAGTGCTTTGCATTCAGCGTCCGGTCTTCTTCCCCCCAGATCGCGAGTGCTGGTTTCGCACTGATCGCCAGTCGGGCCGCCGCGTCCGGTACTTCAAACTTATGCGCCCCGGTCGCAAACCCCTTGGCCCATCCAATCGCGCCGGCAGCTTCTGCCGGTGTTGGGAATGGCGCCCGATAGGCGTTGAGCCAAACATCCGTGACGATTGAGGCGTCTTCGAAACCGTTTAACTTCATTGTGGACAGGATCGTGTAATCAAGCTGGCCCAGAAGCGGTTCCAGAGTGCCGTCATCTTGCGCTTTCAGGATCCACTGAAACCAGGGGGCTTCGCCAGCATTCGCAACCAGCCGGTCAACGAGATCGGCCTGACCGAACGGCGTTGGTCCGTTGCCGGAGACAATCCGCTTTATCCGGTCCGGATGGCGGATTGCGAAGCCCATACCCGCCGGTCCGCCAAAGTCATGCATCACAAGGGTCACGTCGCGCAGGTCGAGGGCAAGAGCGACCGCCTCCAAATTGTCGATATGATCCTGCAGCCAATAGGTCCGGTCGCCTGGGGTTGCGCTCTTGCCAAAACCCATATGGTCAACCGCGACGACCCGATGATGGCGCGACCACGTGGCGATCTGGTGCCGGAAAAGATAGCTCCAGGTGGGCTCGCCATGCAGCAGAAGCAGAGTCTCGGGCCCCTCGCCGATATCAACGTAGTGGGCGGCGTAACCGGGCGCGTCGGTGTAGCGTGCGGGAAAAGGCCAAGTGCCGCCAAATGTGGCATTGGCCGGTACTGCAGGTGTCGGGTGGGTCATGTTGGGTTCTCCAAAGCTCGTGGATGGTCGAAGGCCCGCGCTGAACGCGCCCGCCACGGTCAATTGCAGCATTGTGCGGCGTGTGACCTGGTTCTTGTAAGCGGAAGGGTCGCGTATACTCATCACTGCCCCCTTCCGGCGCACATAAGGCATTCGCTATCTGCGTTGAGGCTTCCAGAGCTTTGAGCGGCGATACGCCAGCGACCGTGTAACCGGCGCGCGAATGCTTCGGACGCCTGGTCAGCGGCATCTCGTACAGCGCGATCAATATCGCTCGATTCCAAGCCGATGTCGCACAAACGAAAGCGTTCGAGACCTTCCAGTGCCTGTCGCGTCTTACGAGTTGTCAATGCGTGGAAGCCCGCAACGACAGGGCGTTGAAGCAGGCCGAGTTTTACAGGCGTACCAGACTTTTCTGCGACAGGCCCGCGAAAGACGAAATTTGAAAACAGGTCGTTTTGGCCATGCGCTTGGCGGTTATCGGGTCGCGTTTTTGTCATGGTGTCCTCCTTTCAGTTACAAGGAGGAATTTAATTTGGCGCTCGAAGCCCTACCAATTCGAAGGAAGCGCACGAGTGATCTATTTTTTAGATCGCTTAGTGATGGGTCTCAAAAAGTGATGGGTCTCAAAAACCGGTTTCCGCGAGAGCCTCGGTTAGCCAGTCAGCGAATAGCGACATTGCTCGGGTGAAAGGTCGTCCTTCAGCGCTTACCAGCCAATAGCCGAGGTCTTCGTCTACTGTCTCGGGTTCAGCGAGCCAAGTGAGGCGACCTTCACGCACGAGTGTTTCAACGAGTAACTGACGACCGATTGCCACCCCTCCGCCATCGATTGCGGCCTGGATCACCACATTGTAGTCGTTGAGCGGCATCCGTTTCACGCCCGCAATATCAATTCCCCGCGACTCCGCCCAAGACTGCCATTCCTGCTCCTTGCGGCTCATGAGAAGTTGTTCGTCAGACAGGTCCGTGAGCGTGAAGGTTTGCTCGGAATGTGCAACGGGGGCAATCTTTTCGACATGCAGCAGCCGGGCATCCACGCCCTTCCAAGGGCCGGTTCCAAACCTCACGCCCAGATCAGCCTCGTCGCGCGCAAAGCTGACAATCTCGAGTGTCGGGTCCAGTTCAATGTCAATCCCTGGATGCACATCCGAAAATGAGGCAAGACGCGACATGAGCCACATTGAACAGAAGGACGGCAGCGCCGTGACGCGAAGCGTCTCCCGCCCAGCTTCGGCCCGAAGTTCTGCGGTCGCATCCGCGATCGTACGGAATGCGGCATTGATTTCTACGAGATAACGCTCCCCTTTAGGAGTTAACGAGATGCTGCGGGCATGCCGTGCGAAAAGCGGCGTTCCGAGTATCGTTTCAAGCTGCCGAATGTGATGGCTGACCGTACTTTGCGATATCAGCAATTCATCCGCGGCCTTTCGAAAACTCAAGAGCCTCGCAACGGCTGAAAAAGCACGAAGCGATAGAAGCGGAGGAAGGTTCGGGCTTGAGCGCAAACAGTTTGCCTCGCATATCTCGGGGAGAGTACCACAAAGCAGTACAGCGCGTTATGGTCAAGTCCGCAAGCCCATGCGGTACTTAGCTGCCATCGCCTACGGCCCATTGCCGACATCCAGCGGCAGGTCGCAATGCTGCGGCCGCAGCCCGCATTGCCGCCATTCGCCGCAGGAGCAAAGCCGAACGCAACTCGAAATCACGGTCTGCCTAACAAAGCGGAAGTGGCTGCACATTACCGCGAGGTTCGCTTGAAAGCCATTGCGGCCATCTAAATGACTCCAAGCCCATTCTGGCTTGAAGCGAACAACCCCGATCGTAAAGGTCCCACCTTCTTCGATGTATCGCTCACACCCTCAGCCCATTTAGCGGCGGTGTCGCCCCTAAATACCCAACTTTACTGTTCCTGACTCTTTTGACGAGCCTCCAATGCCATCTCGTCGAGAATACCGAAAGCCACTGGATAAAAATTCTCGAATAATTCGATCACCGCTGCTTCCTCCTCGGGATGATGTATTCCCTCGGCATCAGTAAGCCGCCCCATTCGAAACACGATCTCGGTGCCTTCAGCTACAGGGACTAACTCATAGGTCTCCAAATTAGTGAGACCCTCAATAGACGAATTGTGTAGAATATCCGTCACATAATCGAATGGATGCCAGTCGACGATCAGCATCTGAAAGTGAGCGGCTTCATGAATGCAGTGCAAACGAACGCCGGCCGAAGTGCGCGATGCATCCCCTTCCCGATAGGCGTCTTTCAACATCATCCAGCGCAACTTGAGCCGCGGATCTGTGAGCATTTCCCAAACCACTACCGGTGGCGCGTTTAGTGTGTGCCGGGTTGTGAACACGGCATCCTCGTCGGTAATGCGGACGGGTCCGGCGACTTCCCGGTATCGTTGCCAGGCCGCAGCAAGGTCGTAGACCCGCATCGGCACATCGCCAAAGTGCTCGAATTGAGCGCTATACTGCATGAGGTCAGATTCAATGCCCATTGCCCGGAACGCGTCTTCCGAGAACAGTGCGTAGCTGAGGATACCAGTATCCTCCTTCACATCGGTCTTCGCCATACGATGCACGAGTATGACGTCAGCACCGGAAATATCCTTCATCGGTCCGATCGACAGTTCTTCAAATTTTCCGTGATGCGCAAGGATCTTTAGATCGAGATCGGCTACGTTGCGACACGCGTTGCAGGGGCAAGTCGTGTTTTGCACAATGTTCCGACGGCGTTCGGCGAACGCCCGATAAAGGCTTTCACAAATATTGAGGAAAGTTTCGCCAGAAGGGAATGGCCCACTCGAATACGCGAAAACGGCGTCACCCTCGAGGCCCCGCAACTTCATTGGGTCCTTCAATTCCATCACAATTGCCTCCAGCAAAGAATGGATGATCGGGTTGGCGTGTTCCAACTCTGACCGGGTCAAGTATCCAGTGTAACCGGTGATATCGGCGATGAGCAGATAGCCTGACTGAATAGACATAGTCACAAAGATCCCAATTTCGTGCGTCAATACATATGGTAGACAACGAATTTGTTCCGAGCAACGTAGCTCAGGAACAGGAACTGAATGCCCGGAAATGGCGCCACATCGGCATTAGTTGTTGATGTTTTATCATCTTCTTCTGGCTCGCACCTGCCGTCCGAGACGGCGCAGCATCTGGGTCATCGCTGATGAAAGGGCAATCAATAGTGGCCCATATTTGTCAGTGAACGCGCCAATAGATTTTTGCAAGTGCAGCCCTCTATTCGGACATTCGCCGCCGGTGCGAGATTTTGCAGCTGATGAACTCACACATCGCGCAACAAACCTGCCCTTTAACTCAACCGCAACAACTATCGCCCATCTGAATTGGCGGGCACGGAACGGTGGCATAGGAGCAGTATACGCAGCAGTCGCCCTCGAGTGGCTTCAATATTGTCTCGCACGCGTTGCACTTATAGAACCACTGGCAGGCGTTTGTCGGCATTTCCTCTGTCTCGGCATGTCCGCATTTGGGACACGTCAATGTGCTTTCAAGCACCACGGTTTGTTTTGTCATAGTCTCACATCTGCATAATCAGATAATCGTTGATCCGAGCCTCATTGAACACGATGACCCATGCTAGCCCGATCATAGCTGTGCTTCCGGCAAGCCACCATTTCAGCCGCCCAATTGATCCGCGTCGATGCGATACCGACCAAGACAACGCGACCAGCGCAGTCGATATTGTCAGTACATAAAAACTTGCTGCCGCAATTTTCCCGAATATTGCCAGCCAACTGCCACCCAACCCGAGCAACATCATGGCCATGGGTAGAACACAGCAGGTCGCCACGCCAAGCGCTGAAACCGATCCTAAATAACTGAGGCCAAGGTATTTCTGCATCCTTTTTCTCCACTGGTCTTCACGGCATGGCTTTGCAGTGATGACCCAAGCGGTGTATAAATTCTGTAGCCACTACAGGATCAAGCAGGACAATTTCATATGATTGCGATTGGAGAGGCTTCCCGGCAAAGTGGAGTCGGCATTGAAACCATCCGCTATTATGAACGCGAAGGAGTTGTGCCAAAACCCGAGCGCGCCTCCAACAATCGCCGTCTCTACTCACAACGTGATGTTGGAAGGTTGCGTTTTTTGAGAAAGTGCCGGGATTTAGGATTCCCACTTGCAGACGCGAAGACGCTGCTCGACCTGTCAGAAGGCAGCAGTGCAGACTGCCAAACCGTGAAGGAGATGGCAGAGCGTCATGTCTCCAATGTGCGCCGTAAAATCAAGGAGTTGGCAGTTCTGGAAGCGGCGTTGAATGAACTTACTGCTAACTGCGATAGCGGAAACATATCCTGCCCAATGCTCTCTCAACTGAGGACAACAGATAGCCTCAAAGGCCTCGGTTCCGACTTGCGGCGATGCGGCGCCCGAGGTTGAACACCAGAGACGAACATCAACCCGAACTCCTGTGATAACCTGACGGCACCAGCAAAAACTCGGGTGTAAACAATGTCGGATATTGATACTGTAAAAGCACTCGACGCGGCAATCATCGCAGGGATCAATGCAAAGGACGCAAGTCGGGCGACGGCACCCTATGCTGAAGATGGTGCGGCCATGCCGCCGGGAGCGCCGATCATGACGGGTCACGCAGCCATTCGGCAGTATTGGCAGGCAGCCATTGATGGTGGCCTGAGCGATGTTGTGGCCAATCTGACCGACGCCCATGTCGGCGGAGATTGCGCCGTTACCACTGGAACCCTGACGGGTTCTATGGGAGGGCAGGAACTTACAGGAAAGTATGTTCTGTACTTCCGAAAAGGCGACGACGGTTGGAAGGTTCAGCGCGACATCTGGAACTTCGACGCCTGAAGTTTGGGGAATGGTCCAACGGTCAAATCCGCTGTTTCGTGCCGTAATCCACTTCGTGGGCCAGACAGACCTGTCGCCCGACTTCAAGCCGCACGGTGCTATTTGGACTGGCTGAGTTGCTTATTCATATCCGCAAAAGACACCGCCCAGAATTCCGCCAAAAACGCGGAACATTCCTGCTCGGAAATTTCCGAACGCATGCCATCTGCATCCGTTGCCATACCCATTGTGTAGCGCAGTTCGGTGCCTGTATCTGTTTCTGTCAGATGATAAGTCTCGGGAAAGCTGATATCGGGGCGCGCAGGGTCCAGGATGCGGGTCGAGAAGTACTCAAAGGGTTCCCAATCCGTGACCCGATAAAAGAACTGGGCCATTGCATGCGCGCAATGATAGCCTGACCCCGGGCCAAGACGTCCCAAAGGGTTCTCCATCTTGATGTCGCTGACACTGTTCATCCATTTCAGCTTGTGTTCAGGAACGACGAGGGCCTCCCACACGAGGCACATGGGCGCATCGAAATGGTAGCGCAGGGTCCACACGCCTTCTTCTTCTTCGAGAAAATCGCGCGGGCGATCAGCGCGCATCTTTTCCCATGATTTGGCCAGATTGTAGACCTTCATTCCGACTTCACCAAAATGTTCTATTTCCTGGGAAAACGGCTCCATTATATCGCTGATATCCATGGCTTCTTCCGCCGCTTCGCTAAACAAGGCGTAGCTGTGAATGCCGGTGCGCTCGGCAACTTCCGTCTTGGTCAATCGGTGAACAAGAATGACATCAGCGCCAGAGATGTCTTTGGTTGGCCCCAGTTGAATTTCATCGAACTGACCGTGATGGGCGATGATCTTGAGGTCCAGACCGCCGACATTGGCGCATGCCCGGCACGGACATGTCGTGTTGGCGATTATATCCTGCCGTCTGAGGGTGAACGCGTTGTAGAGATTTTCGCAAATGGTCAGAAATGTCTCTCCTGACGGGAAATCCTGTCGTGTCGAATAGGCCAGAACGGCATCGCCTTCGGTTTTCCAGAAGTGCAGCGGGTCTCCGACCTGCTCAAGCAGAACGCTCAGAAGGGATTGCAGAATGGGATTGGCATGATCCATTTCCGAAGATGTCAGAAACTGAGTGTAGCCGGTAATGTCGGCAATCAGCAGGTAACCTGTGTGCGTTGTCATTTGGCAGTCCCCCGGTCCAAAGATCGCGTGCGCTCACCATAGATGAAAACATACTTAAACAACAAAAACGGTCGGTTGCGCGAAGTGGTTCCGATCTTCAGCCGCTGTCATCGAACCCTTGGCGTTCACAGCCGAAATTGGAGCGGAGGCATTAACGTTTTACCCAAAGCTACTGAAGTTTCCCATTCGCCTGCCGTGGGCTATGCTGCATCCATGTCGAACGCCTCTGAACGACGGCTGACCGCTATTCTGGCTGCGGATGTGGCAAACTATTCCAAACTCATGGGGGAGGATGAAGCTGCCACATTGACCGCGCTGCGCCGTTTTCGGAACGACATTCTTACTCCGGCAATTGGTGCGCATCGCGGCAGGGTGATAAAAAGCATGGGGGACGGCTGGCTGGTTGAATTTCCCAGCGTGGTCAATGGTATCGAGTGCGCGATGGCTGTCCAAAACGCACTGACCGATGATCCGCGGATCACCTTGAGAATGGGATTGCACAGCGGCGATGTGAGTTTTGCCGATGAAGACGTCTATGGCGACGGCGTCAACGTGGCCGCTCGCCTTCAGAATCTGGCTGAGCCAGGTTCACTGGTGATTTCAGAGACCGCGCGGCGCAGCCTTGATGCCAGGCTTTCGGATCACTTCACCTGTCTGGGTTCCCAGAAACTCAAAAACATCGCAGAGCCTTTGGTCGCCTATGGTTGGGGAATGTCCGCATCAGCCATCCAGAGCTACCTTTTTTGCGGTGCCGGAACGGCCTTCGATTGCGGTTCTGGCCTTTGACAATTTATCCGACGACGCGGATCAGACCTTTTTTGCCGAAGGTATCGCCGAAGAGGTCATTTCCGCGCTGTCCCGGTTTCACTGGTTCTTCGTGATCTCTCGAAATACCAGCTTTTCCTACCAGGGCCGCGCCATCGGGACAGAGCAAATCGCCCGCGATCTGGGCGTGCAGTACGTACTTGAGGGCAGCGTTCGAAGGGTCGGCAACAGGGTACGCGTCTCGGTGCAACTGATCGACGCGATTGCAAACTACAATGTCTGGACCGATCGATTTGACGGCGTGATTGAAGACATCTTCGATCTGCAGGACGAGATCACGCAGAAAATTGTGGGCGCTGTTGCACCTGAATACCTGACTGCTGAAATGCAACGCGCAAGGCGCAAGGTGATCCCCCGGATGGATGCCTGGGAATTGTCCGCGCGCGCCCATTGGCATATCTCGCAGTTCACTAAAGCAGACGTAGCCGAAGCCCAGAACCTGCTCATGAAAGCCGTCGAGTTGGACCCGCAAAGCTCATTCGGGCTGGCGGATTTGTCATTTACGCATCTGATGCAATGCGTGAACGGCTGGAGTGTTGATCCTGACGCTTCCAAGGCCGAGGCGGTGAGGCTGGCGCAGCGGGCGGTTTCGATGAACGACCGCGACGCGTATGCCATGGCCCTACTTGGTGCGGCAGATTTGTTTTCAGGCCATCATCAGGACGCCGTAAGAAAGTTGCGGGAGGCCACTGACCTCAACCCCAACGACCCCCATGCCTATGCTTTGCTTGCCAGAGCTCAGGTGTATCTGGGCGACGGCAAGGAAGCGCTCGATAATATCATGGCCGCGATCAGGCTCAGCCCGCGCGATCCTTTGATGGCTTTGTGGTACTCCATTCGCTCACTCTGCGGGTTTGTGGCAGGCCGGCACGAAGAAGCCATCGCGTGGGCCGAGGCGTCAATCCGGGCCCAGCCGAACCGCGGCAGCTCTTATCTTGATCTTGCCGTGAACAATGCCCTTTGCGGCAAGCTGGATGAGGCGCGGCAGGCTGTTCTTGACCTAAAGCGTCTGGACCCCGGCGCCTCGCTCCAGCTGGCAGAACGCACACATCCTTTCGCGCGACCGGAGGATCACGAGTTCTATCAACAGGGTTTGCGCGCAGCGGGTTTGAACCGGTGAACACGGCCCAATCCTGCCGATCCCATGGTTATCGCCGGGCTGCGGTGCGCAGCAGAAGGAACGACCCGGCCCGCCGTCAGGCGATTTCCAATGGCCTCACGGGACCCGGGTGAATGGCGGCTCTATCAACATCAATCCAAAGGCACATGCAGACGGGCCGAAACAGCCTTGTTTTGGTCCCGCATTTCAATTCAACTGAAAACAGTGACTTACCGACGTGCCGGTCTCGTCAGATGGAGAGCGCAGAATGAACCAATCCGACGATCACCCTGTGTCAAAGCCGGTTGGACCAAACCGGGCGCTGGACCGGATCGTCGATGCCATAAACACAATCCCGGAAGGCTTTGCCCTTTATGATTCCGATGATCGTTTGGTTCTGGCGAACGAGACGTATCGGAAGATGCTGTATCCGGGGCACGAAGATCTGGTGAAACCGGGGATGACGTTCGAACAGGTCGTTCGCAAAGCGCTGTCGCTGAACGTGATTGCAGATGCGATCGGACGAGAAGAAGAATGGTTGGCGCAACGGCTGAAACGCCACGAAAACCCCCACGGCACCCAGATGCAAAGCCGGACATCCGGCGGGTGGATCAAGATCAGCGAGCGCAAGACCGGTGACAACGGAACCGTTGCGATCTACAGCGATGTCACCGAACTGAAGAAGGTCGAAGCCCGCAACGCCGAGCTTGCCCAGATCCCCGAGGAAAACCCCAATCCGGTGATGTGTATCAGCAGTGACGGAAAGCTGCTCTTTGCGAATAAGGCCAGCGATCCCATGCTTGATGCCCTGGGTCTGAAAGTCGGGGCGGATGTCACCGAGGACTGGCTGGCCCGTGTCAGGAAGGGATTGCAGGAAGACAAGCGGCAGGACTTTGAATGTCACGCCGATGGCATGGTCTACGCATTACTGCTCTGGCCGGTGCCGGACGCCCGGCACGTCAACCTCTACGGGCGGGACGTCACGCAGCTAAAGCAGGCGGAAATGCGGATGCGCGAATTGGCGCGTATTCCCGAAGAGAATCCCAACCCGGTTTTGCGCATCACCGGTCAGGGCAAACTTGTCTATGCCAACAGGGCAAGCGCGCCCTTGATCAAAGCGCTGCAGCTGAAGGTCGGCGACCGTGTGGGAACAGGTTGGCGCAAACGTGTCGCCAAGGGTTTGCGCGAAGATCAACGGCAGGATTTCGAATATGAGGCCGGTGGTCTGATCTATGCCCTGTTGCTGTGGCCGGTTCCGGAAGGCGGTTACGCGAATATCTACGGCCGCGATATTACCACCCAGAAGCAAGTTGAAAGCGAACTGCGCGTAGCGAAGGATATCGCAGAAACCGCCAACAAAACCAAAAGCACGTTCCTCGCCAACATGAGTCACGAGCTGCGCACGCCGCTGAATGCGATCATTGGATACAGCGAACTGATGCTCGAGGAATCCATCGACCAGAATGACGAGGCTAACCTGAGCGATCTCAGGAAAATTCAATCTGCCGGGAAACACCTGCTTGCGCTGATCAATGACATTCTGGACCTGTCCAAGATCGAAGCCGGCAAGATGGAATTCAATCTGGAACCTTTCGACGTTTTTCAGATGATCAACGACGTCGGAACGACGGTGCGACCGCTGGCGGAAAAGAACAGCAACACGCTTGAGATTGTGTGTGCCGAGAACATCGGGGATATGGTCTGCGATCTGACCAAGGTGAGGCAGGCACTGCTCAACCTGTTGTCCAACGCCTGCAAGTTCACTGAAAACGCGACAATCACGCTGTCCGTTCTGCGATCCAAGGAACAGGATCAGCTTGAATTTTCGGTCGCCGATCAGGGCATCGGCATGTCGCCCGGGCAAGTCGACAGGGTGTTCGACGCATTCACTCAGGCGGATTCCTCTACCACCCGCAACTATGGGGGTACCGGTCTGGGGCTGTCGATCACCAAGGTCTTCTGCGAACAGCTGGGCGGCAGCATTCACTGCGCCAGCACGCTCGGCCAGGGGTCAACCTTCACCATTCGTCTTCCGAGTATCTGCAGAGATCCGTCCACAGACCTGCTGCGGGGAAAAGGGTATTCGGAGGACGATCAAGGTGGCGATTCAGACGCGCCATTGGTTCTGCTGGTCGATGACGACCCGACGGTACATGACCTTTTGGGACGGCGGCTGCGCAGGGAAGGTTACCGCGTTCTTGCCTCGACCAAGGGTGGCGAAGCCTTGGAATTGGCGCGCAAATTCAGGCCTGACGCCATCACGCTGGACGTGTTCATGCCCGAGATCGACGGCTGGGCGGTGTTGTCCAAGCTGAAAGACGACCCTGATCTGACAGACATCCCGGTGATCATGCTGACATTCGCAGAGGACCGCACGCGCGGGTTGTCGCTGGGTGCCAGCGAGTATCTGGGCAAGCCCATCGACACGGTCGCACTGCTGAACGCGCTGAAAGAGCATTGTCCGCCCCGGCCGGCACCCCGCGCCCTTGTCGTGGAAGACGAGGCTGCAACCCGCGAAATGATCTGCCGGGTTCTGGGCAAGGAAGGCTGGCAGATCGAGCAGGCCGTCAACGGGCTGGACGCCCTTCAACATCTTTCTGCATCCGTTCCGGACGTCATTTTGCTGGATTTGATGATGCCCGAGATGGACGGTTTTGAATTTCTGGCGGGGATGAGGAAGAACCCGGACTGGAAGAACATACCCGTCATCGTTGTCACCGCGAAGACCCTGTCAAACGATGACCGCGCGCGGCTGAGCGGTTCGGTCGAGACGCTGATCAGCAAGGACGGGGATGAAATTGAAACCATCCTTAACCAGTTGAACGACATTCTGGTCAAACACCGGCCTGCCCCTGCAAGGGACACATAAGTTGTGAATGACAGCCCCAAAAACGAAGCACAAAACGCACAGGCGGTGTGGCTGGCCAATTTGCGGCAAAACCTCATCTCTCCGGTCAGCGCCATTGTCGGGTTTTGCGAGTTGCTTCAAAGCGAATCCAGGCGGCTGAATCTGGATGAAGTCACTTCGGATCTGGATCGGATTTCTCAGGCGACGACGGAGCTGAGCGCCTTGGTGGATCAGCTTCTGCACCCCGAGATGGCGATTAAGCTGACGGTCAGCGGCGATGAGGGCGTGAAGCGGCTGCGTCACGACCTGCGTACCCCGATGAATGCGATCAAAGGCTACAGCGAGATGATGCTGGAGGATCTGGAGGACCTGAACGCAGAACATCTGCAGCCGGACTTGCTGGGGCTATTGGACCACACCTGCACCTTGCTGCAACGTATCGACACGCTCTCGGTTTTGTCTGGTGATGGCCTCAAAATATCTGACACACCGCGCGAGACGGTCGCGATGTTTGCAAATCTGGTCCAGAGCATGCAGCCCCTGCCTTCAATCGCCGATACATCCGGATCAACCGGCGACATCCTTGTCGTCGATGATGCCGAGGCCAACCGGGACTTGCTGGCCCGCCGGTTAAAGCGGGACGGGCATCGCGTCTGGACTGCCGATGGCGGCTATTCCGCTCTGGACAAGATGTCCCGCCAGCCGTTCGACCTGGTTCTGCTCGATCTGATGATGCCGGATATCAACGGCTTCGACGTGCTGGCCCGTCTGAAACAGGATGACACCCTTCATGATATCCCCGTCATTATGATTTCAGCCCTGGATGAGATCGAAAGCGTTGCGCGCTGCATTGAGGCCGGTGCCGAGGATTACCTGCCCAAACCCTTCAACCCGATCCTGTTGCAAGCCCGGATCAGCGCGGCGCTTGAAAAAAACCGCTGGCGAAAGCGCGAACGCCAGTACCTTGAGATGATGGAAGCGGAAAAGCAGAAGTACAAAGACCTTCTGCTCAGCATTCTGCCGCAACAGATCGTGACGCGCCTTAACGACGGCGAGGCCACAATCGCCGACCGCCACAACGACGTCACCGTGCTCTTTTCCGATATCGTCGGCTTTACCGAGATGTCGGCCAGGCTGGCCCCGGCACAGGTGGTGTCCTACCTGAACCGGATTTTCTCGGGGTTCGACAAAACGGCGACGGAACTTGGCGTTGAAAAGATAAAGACGATTGGCGATGCGTATATGGTTGCCGCCGGGGTGCCGGACGGTCGTGAAGATCATGCCGAGGTGATGGTCGAGATGGCGCTTCGGATGCTCGATCAGGTCGAGGCGCTGAACCTTGAAACAGACCACCCGATGCATATCAGGGTCGGCGTGCATACCGGGCCAGTGGTTGCTGGCATCATCGGATCGCACCGTTTCCTTTACGATGTCTGGGGGGACACCGTTAATTTTGCCAGCCGTCTTGAATCAACCGGTGCGCCGGGCCGGGTGCAGGTGTCCGAGGCCACCGCCAGACAGGTCGAACATCGCTTTGACATCTCTGAACCTGTCGAAACAAGGGTGAAAGGCAAGGGTCGGGTCAGAACCTATTATGTCACCCGACACAAAACGGCCGCGGATTGAGCGGTTCTTCCTCAGGTCGCGGGCAAAAGTTTCCCCATCTTTTCCAGCAAACGGCTCAGCTCGACCGGTTTGGTATCGAAGTCGTCGCAACCTGCTTCCAGCGCCTTTTCCCGATCACTGGCCATCGCGTGCGCGGTCAGGGCCACCACCGGGATCGACGCCGTCCCGGGCGCTGCCTTGATACGCCGTGTCGCTTCCCACCCGTCAATTTCGGGCAGGCTCATATCCATCAAAATGATGTCGGGACTTTCTTCACCAGCCATGGACACGCCTTCCAGCCCGTCCTTCGCGACGACAACATGAAACCCTTTGCGTTCCAACCGGCGCGACAGCATATCGCTGTTCATTTCATTGTCTTCCACCAACAGAACTTTCGTCAAAACTCCCCCTTGCGCTTCCGCGCATTATGAACACCGATTGGCTCAAGAAGCTTCGAAACTTATGCTCGAAAGCCGTGCTCTGCCACCGGATCGTGCGAACCTACTGGTCGGCGCATTCTTTCATCAATTATATACCACGCAATGAGTATTTGGCCGACTTAGGTCGACCCACCCCCTTTTGCCAATGATGAGTATGATCCGTATTATTTTGTTGAGCGGCGGTTCGCTTTGTGAACTGCTGGGAGGTTAAATGACCGCTCAGCGACAAAAAGACCCTCGTATTTGCGCCTGCGGAGAACGTCAGTTTCCCGCTCGATTCTGTTGAAAAACGACGCATTTCTGTCGCAGAACGAGGGGCGGCGAACCAAGCGTGAGTACCTGCGCAGGCTTTTTGTGGTTGCTGCCGTGCAGGAAAGATCTTGGCCACTTTACGGAGGTTCTGAGCGGTGACGGCGAGGAGGAATTCGTCGTTTGCGCCCCAAGGGCCGCGTAATCGGAGGCGACCCAGTATGTCCGTCGCCTGGAGTTTTGGGATAGTAGGCGGCCTGAGCTAGCAGAGGACAGGCCCATCTGTTTGGTCTAAGAAACCGCCAGCACTCACCCTGTTTGCAACACTGGCCAAGTTACTAAGACAATTTTTCTGTTGCGGATACAAACCGGAATACAAGAATTCGAACTTGACCCCATGCCCTCTCCATTTTACATGTATTAACAATATATATCAATGACTTAGCGTGGTATCCTACCACCCCAGACAGCAATCATAGCACATTGAAGTAGATTGCTAAAAATCAGGCTTTCTCAGTGCCTTCCGCATGGCTTTGAGGTACCAAATCACCCCAGGCGATCAACATGCAGAACTTCTGGCGCAATCTCCCAAAACGTCTGGAATCGCCCTCTCATCGTTGGCAGATCGGGCGCTTGTTGCGCGATCCAAGCCTGCGAACATGATTGACGCTTCGGCCATTCCGAACTCAACCCAAACGGCTGAGCGCTCGGATCAACCTTTCAACATCCACCCGCCAATCTCCGAGACACCAGTCTGAAGTCACCCCAAAAACGGCGACAGGCAGCGGCATAAGCCCCAACAAAAAAGGCCCGCCAATAGGCGGGCCAGTTTCCGTGAGTGGTCAGGTCTTAGTCGTACAGGACGGCCGAGATTTTGGGATCGTCGATATTCGAGGCATCGTAGTAGTAGAAGCCGGTGTCGATCAGCGCGGGGACCTCTTCGCCTTTCATGGCCGAAACCGCGGCTTTTACTGTCTCATATCCGATACCAACCGGGTTCTGGGTGATGGCACCTGCCATCAGGCCGCTCTTGATCGCGTCTTTCTGAGCCTTGCCGCTGTCATAGCCAATGATGACCAGGCCTTCGGTGCCCAGTTCCTGTACCCCGTTCACCACGCCGATGGCCGAGCCTTCGTTGGTGCCGAAGATGCCGTTCAGGTCCGGGTTCGCGGTCAGGATCGCTTTGGTCACCTCGGTCGATTTCAGGTGGTCGCCCTGGCCGTACTGAACGGTTACGACCTCGATATCCGGGTACTTTTCGGCGATGCGGTTGACGAACCCGTCGCGGCGGTCGATGCCCGTGCGGCTGGTCTGGTCATGGGCAACCACGGCAACCTTGCCTTTGCCACCGATCTTTTCTGCCATCTTGTCGGCGGCCAATCCGGCTGCGGCAAGATTGTCAGTCGTAGCTGTCGAGACCGGGATGTCGCTGTCCACACCGCTGTCGAAGGCAATGACCGGTATCCCCTTTTCGTCGGCTTGTTTCAGCAACGGGATCGCGGCCTGGCTGTCCAGCGCGGCAAAGCCGATGGCCTTGGGGTTATTGGCCAGGGCGGCGGCCAGCATGTCGATCTGGCGGTCGACCATGGTTTCATTGTCCGGTCCTTCAAAGGTGATGATGACGTTGAACTCGTCCGCGGCCTGTTCCGCGCCCGACTTGACGGCCTGCCAGAACTGATGCTGGAAGCCCTTGGACACCAGCGGGATGTAAATCTCTTCCGCTGCAGCCATCGAGGCCGGGGCGGCCAGGGTCGCGGCACTCAGCGCCCCCAGAATGAAACGACGTGTAAACATGTTCTTCTCCTCCAAAGTTGGTCGTTATTGTCGTTGGATTGCTCAGCCTGTCTTTTTGCGCCGCGCCATGTCGGCATAGACAGCCAGAATGATGATTGCGCCGGTGACGACGGTCTGCCATTCCTGCGCGACGGACAGCACGCGCAGCCCGTTTGTCAGCACCGCCATGATCAGCGCGCCGATCAGGGTGCCAAGGATCGTGCCCCGCCCGCCGGACAGCGACGTGCCGCCGATGACAACGGCTGCGATGGCTTCCAGTTCATAGCCAAGCCCCAGCGCGGGCTGGGCCGAATTCAGGCGCGAGGCAATCAGGATACCGGCGATGCCGCAGATCGCCCCGGCCAGCGCATAGATGCGCATCTTCCACATGTCGGTGTTGACACCCGACAGGCGCACCGCCTCTTCATTCGATCCCAGCGCAAAGGTGTACCGCCCCAGAACCGTACGCCCCAGAATGTACGAGGCCGCGATGGCGACTAGGAACAGGATCAGCACGCCGTTGGGGATGGGCAGCGCTGGAAAAACCTCTCCGATCAGCGACCCGCGCGAGATCTGGTCAAAGCCGGGCGTGTCGTTGAAATAGATCGGACGGGTTCCGGAAATGACCAGCGACAGTCCTTTCAGGATCAGCATCATGCCCAGCGTCGCGATGAATGGCGGAATTTTCATCTTGGCCACAAACGTGCCCGAGCACAGGCCGCAGAGCGCCCCCGCCGCAATAGCAGCCGCAACACCGACCAGCAGCGGCAGGCCGAGATAGGTCAGCGCAACGCCCGCGATCACCGCGCAGAAGGTCATCAGCGTACCCAATGACAGGTCAATCCCGCCGGTGATTATGATTAGCGTCGCCGCCACGGCCAGAACGCCATTGACCGAGGTCGCCTGCAGAATTGCGATCATGTTCGAGGTCTGCATGAAATTCGGTGAGGCGATCGAGAACCCGATCAGCAGGGCGATCAAGCTGGCGAAGGCCAGCAGTTTTTGATACGCGCCGCTTTCGGACAGGCCCGCAAGGGGCTTCTTCTTGTCGATATCCGTCGCACTGGTCATTTCATTGTCCCTGTTACCTGCATGGCCGCCGCGCGTTGCGTGGCCAGATGCATGATGTCTTCCTGAGTGGTGTCTTTCCCGCCGGGCAGAATGCCGGTCAGGCGGCCTTCGCACATCACCGCGATGCGATGGCTGAGGCGCATTATTTCCGGCAGTTCGGATGAGATCACGATGATTGTCTTGCCCTGCCCGGCCAGCTCTTCGAGCAGTTTGTAGATTTCCGACTTTGCGCCCACGTCGATGCCGCGGGTGGGTTCGTCAAAGATCAGAATGTCGCAATCGCGCAGCAGCCATTTGGCGATGACCACCTTCTGCTGATTTCCCCCCGACAGCAGCCGCACTTCCTGCACGTCCGAGGGCGTGCGGATACCCAACTGGGCGATAAAGCCCTTGGCCGTGGTGCTGATTTCGCTGTCATTCAGCACCCCGCCGGTGGCAGTAAACAGGTCCATCGAGGCCAGTGCGATATTGTCGCGCACGTTCATGCCGGTGGCGAGGCCGAAATGCTTGCGGTCCTCGGACAGGTACCCGATCCCGGCTTTCACCGCGTCTTTCGGGGATTTGATCGACACCGGCTTGCCATGCACGCGGATTTCGCCGCTGTCCTTCGGATCGGCGCCGAAGATCGCGCGGGCCACTTCCGTTCGCCCTGCCCCCATCAGACCGGCAAAACCCAGAATCTCACCCTTCTGGACCGAGAAGCTGACATCCTGAATGTCCTTGCCCCGGCTCAGCCCCGAGATTTGCAGCGAGATTTCAGCACCGCCCAGATCGGGCACATCCAGAGGTTCCTCGTTCACTTCGCGGCCCACCATCATCGCGATGATCTGGCTGATCGGCGTTTCCGCCGCACCTACCGTGCCCACGTATTCGCCATCGCGCATCACGGTCACCCGGTCGGCGATCTGTTTCAACTCGTCCATCTTGTGGCTGATGTAGACGATCCCCACCCCTTCGGCCTTGAGGCGGCGGATGATCACGAACAGTTCGGCAATCTCGGCATCGTTCAGCGCCGCTGTCGGTTCATCCATGATCAGAACCTTCGAACGGTAGGACAGCGCCTTGGCAATCTCGACCATCTGCTGCCTTGCGATGGTCAGCGTGCCGACCAGCGTTTTGGGGTCCAGGTTCAGGTTCATCGAGGCGAAAATCTCGGCCGTCTGCGCGTTCAGCGCGGCCTCGTCCAGGCGGCCAAAGCTCTTGCGCGGTTCGCGCCCGATAAAGATATTTTGCGCCACGGTCAGGTCGTTCATCAGGCTCAGTTCCTGATGGATGATGCCGATGCCCAGATCCTGCGCCTCGCGCGGGGTTGTGGGGCTGACCGATTTGCCTTCGATCACCAGATCACCGCCGTCGCGCTGGTAGATTCCAGACAGGATTTTCATCAGCGTGCTTTTCCCGGCGCCGTTCTCGCCCATCAGCGCGTGAACCTCGCCCGGAAACAGATCGAACTGCACGGTTTTCAGCGCGTGCACACCGGGGAAATGTTTGTCGATCCCCGTCATGTCGACCAGTTTTGTCATTTCTCCTCCCATTTTGCCCCTCTCCCCAAGGGCCGCGCGGGTTACATCACCGCGCCGATTTGCCAGGGGACGAATTCAACGCCCCCAAAGCCCAGTTCCTCGCTTTTGGTTTTCTCGCCGGATGCGACGCGGATCAGAATTTCAAAGAGTTCTTCGCCCTTCGCCTCGATACTGACCCCGTCGGTGACGATGTCCCCGCAGTTCAGGTCCATGTCGTCACCCATCCGGGCATACATCTCGGAATTCGTGGCCAGCTTGATGCAGGGCGTCGGCTGATAGCCTGACACCGAGCCGCGCCCGGTGGTGAACACGATCAGGTTGGACCCCGACGCCACCTGCCCGGTGACCGAGCATGGATCGAACCCCGGGCTGTCCATGAAGACGAAGCCGTTCTTGTCGACGATTTCGCCAAACTTGTAGACTTCGCGCAGCGGTGCGGTGCCGCCCTTGGCTACGGCGCCCAGTGATTTTTCCAGAATGGTCGTCAACCCGCCACGCTTGTTCCCGGGGCTGGGGTTGTTGTCCATCTCGCCACCGTTGCGCGCCGTGTAATCCTCCCACCAGTGGATGCGTTCGATGAGTTTTTCACCCACCTCCACCGTCTCGGCCCGGCGGGTCAGCAGGTGTTCTGCCCCATAGACCTCGGAGGTTTCCGACAGAATTGTCGTGCCGCCATGGCGCACCAGAAGATCGGAGGCATAGCCAAGCGCAGGGTTGGCCGTGATGCCGGAGTAGCCATCCGATCCGCCGCATTGCATGCCCACCGTGATGGCACTGACTGGCGCGGTTGCGCGCGTGGCCTGATTGGCCAGTTCCGCGATGCCGCGCAATTCTGCCAACCCCCGTTCGATCGTGCGGCGGGTGCCGCCTTCGTTCTGGATCGTCATGTAACGCAGCGCGCCGTCCGGGCGGATCGGACGCCCGCCCACCAGATCGGCAACCTGCATCACCTCGCAGCCCAGGCCGATCAGCAGAATACCGGCAAAATTCGGATGCTGTGCATAGCCTGCCAGGGTCCGAAACAGGGTCGCATACCCATCGTCCGTTGCCGACATGCCGCAACCGGTGCCGTGCACAATCGGGACGATCCCGTCCACGTTCGGATACGCGTCCAACAATCCGGACTTTTCCGCAGCCTCGGCAATGAACCGCGCCACCGACCCCGAGCAGTTCACCGTGGTCAGGATACCGATGTAGTTGCGCGTTCCCACCTTCCCGTCGGCACGGTGAAAGCCCTGAAATGTGCGGTTTTCGGCAATCGCCGGCAGCGGCGTGTTGGCGCTGGCATGGGCATAGTCCTGCTGGTGATCGCCCATCCCAAGATTGTGGACATGCACATGCTCACCCGGGGCGATATCGGTCTTTGCCTGACCGATGATCTGGCCATAGCGAATCACGTTCCCGCCTGCTGCGATAGCAGTGGTGGCGATCTTGTGACCGCGCGAAATCTGACTTTTCAGGGGGGCCTGCAAGCCGACCGGCTGGTCGCCCTGAACCATATCACGCAGCGCGATGATAACATTGTCTTTCGGGTTCAGCATGACCGCGTCGTGCCGGGTGTCCTTAGTGGCGTTGATGTCATCACGTGCTTGCATTGGGTTCTCGCTTGTCTGGCCAGCAGTGCTACGTTGAATATACCCTCTTGTCAACTAACATGTTAGAATGCTAATTACTCAAGAATGAACAAGTTCCAAGACATTGACGCCGCACTGTTGCCCGAGATCACGACGACCGAAGGGTCCCTGACCCAACGGGTTCACCACTCGCTGAAACAAGCGATTCTGGCGTTGGATTTTCCGCCCGGCGCGATCCTGCGAAAGGCCCCCGTTTGCGAACGCCTGGGCGTATCGCGCGCCCCTGTTGCGGATGCGATTGCCCGGTTGTCATCAGAGGGGTTGGTGGACGTTGTGCCGCAATCGGGCACCCGCGTATCTTATTTTTCGATGGACGAAATCCGCGAGGGCGTCTTTCTGCGCGAAGCGCTTGAACTGGCCACCGTCGCCAAGGTGGCCCGCGACCTGACCGATGATCAACGCAAACGGCTGAGCCGCAACATGCGCCTGCAGGAGTTGCTGATTGAAGACGAGGACATCGCCGGTTTTTACCAGGCAGACGAAGAGTTCCACAGCCTGCTGATGGAATTCACCGGCTTCCGCCGCCTCGCCGATGTGGCTCAGACCGTTTCGCTGCAAGTCAGCCGCGCCCGGATGCTGCTATTGCCGACAGCCGGCCGGATTGCCGAAACACTGGCCGAACACCGGGCAATCTTCGACGCCATCAGCAACCGCGACGAACAGGCGGCGCAGGACGCAATGCGCGCCCATCTTGGCCAGTTGTTGCCTCGTATCGAACAGCTGCAGGTTCAGCAGCCCTATTTGTTCAACCTTAGCCCACATACCAATAGCGAGGCAGGATGACCGTTTCTCAGACAGAATTGCTCAATACCCGCACGGCGCGACCCGTTCCCCTGACCCGCATGGGGTTTGGCGGCGCCCCGCTGGGGAACCTGTACCGCAAGGTTTCGGACGAAGATGCCCAGGCAGCATTGCAGGCTGCCTATGATGCAGGCATCCGGTTTTTCGATACTGCGCCGCAATATGGGCTCGGCCGGTCCGAACATCGCTTTGGCGAAGCGATTGCCCGTTTTGGCCGCGAAAACATGCAGCTGTCGACCAAGATCGGGCGCTTGCTGCTGGATTGCGAACCGCATGAGGTGACGCCCGAGGCCTTTGTTGATGTTCCCCAGAAACGGATCGTGTTTGACTATACCTATGACGGCGTCATGCGCTCGTACGAGGCCAGCCGCGCGCGGATTGGTGTGTCCAACGCCGATATCCTGCTGGTGCACGATGTCTGCGTCTTCAGCCAGGGCAGCCAGGAAATGTCGGACGCCAAAGTGCGCGAACTGTTCGATGGCGGCGGCTACAAGGCGCTGACCGAACTGCGCGACGCTGGTGAGGTCGCCGCAATCGGCGCGGGCGTAAACGAATGGCAGGTCTGCGAAAAACTGCTGGGGCTGGGCGATTTTGACGGCTTCCTGCTGGCCGGACGCTATACGTTGCTCGAGCAAGAGGCGCTCGACAGCTTTCTGCCGCTTTGTGAAGAGCGCGATGTCGGGATCATTCTGGGCGGGCCGTATAATTCGGGCATTCTCGCCACTGGTGCAGTGCCCGGCGCAAAGTACAATTACGCGGACGCGCCGCAGGGCATTCTGGACCGGGTTCGCAAGATCGAAGCTGTCTGCGCGGCGCACAACACGCCGCTGATAGCGGCTGCGCTGCAATTTGTTCTGGGTCATCCCTGCGTCAAAACGGTGATCCCCGGCGCTGTTAACGCCGCCGAAGTGCAATCGAACGTCGCATTGATGGCCCACGAGATTCCGCCGGGCCTCTGGTCCGATCTGAGGTCCGAGGCGCTGATCCGCCCGGACGCACCGTTACCGAGCGAGGCCGCCGATGCTGCGTAACATCGATCCACTTTTGTCACCCGACCTGCTGCACGCCTTGCGCGCGATGGGGCATGGCGACGAAATCGTTATCGCGGATGCAAACTTTCCGGGCTCCAGCATCGGCCCGGCCTGCATACGGGCAGATGGGTCCTCGGCCAGTGACATTCTTCAGGCGGTGCTCTCTGTCATGCCACTGGACAGTTTCGTCCCCGATCCGGCGCTGACCATGCAGGTGGTCGGGGACCCGGACGCGGTGTCCGACGCCGTGACCGATTTTCAGGCCATTATCAACGCCGTCGCCGACAACCCGGTCCGGATTCAGGGACTGGAGCGGTTCGCCTTCTACGACCGCGCCGCCCGCGGTTTTGCGATTGTGCAGACGGGTGAGCGCAGGCTCTATGGCAATATCATCCTGAAAAAGGGCGTGATCGGATGAGGATTGACGCGCACCAGCATTTCTGGGTGTTGGCGCGGGGCGATTATGGCTGGCTGACACCGGACCTTGCCGCAATCTACCGCGATTTCACACCGGATGATCTTGCGCCCTTGCTTGTAAAGGCAGACATCGCCGGCACCGTACTGGTGCAGGCCGCCCCAACGGTGGCCGAAACGGAATACATGCTGTCCCTGGCCGACGACACGCCATTTATCAAAGGCGTTGTCGGCTGGGTCGACTTCGAAGCGGCTGATGCCCCGGCAAGAATTGCCGCGCTGGCTGCCCATCCGGCCCTTGTCGGGCTGCGACCGATGATTCAGGACATCGGGAACCCGTACTGGATGCTTGACGACGCTTTGACCCCGGCCTTCGAAGCCCTGCAACAGCACGACCTGACCTTCGATGCGCTGACCCTGCCCCGTCACCTTCCCCCTTTGCGGCAGCTTCTGGAGCGTTTTCCGAAGATGCGTGTGGTGATTGATCACGGGTCCAAACCGCTGATCCGCGATGGGGTGATCGAAGGCTGGGCCGAAGACATGGCCGCCCTCGCCCGCGACACGGACGCCTGGTGCAAGCTGTCCGGTCTGGTCACCGAAGCCGGGCCGGATTGGACGGTCGACAGCCTTAAACCTTACGTCGAGCATCTGCTGGATACTTTTGGCCCGTCGCGCCTGATCTGGGGCAGTGACTGGCCGGTCAGCACTCTGGCCAGCAGTTATGAGCGTTGGCTGAATACGACCAACTTGCTGTTGCAGGAGCTGACCGAAGCCGACCGCAATGCGGTTCTGGGCGGCAACGCCGCCCGAGCCTACAATCTCAGGGATTAAGATGACTTTTCCGAAACTGGACTCATCCGGGCTGTGGCTTGGGCGTGTTGAGCGGCCGGGGGTTGGCCCCTGCGTGGTGACTGTGCGCGACGGGCAAGTGTTCGACATCACCTCGAAACAAGCGCCGACGGTGCGGGATGTTCTGGAACGCGACGATGCCGCCGCCTATACGCGCTCCGCACCGGGTGAGATTCTGGGCCCGTTGGGTGCGGATCATCATTGGCTCGCCCCCTGCGACCTGCAACCGGTCAAAGCCTGCGGCGTGACCTTCGCTGGTTCGATGGTCGAACGCGTGATCGAGGAACAGGCCGCCGGCGATCCGGCAAAGGCCGACGCCATCCGGTCCCGCATCGGCGCGCGCATCGGCGACAGCCTGTCCAATATTGTGCCCGGCTCGGACGCGGCGGCGGATGTGAAACAGGCGCTGATCGAAGAAGGGTTATGGAGCCAGTACCTTGAGGTCGGCATCGGCCCCGATGCCGAAGTGTTTTCCAAAGCGCAGGTTCTGTCTTCGGTCGGGTTCGGGGCGGAAATCGGACTGCACCCGATCTCGACCTGGAACAACCCCGAACCCGAGGTGGTTCTGGCCGTCACCTCGAAAGGCGACATCAAAGGCGCTACGCTGGGCAATGACGTGAACTTGCGCGATGTCGAAGGACGCTCGGCCCTGTTGCTGAGCAAGGCCAAGGACAACAACGCATCCTGCGCGATCGGACCGATGATCCGGCTGTTCGATGATGGGTTCACTCTGGACGATGTACGTCAGGCTGAACTGACGCTAACCGTCACCGGACCGGATGGATTTGTTCTGAACGGCAGCTCGTCGATGTCCCAGATCAGCCGCGATCCTGCGGATCTTGTGAAGCAGACAATCGGGCGTCACCACCAATATCCTGACGGACTGATGCTGTTTCTCGGCACGCTTTTCGCCCCGACCCAGGACCGGGATACCCCCGGCGGCGGGTTCACGCACAAACTCGGCGACGTCGTCACCATTGCCAATACACAACTTGGGGCACTGACAAACACAGTGCGCCTGTCGACCGAATGCGCCGAATGGATCTTCGGGGCGTCACATCTGATGCGAAACCTCGCCCATCGCGGCCTGCTGTAAGAGAGAACGAATATGTTGACTGGAAAACACCTGATCGCTGGAGAATGGGTCGGCGCAGATGCGACTTTTGCTTCCGAACCCGCGCATGGACCAAGCCATGATTTTTCTGTCGGAACAGCGGCATTGGTCGATACCGCAGTGGAAGCGGCCGAGTCTGCGTTTGCCACTTTCGGGTGGTCCTCGCGCGCTGAGCGCGCCGCTCTTCTACGCAAGATCGCGGATGAGATCGACGCACGCGGCGATACCATCACCGAGATCGGAACGCAGGAAACCGGCCTGCCCGAAGCGCGCCTGCAGGGTGAACGTGGCCGCACCGTGGGCCAGCTGCGCCTGTTCGCGGACCACGTTGAACAGGGCGATTATCTCGACATGCGCCACGACCCGGCCATGCCCGACCGCGCGCCCCTGCCCCGGCCCGACTTGCGCATGATCCAGCGCCCTCTGGGTCCCTTGGCGGTGTTTGGTGCATCGAACTTCCCGCTGGCCTTCTCGGTTGCGGGGGGCGATACCGCCGCGGCACTGGCTGCAGGATGCCCCGTTGTCGTCAAAGGCCATTCGGCCCATCCCGGCACGGGCGAGATCGTCGCGCAGGCCATCGACGCCGCGATCAAGGCGACAGGGGTTCACCCCGGCGTGTTCTCGTTGGTGCAGGGCGGCAAGCGCGATGTGGGCACCCGTCTGGTGCAGCACCCGCTGATCCGGGCCGTGGGCTTTACCGGCAGTCTGAGCGGTGGCCGCGCGCTGTTCGACCTGTGCGCCCAGCGCGATGAGCCCATCCCGTTCTTTGGCGAACTGGGCTCGGTCAATCCGATGTTCATCCTGCCGCAAGCCGCTGCCGAGCGTGGGGCCGAGATCGGCACCGGTTGGGCGGCTTCGCTGACCATGGGCGCAGGTCAGTTCTGCACCAACCCCGGCATCGCGGTGATCATCGGCGGCCCCGAGGCCGATGCCTTCCAGACCGCCGCCGAGGCAGGCCTGTCCGCCACCGCCAACCAAACGATGCTGACCGACGGCATTGCCGACGCCTATCGCGACGGCGTCGCCCGCGTGGCCGCTGGCACCGGCGTGACGCAGGTGATGGGCACAAGCTGCGCGGCCCGTGAGGCCGCGCCGTACCTGTTCACGGTCTCCGGCGATGACTGGCTGGCCGATCACAAGCTGCAGGCAGAGGTGTTTGGCCCGCTGGGTATCGTAGTGCGCGTGCGCGATGCTGCCCAAATGCAGCAAATCGCCCGCGCCATCGAAGGGCAACTTACCTGCACCCTGCATCTGGACGACGGCGACACCGCCGACGCGCAGGCTCTGCTGCCATTGCTGGAACGCAAGGCAGGCAGGTTGCTGGCCAACAGCTTCCCAACGGGCGTTGAGGTCTGCGACAGCATGGTCCATGGCGGCCCCTATCCGGCATCGACCAATTTCGGCGCAACATCCGTCGGAACCCTGTCAATCCGCCGCTTCCTGCGCCCGGTCTGCTATCAGGACATCCCCGCAGGATTGCTGCCTGAGCAGGTGTGAGAGGCGCGGTCGCTGCCCGTCCTGCTTCGGTTGAGCAAAACGGCCCAGAGAACGACGATCCCTCAGCCGCGCCTGTAGCGGCAGCGCCGCCTCAAGCAGCCAAACTGCTGGGCTGAACCCCGGCTGCTATTCGCAGGACAGGGAAATCAGGGTCGCATTGCTGCCGCGGGAAAAGGATATCAGGGCGGTTCTCACCTCGCGTACCTCTCTCGGCACATCGCCCACGTTCTTGAACAGACAGGCGACTTCGGTTCGTGCTGGTACGGCAGCCTGTGTCGTCTCCATCCAATTCTGCCACGAGAAGTCCTGTTGCGACCTGAACTCCTGCTCCAGCCTCGCAAACGGGGACACTGCGACGTGCTTCACCTGATAGCGCCGCTCTCCGTCATGCGTGACCGTTGCCAAACCGTTGACAGGCCCGAGCAACAGCCTGGCACCGCGTTCGAGGCGATCCAATGTCCCGATATGATCCACCTCGAGCGCGGCGGCGAGGTCGTCCAGACTGCCCCGCCCGGTTGCGATAAACCCCTCGGCCCGGGCGACGATTGCCGCGCGGCGGCGCTGCAGTTCGGCAGCGAGCGCGTCCGCCTTGGCCTGCGCCGCCGCTTGCCTTTCGTTTGCGACACGCGTCTGTTCCTGCTGTCGCAACGTGTTCTGCATCGCGGTTTGAACCGGGTTGTAAAACTCGCGCCAGGTCAGCGTATCCCGGTCATAATTTCGGCCCCGCACAACTTGCGCGCCGTCCCGCTGGATAGTGACGACAATGTTCTCAAACCCCTTCGCGGGCACAGGGCATTCGGCCTGAGCGAACAAGGCCCCCCGTCCCATCAGTTCCTGCACCACCCAACTGTTTTCAAAATAAACCTCCGGCGTTCCGCGCGGCGTGTCGACGCTGACGGCCCGGTATCCCGATGACGCCTGATCACAGCTGACAAGGCTGAACTTGAAGTCATTCAGGTCAACATCGTACCGCAATACCCCGTCCGACAGCGCCATTCCCCAGTTCGGACCGACACGCGTGCGCCAGATCACTTCCGGGCCCCGCGTCCACTCGATCATTCCCGGCCCGGACGCCCGGTTGTTGTTGCAGGCCCCATTCCAGCGGAATCCGGTCGCATCAGCCCAACCGTTCGACAGCGCACAGCGCCCCTTTTCCGAGAAGATATCGGGCATGTTCCGGCCATAAATCTCGGCTGTGACAGTCTCGCTCACAATCGGGTTCCGGGGCTTTTCCACGACACTGGCCACCTGAAATGAACCAGAGAACGCACCGCCATGGTTCAGGAACAACGTCTCACCCGACCCGCAGTAGTAGAGCTGATAGTCATGCATCGCGCAGTAGGCCACACGCGGGTTCAGACAAAAGCGGTCCCCCTCAACCATTTGCTGCGTTACGGGTTTCATAGACCTGCGACCCTGCGGATCGACAACCTCCATCGAAACGTCACCGAACAGCTTGCGGCGGAAATCGACCGATATCGGGCCGTGGGCCTGTGTACAGCCTTCAAGCGTTTGGGCCGGATACGCCCGGGCGATATCGCGCAGAACAGCCGCAACCGCAGCCCCGGTCTGCCAGCTTTCAGGAACTTCGGCGGTGTCCTGTTGGGGTTCACTGTCGGCAGACGCATCCAATGTGCTCAGCGCGGTCGATCTGAGGAATGTTTCAACCAGAACTTTCGGCGCATCGTTGCCTCCGCTGGCAAGCTTCACCAACAAGTCGATCGGCCCTTCGGCAGATAGCGGGGTCAGCCCCTGTTCTGCATCCCCCGCCGCGCGCATCCGTGCGATATCTACACGTGCGGTGTCCTGATCCCCCCTGGCCAGGGCTTCCAGGGCGCGATACCCCAGAACGGTTATCTGATACGCCGCCACGGCATCGTCTTTGCCAACAATGTCGGCAAGGTTTGCCCGGGTCGAGGCGAACCAGTCCACGCGCAGCGCCTCGGTCCGATCACCGGGATGCGCCTCGACAAGCTGACTTAATATCTCGGCCCCATTGGCAACCGCAAACAAACCGGTCGCCTGCGTGCGCGACAGCGCGTTTGTCGCCTGATAGATGTCGTGGACGTCGTGAAGCCGGTCGACAACAGGCCCCACAACGGACGCGCCGCTGGGATCGGTCCCAGCCCTGACAAGCCCCGCGCCCTCGACAATTGTGGCATCGACAAAAGCTTGCAGAGGAACCCGCCACTCATCTGGCAACTCGGACAACGGACCCGATCCGAACATGTAACCCGAGACCAGATCACCCGCGGCTTCGGCCAGAACCGCCTCGCCCGCGCTGATCACGACGTCAGATCCGATGACAGCCAGCATGCCTTGCGGGTCGCGAGCAAGTTGGGTCGCAAAGTCCTGCGCGCTTAGACCAAGCCGCGCTGCGGTTCCATCGGGCTCCATTCCCCGCAAGAGGATAAATGCCGTTTGCAGCGCGTCGGTGGTTGCGGCTTTTTCAGCTGCGCCCAGATAGTCGAGACCTGCGACGATTGCGCCAAAATCCGGGTTTTCAGCATCGAGCTTCGATGCCTGTTCTTCTGACCGGGGCTGGCTACCAGATGCGGCGGCGCTGTCAAAACCATGGGCCGCGTACAAGGCGCTTTGCTCGGGACACCGAGTGAAACGGCGCGGCGCGGCATCCTGTGGCAGGGCGGCCAGCATATCCAGATCGACGAAACTTTCGTTCGATTGCACGTCGAACCGCCAACGGCCTTCGCTGGAGGTCGCTCCTTCGGAACAAGTGCCGCGAAACAGGGTCACTCCATCGCGAATGTCAGTCCGTTGCGTCGTGCAAAGGCCTTCGACCCCCCACGTAGTGTTGTTTTCGCGGATAATCCGCTGCTGCAGATGGGCGGTTTCGTACGGAACGCTGTCTGTATCGCAAAGCGCCGGGTCATCGACATAAACGCCGTTGAGCAAAGGTGTGTTGGCATCTATCTGATCGGGGACCGGCGTGCCTGCGCATGGCGCACTGAACCCGTCTGCTTTCGCAAGCGCCTGGGCGGTGGCCCGGTCCGGTTGCCCGGTGGGCGGCAGGCAGTGTTCCGCCTGAAACTGCATCAGTGCCTGCCGGGTCTGCGGACCGGGAAATCCATCCATCTCGCCCGCGTCATATCCCAAAGCGTTCAGCGAGAATTGCAACCGGTCGGGCAGCTTGCTGAGAACGTCCGCCGTTTTCTCCTGCGGATCGCTCGGGTCCGTCAGAAGTAACCCGATGGGACGGCGCACAAGCCGGTTGCCGGTTGCCGGGCCGATATCCAAAAAGGAAACGGCGCTTCCAAGGAAGGCGCAGGCGCGGCACCCGTCAATCACGTATTCAATCAGGGTGAATCGCTGCGTTCCGTCCTCAAGTTGGCGATGGGATTGTATCGCCATCCCGCCCAGATTGCCGGCTTTTGGAAAACGGCGCAGCATCGTTTGGCTGGTCTGATCCCGAAACGTTTGCTGCAAATCGCTGGAATACTGCACAATCTGAAACCCGACGGCACCGTTCACCAGAACCGGCGTGTGGTAGACCGTGTTGCCAATGAACTGCGATATTGCCAGATCAACGGCCCCGAGTTCTCGAAACTGATTGCCGACACTCGATCCCGAATAATCCTTGTCAGATGCGAACGAGAACGCAATCGCCTCGGGCGACAGACCCAGCGCCTTCAGGCAGGCCTCATCTTGCTTGGCCGCGTCGCGGCAGGGGGCAAAACCAACCTCGACACCCGCAACAAGACCCGGCCCCCAATCGTTTGGTGCCGAAGCTGTCTCTTGCGGGCTTCGTTCCGGCTTGGACTGCCCGGTGTCAAACCCGAATGAACTGATGCGGTGCGTGCCGTCAATCGAGCCTGCCACCTCGGGCGACGTGCAACCGGCATCCGCGCATTTCAGGATGTCGTAGCTCAGCGCGACCCGGTCTTCGCCGTCCCAGGCCAGAGTATCGAGTTTGGGAACGGCCCACTGACCCGGCTTAAGATCATCGGTCAGAACCGTATGCGACTGGCCGGTTGCCGTGTCTGCAAAGACAGGATCAGCCTGCCAGTCCGACGCTGAAAGCGGGAAAGCCAGATACCGCCCGTCAGGCGACCACGCCACCGGCATCATAAAGATCCTGACATTCTGAGGCGCGGCAAGCCCACGGATCGAGGTTTCAGGAATGAAGTCATTGCGGACGATCTGCCGCGCCTTCAGGTCAATCAGCCCGGCACGCAGCCCTCCGCCATCATGGTCCCACTGCACTATGAAACCATGCTGCGCCTTGGGGGACAAAAACAGGCGTAGCTCCGTGTCTGCCGGGTTCCGGGTTGCAGGAAACAAAGGTTGATCCCGGTAGCGGGCCGAACCGTCAGCCAAGAGCGCGATATCCCCGGCGGTTTCGCCACGCTGCACCGTTCTGCGCGCCTGATAACTGACGATCCAGCTTTCAGACTCGGAACCCGATTGCGCCCCCTCCGTCGCGGATGAGGTATCTGCAATGGCCGTCTCAGGCTTATCTGCATTCGGAACACTTCCCCCAGCCCCTAAATGACGCGCGATGAAGGCGCGGCGCAGGAAAGTGTCAGGCTCGATCCAATCCCGGACGAAGACAGCGCTTCGAGAGACATCTCCGTCCGGATAAATGTTGTTGAACTCGGGATGCAGGTACTTGTACCGCCCCTCGAACCGGCGGGCCTCGAAATGCAGATGGCACCCTTTTGCGGCGCCGGTTTCACCGACCAGCCCGATCTGCTGTCCTGCCCCGACCGTCATCCCGACGCGCCATGGCGTACCGCTCGCATCAGTTGGGGCCTGTTGCAGGTGCAGATAAAGGGTGAACACCGCCCCTTCGTTGGTTTCGTGCCGCAGGACCACTGCGTTTCCGATCCCGGATTCGTCGTCCAGATCGCGGGTGTTGCGCGCCCTGTCGATCCCGGTGCGGGCCAGATCCTCATCCGAGACATCCGCCGAGACGACCCGCACCACTTCGCCGGTTAGCGGTGCCAGGACCGGCACGCCGCAATCAGACTGACCGGGAAAGCCGATATCAATGCCCGGGTGGGTGATCTGCCGACCCAGAGACGGGAACGCGCCATGCCTGAAACCGGTCACTTCGCTGTCCGGTATCAGCAATTGGTGCCAGTCCGGCCCATCGGGAAGACCCGGGACGCTCACCACACCAGCAGCGATAGACCCTGCCGCCGCACTGCCGGGGAATTCTTCGGCGATGGCCGACAACAACCGTCGGCGATACAGTGGATCTGACGCCCCATTGCTGCCTGTTATCGCGTCAACAAGCAGGCGGTTGGTGGTTTCCGTGTCGGTCTGGGCAAGTGTGTCTGTGGCCAAAATGGCCAGCGCAGCGGCGGCCATAACCGTGGCTCTGAACTCGTACATAGGCACCTCTCGGGTCTCATATTGGAACGGTAGGCGAGCATTGACTCCGATGGCAAGCTTTCCAATTATCGTAATGTGATTGTTTTAAGAGGTACTGGCATGGTTGGCTGGCTGGGTCGTTTTGGGCTGATAATGGCGTTCTTACTCGCTTTTGCGTCCAGTCCCGCAGCACAACAAAGCCCCGAGGCGCTGCTGGCCGAGGCCGAGCGCCTTTATCAGCAAGCAGATGGTTCGCCCTCCTCTCTGGCCCCTGTGAAAGAGCTTCTGGACCGGATCGTAAACGAATACCCCGCATCGGACCTTGCCGTCAGTGTGCTGCTGGCGGAACCCGTCGGCGCGATTGACGTGGCGGCGCTGAATGCCCGTCTGGACGGCAGCGGAACTGTGCCAGAGACGGTCGCAGAGGAACCGGCCAAGAAAGCGCTGCCGCCATTGCATTCGGGGCAAACTGCAGCTGCGCCTGTGCCAATAACACGCGGGACAGAGGCGACCGAAGCGGCACTGGGGCTTGATAAACAAGCCATTCGCGATTTGCAGGCCCGCCTTTTGGTGCTGGGATACGATCCAAACGGGATCGACGGTGTCGCCGGACGCGGCACACGTGCAGCCCTAAGGGCCTGGCAACAAAGCCAGGGCATCGAGGCGACCGGATACCTGAGCGGAGATCAACGCCAACGTCTTCGCGCCGCGTCCGAGGTGGCGCTGGGCGCGTGGCGCGCAGACCCGGACAATGAACGTCTGTACACACCGCCGCCACCCATCGCGCTGGGTCCCCGTAACCTGTCCGGAACGTGGCGCTTTACCACGAGATGCGGGGCCAACAGCGCGTTGGGGCGGACCACGATCACCGGGGTCCTGAATGTCGGTCACGCCGGGGGAAACAGATACAGCGGGCCCGTTCAGCAATCGCAGGGGTTTCGCGGGCAGTTTTCGGGGCGTTTGAACGGGCGCAAAATGTCGGGCGAGATCAATTGGGGCCTGCTTCTTGGGCGGGTTCAGGTCGTCGGGTACATTGCGGACCAGAAACTTACCATGAGCGGCCGGGATTCCAATCGATGCACGTTTTATGCGGCCAAGTCCTGACCGCGACCGATCCGGCGGCATTTTAGGGCCGCCTGCCGAGCGCAACATGGGGCAAACCGGAAATCCGCAGCCCGAACCAGACCTCTGAGCGCGCCCCTCAAACACACGGCTTTTCACGAACGCGAGACATGGGCGGCCACGCATTGCCTAATGCCTGCGATGGGCGCACCTTTGCCGCGTCACCATTCGATCATAGCCTTGAAAATGAACCTACGAGACCTTCAATACGTCCTTGCTGTTGCTGCCCACCGGAACTTCACGCGCGCATCTCAGGATGTTGCTGTCAGCCAACCGGCCCTCTCGAACCAGATCAAGAAGCTTGAGGCCGAACTGGGTGTTCCGATTTTCGAACGCGGCAAAGACGGGGTTTCCCTGACGGCCTTCGGTGAGGAGTTGATCACCCATGCCGCGCAGATCGTTGAGATTGTCGATACGATCGGCGATCTCGCGCAACGTCACCAGACGACCGAGTTGCCGCCGATCCGGCTGGGCATGACCCCGACCCTGGCCGCGTATCTGTCCTCATACTTTCGCGAGTTGTTCGCGACGGCGGTCGCCGACCGCAAGATCATCATCGTCGAGGAATACCCGATAGCGCTGGCCAAGATGGTCGAGGATCGCGCGGTCGACATGGCCTTCATCGCGCGCAAGAGCTTCGACAGCATCTATGGCGGGTCCAAACAGCCGCTGGATTTTACCTCTTTATGGCTCGAGCCGCTGTTTCTGGGTGTGCGCACGGACCATCCGCTGAGCCGAAAAACCAGCATCTGGGCGCATGAGGTTCCGGCATCGCAGTTGATCCGGTTCCCGATTTCCTTCGGCTACGATCTGGAGCGCGACCTGCCCGAGCCATCCAGCGCGGGGGCTGAGGAAACCGGCATCGACGTGACGACCGCACGGTTCGAAACGGTCTGCCGATATGTGGCGGAAAGCGATGCCTGTACCATGGTGAATGCCATCGCGGCAGAACAGTTCAAGCGCGACGGGTTCGGGCTGTGCTTTATCCCCTTCGATGACAAGGGCAACATGCGGGAACTTGGGGCGATCACCCGACCGCAATATCCCAATCCCGAGATCATCGAAGTGATGAACAACCATGTCTGCGCAACACCCCCACGCGGCACCGTCGCATCGCGCAACACGCGGCTTGTGAAGACACCCGTTTCGACGGATGGCTGAGAAACAGACCCCGGGCGATCCCTGCCCGCGCAACATTGTTCCTTCACCGACAGCAACCTGAATTTGACCGACCCCCGAGGGGCTGAATACGGTCGAAAATCCGTACTTTTTTGTGAAGACGCGTCAGTGAATAGAGTCAGCGTCGCAAGTCCAAGATTCTAAACCATTATAATCGCGATAATATTATCCCTCATAACCTCGCGAACTGCGTGAGTATTTGCGTTGGTTATGCCCCCCATTCAAAGGAAAAATTTCCAATAACGCGCGCCCTCTGCACCTGTTGAGACAGCGGAAAGACGGCCAGCCGGTTGGACCTCCGCCTGAATTCAACTCATGCAGGGAGACACCCGATGCTATCCGAATTTCTTGCAAGTTTGCGCTCCAGATTGCTGACGACCTCGTCACTGGCGCAGGAAACCGTCCGCGACGGGCAAACGCTGTCCAACGGTTTTTTTCAAAACACCGTGGTCGACAACACACCGGCCTTTGTGCTGGACAATGACTTCGCGCGTCTTCTGAACTTTGGTCAGATCACCACCAACAACGCCGCCGCTGCCGTGTCGGTCGAAGGTGAGAACGCGCAGGTGTTCAATTTCCGCTCGAGCAGCATTCAGGCGAACTCGGGCCCCGACGCGCTGGCCACCGGCATTCAGGTCTCGGGCAGCGCCGATATCCGCAACTTTGGTGAGATCGCAGGCGAATTTAACGGCGTTCAGTTCGCAGGTGTAGGCAGCTCGGGCACGCTCGACAACTTCCGGGGCGGCGTGATTTCATCGGACAGCCGGGCGGTCGATATTCAGGGCGAAGGCGTCAGCGTTCGCAACTTTGGTGATATTGTCGGCACCGGCGATCAGCGCAATGGTACGATCTACACCAACTCTACCGCCGAAGATGTCAGCATCTCGAACTTCTCGGGCGGCACCATCGATGCGGGCGAGGGCAACAACGGGGCCGGTATCTCGCTTCAGGTCGGCAATGAGGTTGGCGACCGCGTGTCCAACACCCTGTTCAACGGCTTCGGCGCGACCATTCAGGGCCGCGGGCAAGAGGCCTCGATCTCGCCGGGCGCGGGTGACGGCATCCGCATCAACAACGGGGCCGAGGGTACGATCTCGGAAACCGATATCGTCAACAGCGGCCTGATCTCGTCCGAAAGCAATCAGGGCACTGCAGGCGGCATCCGCATTGCCGATGGTGCTGCGGCTGAAGGGCGTATCCTCAACACCTCGACCGGTGTGATCGAGGGGGTGCGCAACGGCCTGTACATTGGTGAGGCCGAGCATGATCTGGACGTGCTGAATTTTGGCACCATCCAATCCGACAGCCGCGCGGTGAATATCGACGGAACCGGTGTGAATCTCGTCAACGGGGGCGATATTCTGGGCACCGGCGATCAGCGCAACGGTACGGTTTATGCCGACGGCACGGCAGATGACTTCTCGGTCAGCAATCTGGCCAATGGCCTGATCGACGCGGGCGAGCACAATCAGGGCTCGGGTTTCGGCGTTGAAATCGGTGGTGCCGAGGATGGCGCGAACACCTTCACGCTGGACAATGACGGAGTCATTCAGGGTCGCGGCAACGCGGGCGCTGCGCTGGGTCTGGCCGGTGACGGCGTGCGGATCGGCAACGTGGGTAACGCGGGCACAACCGATGCAACGATCACCAACACCGGCACGATTTCGTCCGAAGGCGCCAATGGCACGGTCGCCGGTCTGCGGGTCGTAAATGGCGTGAATTTCCAGGGGACGCTGACCAATGCGGGCCTGATCGAGGGTATTCAGAACGGTGTCTATTTCGGAACCGGCGACCACGCGGGCGGGATGTTCCTGAACACCGGCACCGTGACCTCGGACAGCCGCGCGCTGAATATCGACGGTGGCGGTCTGGAGGTGCGCAACGAAGGCGACATTCTGGGCACCGGCAACCAGCGCAACGGCACGGTTTATGCCGATGGCACTGCCGACAACTATAGCTTCACCAACACCGGTCTGGTGGATGCAGGCGAAGGTTTCAACGGCTCGGCCGTGTCGCTGCAAACCGGTGACGTGGACGGAGATGTGGTTTCGGCCGCGATCTTCAACGAAGGCACCTTTCAGGGTCGCGGCGACGCAACCGAAGGCAATCAGGTCGGCGACGGCCTGCGCCTGTTCAGCAGTGTCGAGGACGCCAGCTTTTCCGGTCTGGTGCAGAACAGCGGTGTGATCGCAGGGTCGGAAGACAGCGACGCGGCGGCAGGTATCCGCATCGATGGTGGTGTGAACCTGCTGGGTGCCATCATCAACGAAGGTGAAATCTCGGGTCAGGTCAACGCGATTGACGCAACCGAGGCAGGCTCAGTGACATTCGTTAACGATGACGAAGGTTTGGTAAATGGTAACGTGTTGCTGGGTGCCGGAGACGACATCGTTGTAGACCTCGGTCAGATCAACGGTGTCGTCAACGGCGGAGCCGGAGATGACGTTCTGATCACCGGTGATGGTGACAACGTGATCGTCGGTGGGCTTGGAAACGACTTCATCGAAGGTGGCGAAGGGTTCGACACAGCCGATTTCTCGGATCTGGATGTGGCTGTCACCGTCAATCTGGACGCCAACGGCAACGGCACCGCAACCCGAGACACCGGCTTCAACGTGAGTGTTGTCAATCAGGCCGTGACCGCACCCGGTCAGTTCGGGTCGGCCATTGCGGACGGTGCTGCCTTTGTCAAACAGGCTGCTGCCGAGAACCTGTACTACAACATCCACACAGCCGACTTCCCGGGTGGTGAAATTCGCGGTCAGTTGCTGGTCGACAGCGACGAAACCGTGGACGGCATTCGCACCATCACCCTGAGCGGCCCGCTGGATGCGGCGCAGGAACCCGGGCCTCTGTCCGACAGCAACGCCACCGGCTTCGCCACGGCGGTTGTTGTTCAGAACCTGGAAACCGGTGAGGTCACCTATTCCAGCGAGCTCAGCGTCACCGGCCTGAACGAAGCCGATCTGCTGACCCCGATCCCGGGTACTGTCTCGGCCATCCACCTGCACAACGCCCCTGCCGGTCAGAACGGCCCGGTGGTTCAGGACACGCTGGTCGATGCCGGTGCGACACTGGACACCAGCGCCACAGGCGGCACCGGTGTTGTCGGTTCGGATGTCATCGACAACCAGATCGAGACCGACATCCTCAGCTCGATCGAGCGGGTTGTGGGCTCGGGCGACAGCGACACGATCGACCTGTCGGGTTTCAACGGTGTCACCGTTGATCTGGACCTAAGCGGTCCGGCTCCGAACCCGGCGGGCAATGGGGATGAAGGTCCGCAGGACGGTGCCATCATCCAGAACGGTGTGATCGTTGCCGAAATCGATGACTTCGAGAACGTCGTCGGCACCAGTGGCGATGACCTGCTGCTGGGTAACAACGAGTTCAACATCCTTGACGGCGGTGCCGGGAACGATGCGATCCATTCTTTCGGTGGGGCCGACATCATCATCGGCGGCGAAGGAATAGACACCGCACTGTTCACCGCAGGGCCGGGCGTTGTTCTGGACCTCGATGAAGAGGGCAACGGGGTTGCACAGGTCAACGCGCCGGATGGGGCCACGCTGGATCAGGTCTTCGGGTTCGAAAACATCAACGGTTCGAACAACGCGGGCAGCCCGAATGGCGGCAACGACATCCTATCGGGCAACTCGGGGTCCAACACCCTGAACGGTCAGGCCGGTGACGATGTGCTGAACGGTGAGGGTGGCGATGACATCCTGATCGGCGGCGCAGGCAACGACACCTTCGTCTTCGAGGGCGATTTCGGCAACGACACCATTCAGGACTTCCAGGCTGGCTTCGACCAGTTGGACTTTGGCGACTTCGATGGTCCGCTGAACGTCGCGCAGGACGGCGCTGATGTGGTCCTGTCCTTCGCCTCGGACAACTCGGTCCGGCTGGAAGGCGTCAATACCAGCGACCTGACCGACGACGACTTCGTCGCCTGATCCCAGACCAACGGGGTGGCGGCGCAGGTCGCCACCCTTTCACCCTGAAAAGAGATCACCGTCATGTTTCAGAAAAAATCATCCGTCAAAACAGCCTGGGCCTCGTTACGGGGCGGCTTTTTCGCAATCGGCTTTTTCAGCCTTGTTCTTAACCTCCTGATGCTCGCCGGTCCGCTTTACATGCTGCAGGTCTATGACCGCGTACTGACCAGCCAGAACATGGATACCCTGATCGCCCTGACCCTGCTGCTGGGTGGCGTGTTCATCGTCACCGGCCTGCTGGACCTGATGCGGGTGCGTATCCTGAACCGGCTGGGTGCGCGGTTCGAGTTGAAGATCGGCGCGCCGCTGCTGCGGGCCTCGATCCGTCGCCGCCTGCAGGGCAAATCGACGGCCACGGACAACCCGGCCGCAGATATCACCGGTCTGCGCGATTTCATCTCGGGCCCCACGCTGATCGCGTTTTTCGACGCGCCGTGGATTCCGATCTATCTGGCGGTACTTTACATGCTGCACCCCTATCTGGGCGCGCTTGGCCTTGCCGGAGCGCTGACCCTTACAATTCTGGCCCTGATCAACAACGCGCGCGCCGCTGGCGTCATGCAGGACGCATCCCGCGCGCGCAGCAGGTCCGACGCTTTGTTCACCGCAAGTGAGCAAAATGCAGAGCTTGTCCAGGCAATGGGGATGAATGGTGATCTCGCCCGGCGTTGGACAGCTCTGCAACTGGAGGCCCATACGCTGAAGACCCACGTGGCCGACCGCATCGCCAGTTTCTCGGTTCTGTCCAAGACGATCCGCATGGCGCTGCAATCGGGCATGCTGGGTCTGGGTGCGGCACTGGCCATTACCGGGCAGGCCACAGCGGGGGTGATGATCGCCGCCACCATCGTGCTGGCCCGGGCGCTGGCCCCGATCGACCAGTTGATCGGCCAGTGGCGCGGCTTTCTGGCTGCGCGCGGGTCTTACAAGACCCTGCGGACGTTGGATGAAGCCTTCCCGGAACACCCCAAGCGCCTGGCCCTGCCGCGTCCGCAATTCTCGATCAACACCGTGATTGCGCAGGCTGGCCCGCCGCTGGCACGCAATGCCACCATCGGAGACATCGAGTTCGCTCTGTCCGCAGGGGACGTGATGGCCGTGATCGGCCACAGCGGCTCGGGCAAGAGCACATTGGCGCGGATGCTGGCCGGCATCTGGATGCCCCAGCGCGGCGCAATCCGGCTGGATGGAACCCCTATGGCGAAATGGGAGCCGCAGGATCTGGGCCAGATGATCGGCTATCTGCCGCAGGACGTTCAATTGTTCGACGGCACCATCCGAGAAAACATCGCGCGGTTCGCAACCTCGGTCGATGACGCCAAAGTGTTCGAGGCCGCCGTTGCCGCCGATGTGCACGGTCTGATCAGCAACCTGCCCGATGGCTATGACACGCAGCTTGGCGATGGATTCCACCTGTCGGGCGGCCAACGGCAACGCATCGCTCTGGCGCGCGCGCTCTACAATGATCCGTTCATTCTGGTGCTGGACGAGCCGAACTCGGACCTCGACGCGCAAGGCGAACTGGCGCTGCGCAACGCCATCCGCGCCGCCAGCGCCCGCGGGGCTATCACCTTTGTCATGACCCACCGCCCCAGCACGCTGGAGGCCGTCAACAAGATCCTGACGCTGAACAAGGGCATGCAGACCGGCTTTGGCAACAAGGAAGCCATGCTGCGCCCGCGCCAGACCGGCCTGCCGCCGCAGCAACACACGCAGATCGCGGCGCGCAATCCGCAGCCGCCCGCCCGGAAAGGAGCCGCCCAATGACGCTCGCAGTTTACAACAGCCGCGATCAAAGTGTTCTGCATCTGGAAGATTACAGCCGGGCCGGGCAAAAACCCCCGGGTTCGGGCATCAAGGGCTTCGTGATCCTCGGCCTGCTGATCGTGGCCGGTTTTGTCGGCGGCTCGGTGTATTGGGCCGCAACCTCGAAACTGGACGGCGCCGTGGTCGCCCCCGCCTCGTTCGTGGTCGAGGGCAATCGCAAGACGGTCGAGCATCTGGATGGCGGTATCGCGCGGCGCATTCTGGTCGCTGACGGCGATCTGGTCGAGGCCGGGCAGGTTCTGGTCGAACTCGACAGCACCGATCTGGACGTCAATCTGGACGTGATCATCAGCCAGTTGGCAGAACTGACCGTCCGCCGCGCCCGTCTGGTGGCACAAATCCGCGATGAAGAGCGTTTCGACCGCGCGGACGTCACCCGGATGATGCGCGTCGAGATGGACAGCGGCGACTGGCACGGTGCGTTCCTGACGCAGAAGCTGTTATTCGACGCTGAAATCCGGACGCGGACAGCGGAACAAAACCTGCTCGACCAGCAGATCGCCAACCTGCGGGACCAGATCGCAGGGCTGCAGGCCCAGCGGCAGGCCAATACCCGCCAGATGGACATCACGCGCGAAGAACTGGGCAATCTGGAAACCCTGCAGGCCAAGGGGCTGGTCGCCGCCAACCGCGTGAACAGCCGCCGGGTCGAGATCGAACGTCTGACCGGCGTCGCGGCCTCACTGACCACGCAAGAGGCGCAGGCCCGCAACCAGATCAGCGAGTTGCAACTGGCCAGCATCGGCCAGCAGACCCAGCGGGCCGAGGCGATCTCGACCGAACTGGCGCAGGTCGAAGCGTTGCTGGCCACGCTTGAACCGCAATATGTCGGCGCTGCCGAGCGGCGCAAACGCGTCGCGATCACCGCCCCGGTCAGCGGGCGGGTTGTCGGCCTGACGGTCTTTACCTCGGGCGGCGTCGTCCGCCCCGGCGAGCCCATTCTGGACATCGTGCCCGCAGATCAGCCATTGATCGTCGAAGCGCGGGTGAACACGGCGGACATTGAAAAGCTGTTCGTCGGCCAATCCACCCGCGTGCGCCTCTCGGCCTTCGATCAGGGCGAGGTGCCCGAGGCCACCGGCAGGATCACCGATATCTCAGCCGACAGTCTAAAGGACGACCGCACCGGGCAACCCTATTATCTGGCACAGGTCAAGCTGGATCAAAGCCAGTCAGACCGTATCGAGACGCTGGAACTGGTGCCAGGCATGCCAGCGGATCTTTTCGTCAACACCGGCGAGCGCACCGCGCTGAGCTATCTGGCCCAGCCCTTACGGGACCGGATTGCCCGCACGTTCATTGAATAGCGCTGCGTTGTCGGAGCGGCGGGCTTTTTCACCCGCTCTCCGGCCACATTCTCGGTTCATCAGGCCTCGGTCCGGTCGCCGTTGCCCGAGAGATTCGACACAGACCGCGACGAAAACCCGGTTCTGCGTGTATGATCGACCCTTATTTGCAGCATCTATGGGGGTTGAAGGATGAGCGTGACTGAAAACGGTGACTATGTCCCGGGCAACCGTCCCGACGAAAACATGGCAGACGCCGAGTGGCAACGGGGAGAACGCAGGATGTCGATGTATTCGATGATCCTGTCGGCGGTGTCCGTCACGCTGTCCTTCGGCCTTGGCGTATTCATTTACATCGTCGAGGAATGGGACGAGAAATTCGAACGCAGTGTCAGCGAGGTGGACCGGGTCTACGATCCGAAATTCTCGGACGCGCTGACGACCGTGCTCGAGGCGGTTTACAAGTTCTACGAGGACCCCGAGAACCAGAACCTCAGCGCAAGCGAGCGCTACGTCACATTCTGGCGCGAGGCCGATGTCGACCGCGAAATGCTGGTTGTGCTGCCCAGAATTACCACGATCGCAAACTGCGTTGAGCGCGACCAGTGCTATCCCGAAGAGGTGTACAACCGGTTTCCGGAAATCACCCTTCAGGCGATCTATTTCATGCGGGAATTCATCTGGCCCGACTTCGAAGACGACGAAGGGGACGTGGACGAAGGGTGGTCCATCGGATCGACGGACTACACCTTTCTGGCCAATATGTGCCAATGGACCATGACCAAATACGGCGATTTCCCATTGTGGAGCGCGCGACACGAAGACATGCGCTCACCGGATGAACCGGCCCCAAGCCCATGTTTCGAGCCGATAGAATTCACTAAATAACCTTTGATTTTATCGCGGAAATTCAGTCATGTGATCCAAATACGCTTTCGGACAAGGCACAATTTACCAAAGTCATTTCAGGGCACAGAATGGACCACGCAAAGACTGACGGCCGTACGACCCGCGATCCGGAGCAACGCAAGGGCTATGCTGTCGGGACGCACAGAATTCGCCCCCCGGCCCAGACGGTGGCCGATCTGATGCCGCTGCTGGCGCAGGCCGGGATCACGCGGGTTGCCAATATCACCGGCCTTGATCGCATTGGTATTCCGGTCGTGTCCGTCAGCCGCCCCAATGCCCGCTCGCTTTCGGTGTCCCAGGGAAAGGGCCTTGACCTTGATGCCGCCAAAGCGTCGGGGATCATGGAGGCCATCGAAAGCCACCATGCCGAAAACATCGACCACCCCCTGCGCCTTGCGTCCGAGCGAGAGATGCAGGCGCAGTTTCCGGTCGTTTCGCCCTCGACCCTGCCGCAACTGCGCGACACGCGGCACGACCCGGAAAAACAGGTATTGTGGATTGAAGGCACAGACCTGTTCCGCCAATCCCCGATCTGGATGCCGTTCGAGGTTGTGCATACCAATTACACCGTGCCGACCAAGGCGGCCACCGGGTGCCTTGTGGCCTCGTCAAACGGCCTCGCCTCGGGCAACAGCACCGCCGAGGCCATCATTCACGGCATCGCCGAAGTGGTCGAACGGGATGCGATGACGCTGTGGAACCAACTGCCCGAAAGCGCCATTGCCTCAACGCGGGTGGATCTGAACAGCGTCGCGAACGAGGCCTGCCGGGCGCTGCTTGCCAAGCTGGATGACGCCAATTTCAAAGTAGCGGTCTGGGACATCACCAGCGATGTGGGGCTGCCGGTCTTCTACTGCCTGATCGTGGACGCCGAGCGCCGCAACGGGCATTCGGGCGCGGGGGCCGGGTGCCATACCTCCGCCGATGTCGCCATGGCCCGCGCGATCACCGAGGCGGTTCAGGTGCGCTGCAACTACATCGCCGGGGCGCGCGACGACTTGCTGCCGGACGAATACGGTCAGGACAGTCAGCAGGCCAAGCGGGACAGGGCCGAATGGCTGATGAGCCTGCCGACCAGAAGCCCGCGCGCGCTCAGCTCGATTGCAAGCTGGCAGAACGGCACGCTGGACGCGGACCTTGAAACTATGCTGGCGCAACTCTCTGGTGCCGGTCTGGATCGCGTCGCCTGTGTGGACCTGGGCAAGCCCGAGTTTAACCTCGGTGTGGTGCGCATCGTCATACCGGGGCTTGAGGGCCCGGATGACCACCCCGATTACACGCCGGGCCAACGGTCGCTGGCCCAGCGGGGGCAACCGGCATGACCGCATGTGTATTCTCCGGCCCCACCCTGTCCGCCGACGAGATCAGGGCAGTTTCCGAAGCCGAGGTGCTGCCCCCCGCCGCGATGGGCGACGTGATCGCCGCGGTCAAGCGCGGCTTCACCCGGATCGGCATCATCGACGGCTATTTCGAGGGCCAGCCTTCGGTCTGGCACAAGGAAGTCCTGTGGGCGATTGATCAGGGCGTCACCGTGTTCGGCGCGGCCAGTATCGGTGCGCTGCGCGCGGCCGAGCTCTATCAGTTCGGCATGATCGGCGTGGGCGAGATATTCTCGGCTTACGCCGAGGGTGAGTTGGAAGATGATGACGAGGTCGCCCTTGTTCACGGCCCGGCAGAGCTTGGCTATCAGCCTTTGTCTGAGCCCATGGTGAATATCCGGCTGACCCTAGCCAAGGCGGTGGAAGACGGCGTTCTGTCGCCAGAGGTCGGCAGGATGCTGACCGATGACTGCAAGGACCTGCATTTTCCGAACCGAACCTGGGCAAACCTGCTGGAAAGCGCATCGCAACGCCTGCCCGGGAAGGACCAGTTTGATCGCCTGTCCGGGTGGCTGGCCGACAACAAGATCGACCAAAAGAAACGCGACGCGCATGAGATGCTGCGGGCGATGTCGCAGGCGGATGCGGTCAGCGAGGCCAATTGCCACATGCAATGGACGGTCATGTGGGACAAAGCGCTGCAATGGCGGGACGAAACCCACACGGATCACAGCGGCGTATTGGATGAACTACGCCTGTCGCCGGACCAATTCGCGAATATGCGGCGTCGGGCGCTTGCGCGGGTTCTGGCCTCGGACGGTTTCGCGGTCGGAACCGCCTCGGGCAACGATATGTCCGCCATGCTCAGCAGACTGCGCCGGGAACAGGGGTTATACTCGCTCTCCGCGCTGGAAAGTTGGATGGCGGACAACGCTTTGACACCGGACGGGCTGGAACGGCTGCTTGCCACCGACGGCGCGCTGGATGCGGCAGAAGAGGCTGCGGGCACCGCGCTGGACGACGCGATGATTGACGAATTGAAACGCGCTGGCCGGTTTGCGGCCGTGTCCAAACGCGCGCAGGCAAAGCGCGAAGCTTTAGCAACCGATCAATCGACAAGCACGGGACCGCCGGGCCGCGCGCTGCTGCTGGACTGGTTCATCCGCGACACAGGCACCGCGTTCGACCCGGAACAGCCTGACATTCTGGCAGATGCACTAGCCCTGCCGGATGCCGAAACGCTTTGTCGTCTTGTCGCCGATGAATTTCTGTTTCGTAAATTGCGCAAAAGCGGGGATACTGACGGCAGGACTTCTGCGCCAAGTGAATTTTAGCACTCGGTCTATTGAGGGGCTGAATTGAATGGATCACCATCCCGGCACGCGTTTCCTGCTGTTTCCGCAACTGCCCACCACGCAAGAGGGGCGGTTCGCCGAAACGGTCTGGGTGTCTTCGCCCGCAGGCTCGGTCGGGCCGGGTCCAGCGGATGACCGGCTCTATGTGGTGGATCCCATCGGCAAGGAACTTCCTTATGGCTTCTATCCTGGCCCGAACGGGATGCCGGATCATTTCAAGCCCCCCTGGGACGGCCAAAGACATCCACCCGCCCTGCCGGACGAACAGGGGCATTTCGATCATATCGACTTTCACACCCGCGAATTCGAACAGGCCCACGCCTTTGGCTGCGTCCGCTTCACGCTGGACATCTGGGAGGACTATTTCGGCGGACAGATTCCGTTTCATTTCCGCGCGGATTACGACCAGTTGGAGATCATTCTGCTGGAGAACTTCGACAATGCCTATGCCGGGTTCGGCTCGATCGAACTGGGGTCCTACAAGCGCAAGAACGGCGACCTGATGGATTTCGCGCTCAGCTTCGATGTGATCGCGCATGAGCTTGGGCACCTGATCGTCTACAGCGCCGTCGGCATGCCTGACACGGCGGATATGGATGGCGAACAGTTCGGGTTCCACGAATCCGCGGCGGACATGGTGTCGCTGATTGCGCTGATGCATTTCGAATCCGCGCGCGACGACCTGTTGGAAAAGAGCAAAGGCAACCTCTATTCCTTCAACCAGCTCAACCGCTTTGCCGAGGTTTCGGATTTCGAACAGCTGCGTCTGGTGTCGAACGATTCAAACATGTGGCAGTTCGAGCAGGGCTGGACCAGCGAACATGACCTCTCGCAACCCCTGACAGCGGCGTTTTTCGACATTCTCGTCGATGTGTTTCACGAGGAACTGCTTGCCGCGGGTCTGATGAGCGACGAGCTCGAGGATCTGTCCGACCGGCTTGAGGACGATCCCGGTTACCACGAGATCCTGCAGCCCATGTTCGATGCCAGCTACGCCCAATCGCCCGAGGGTTTTGCCGATGCTCTGGACCGCGCCCGGGATTATCTGGGGCACGTCCTGGCCCTGACATGGGTGCGCCTGCCGGCAGTTCCGACTTACGCGGACTTCCGGCACGTTATGACGGGTGCGGATGAAACGCTGACCGGTGGCCGTTTTGGCCGAATCATCGAAGTTAACATGGCCCGGCGCGGAATCGGCATCGTATCCGCCGGCCCAAGGCAGACCCCGCCGGACGAAGAAAGCCACGCGTTTTCCGACCGAACCTATGTGCCTGAAAATACATCGTTTCGGCCGCACAAATGCACACCCTACCGAACCCGCTATATGCTCGCACGCGGCGGCTAAAGGGGCGAAAATGAAGGAAAACCTTGTTTATGAATCAAAACTGCCTCAGGCTGTCGCCACTGTTCGCAAGGTTACAATTATTTCAAATTGATAATGGGGGGTTATCACAATGACCGAGAGCTTACTTAGTCTTTCCAAAGTCGTCCTGTTTGGCCGGGTTGTTTCGGACCTCAAGTTTGAGATCACCAGAGACAGACCCGTAGAAGACAAGGAACAACACCCGGGCGACAGCGATGCCTTTGGTGAACCACCCACTCTGGGCGGCAATAGTTTCCTGCTACGACAATTGTTCCGGTATGCAGAGAATGACGAGCGCATCGCACAATTCGCGAGAATTTATTGCTATAGCTATGAATCCCATATCTATGAACTTGCGCGGCCTCAGATCTTTTTGGTGCACGGTGACGGAACGCTCGTCGAGGGACCTAAAGGGGATCTTGAGACCCGATTTGCACGCACTCCGGGCAACCTTGACCGAACCGGCCTTGAAGCGCGCGGTTGGTCGTTCGCCGATGACATGAGGGCGTGGGCCTTTGACAAAGGCGACTACTCGATCCGATTTGACCCGAGTACCGGCCCGCTGGAAGATATTCTGCTCGCAACAGAAGTGAGTGACCCGGCCTATAGCGGTGGCAAGGCTTACAGCGGCGGCAAGGCCTATAGTGGCGGCAAAGCTTACAGCGGCGGCAAGGCCTATAGCGGCGGGAAAGCCTATAGCGGTGGCAAGGCTTATAGCGGCGGGAAAGCATACGGTGGAAACAACGATTAGCACCTGAGACTGTCAAATTTTCTTCAACTTCGAAAACAGGTTGGATGTGAAATGAGTGACTACGACGAAGTTATTCGCGAAATGAAAAACCTATGCGAAAAAGTTTCTGAGGCAAACGCCTTGGGCAAAGAAGCTTTGCCTGTGTTGCGCCAATTGGTGCAGGTTGCCATTAGCGCAACTGAAAATGATGACCCAGTACAAATCAAACCCAAGCGGGCCGAGGACAATCTGGAAATTCTGCGGAAGTCGGTTAGCGATAGCAGGCCACGATATGAAAATGTCCCTGTCCATGGAATATTCAATGCATCTCAGGATGTGACAACAACCGTGCATCTTCTCACAAAGGAAGATAGTGCCGTCTACCCCTTTCTAGAAGTCGTAGGTGTTGAAGTCGAGGGCAGCAGGTTGGACCTCGAAATTCGGGTGAACAACAAGTTGGAAGTAGTGCCCGATGACCCTGACGACGCGCGGAATTTCATAACGGTCGGCCAACAGATAATACTCCGGGTCGATCAGGACGATTCCACACACCCCAGAGCTGAGGCGCTTCATTTCGTAGTCACCGATTCATCTGGCAACTACTGACCAGCCCCTTGTTCGCCGGTTTTTTTGACGCCTAAAGTCATATAATGCTTCGTCTCATCCGAATGGGTGATCTCAAATCCCTCGCGGGTATACAGGCTCCGCGCCGGGTTTCCCTTGATCAGGTCCAGCCGTAACGGAAGCCCGCGCGCTCGGGCTTCGGCGATTACGTTGCGCAGCAGGCGTGTGCCAATGCCCCGGCGCTGGTACTGCGCAAGAATGTGGAACTGATCCAGATTCATCGCGCCATCCGAAATCGTGACCTGCAGATACCCGATATCGGTGCAATCCAGCCGCGTGACGCAGATTTCCTCGGCGTCGAAATACCTGTCGAATGTCGCATCGACCCGATCGGCATCCCATACGCCCAGCGTGGTCAGCAGCGGCTTCATGCAGGCCAGATACAACTGGTGACAAAACGCGCGGTCAGCCGGGACGCCCGGGCGCAGATCAACGCGGGACGGGCGGCTGTTGACCGCCAGCGAAAACGGCTGGGCGTGAATGGGTATCTTCATTTCAGCCCCGCCAGTTTCAGCCCGGCCATAAGGCGCTCTCTGGGTTCGGGGTTTTTGTCCGGCGGGACCTTGCTCCAGTGTTCTATTGAAAATTCGGGGTGGCTGGCCAGCAATTCGCGCGCCGAGCGCATCGCAAGCTGGTTCTCACCCATCAGCGCGTAGCTTGCGGTCAGCATCCGGTGCGCCTCGGTCCGGTCGCTCATCTGGCTAAGAATGCGGATCGCCTCGGCATAGTCGGATTTGTCGAAATGCGCCTCACCCAGATGCCACAGATACCAGTCCGGATAATGCGGGTTCAGCGACATCGCCTTTTTGATCAGTTCAATGGCACGATCCGGGTTGCCGCAGACGCTGACCGAATGCCCCATCTCGGCCAGCACATCGGCATCGTTGGGGTTCAGTTTGATGGCGCGCTCGTAGGCACCAAGCGACTGGTCGTATTCGCGCAGGTAAATTAGCGCGCTGCCCACAGCGGCGTGCCCCCTTGCGTCGGTCTGGTCCAGTTTCACGGCACGTTCGGCCTCTGCCAGCGCATCCCGCAATGCCGCGTCCGGCGGATCGACCCAGTGAAAACGCCAGGCGTCGTTCAATGTCCGTGAAATGCCGACATAGCTGCGGGAAAAGGTCGGATCGGCCTTGCGCGCCTGTTCGAACAGCCCGCGCGCATGGACATTGTTAAGACGCGACGGCCTGCCATAAACCGATCGCCCGCGCAACAACAGGCCATAGGCCTGCAACTGATCCTCGCCCGCGCTGACCGAGCGGCGTATCTCGGCGCTTGTAACCTCCTGAGACAGGCGCGCGGCAATAAGCGAGGTCAGTTCCGTGCGGATCGAGAACACGTCCTCGATCACGCCGTCAAACCGCTCGCCCCACAGCGACTGGCCAGTGGTGGCATCCAAAAGCTCGACATGGACCATGATGCGCCGGTCGCTGCGCAGCAGGTTGCCCGCGATCAGATAGGTGACGCCCAGGCTGTCGGCGATCTCAGACGTGGTCTGCATCGACTGGTCGAACATCGAAGACGACCGGTGCGCAATGACGTGCAGGTCATGAAACCGGGTCAGGTTCGAGATGATGTCCGCCGTGATCCCCGAACAGAGATGGATATTCGCCGTATCACCCGAGGTGTTTTCGAGATCCAGTACGGCAACCGAGTTTGGCGAGGGCGGCGGCGAATTTCTCTGCAACTCGCGCAGGCGAATGCCGGATGACGCGGCAGGCGCGTCCAGCATGACCTCGAAGACATTCACGAATTGCCTGAGGTTCTTGAGTTTCTTTTTCCCAAGCGGCTGCAGACGGACATCCGTGCTGTCCGTGATCTGCGCCTTCACATCTTCGCTGATCAGAATGCCACCCGGCGGTGCCAGGCTTTGCAGCCGCGCGGCGATGTTCAGTTGATGGCCCAGCAAGCCGTTGCGCGTTTGCAGCAGATCGCCAAAGCTCAGCCCGATCCGGAAGGCAATCGGCGACTCGCCCGAGTTCCAGACGCTGTCATTGCTCATTTCCCGCTGCACCGACACGGCCAGATTCAGCGCGTCATCTGCGCTTTCAAAAAAGGCCAGCACGCCGTCGCCGGCGATATGCTCGACCGACCCTCCGTAATCCACAATCAGGGAAGAGATCAGTTCGATCGCGCGCTGGGTGCGCTGTACGGCCCTGGCTTCGTCGCGTTCGATGATGGTCGTGTAACCACAGATATCCGCGAACAACGCCGTTACTGTTTTTGTACCTTCACCAACCATTTCACCGTCTCGTCCTGAATTAAGAACGGGTTTTTCCGTCGGCACAGACGCTACCATGTCTGCCCGGGCTTGCGAACTGTTTACTTGAGCAGACGGAACCGACGTCGCGTTTCGGATCGAAACAGGGTTTTATGCTTAGTTAACAACCCCAAAAGGTCTACGGCATTCGTTCGTTCAGCGCAGTGCCGATACGTCCAGTAACCGCTGTTCCCGTGTCATTTCGAACCTTTGTTCATCGCCAGCCCGTTCCACCTTTACATCCAATTTTTTCGCACGTTCAAATCGATCGAAATAAGCAAATTCAATTGTGTCCAGCGCGCCGATATCCTGACATTGGATCACGTATTCTGCCTGAAATTCCGAATGCGCCGAAGTCTCCGGATCACTCTGTTGCGTGGTTGATACAGTATCACCGGCAGAGTTGTCAGCGACCAAGGTCACATTCGCGGACTTGGTAAAACATCCGGCCTGCTCAGGCACCAGAAACAACTCCAGCGGTTTCGAAAGGTCCGAGATGGCAACCGCGACCGATGCCCGGTCGTCGTCATTGGCGGCAGCGTGCTCGAACCCGACGACATCAAACCCCGGAACAACCAGGGACAATGCGTATTCAGCCCCGGAAAAGGTGACATCAAGCGTGCCGGTTCCGTGCTGATGCTGCGATTCCGCTTGCGTGGCCTGAACGGCAAAGGCCGAAGCACACAGGGCCAAAGCAAGAAAAACTGTCCTCATTAACGCGTTACCACCCAAATCGAATCACCGATATCAGTCTAGACCGATTCGATAGTCGTGCAACTTTGCCCAGTTCTGCGGCACCGGCGGAATATGCCTAGCCAGATTCAGCGGGGGCGGGAAATCGTAATTTCTGACAATAAAACTCAGGTTGACATTGTTGAGTAATTCGCTCAGCTAATGGCGTGCATGAACACCGGGGCTCAGACCCCCATCCAGACAAGAGAGATTTGCGTTCCATGACCAAGCTATTTACCGCCGCCAGCACATTGACCCTGTGCATTGCCACCACTGCCCTGGCTGCCGATGCGCCCGCAAAGTCCGATGTGCTTGAGACCTACGCCAATATCGCCGAAGCCAAGTTCGAAGACAGTCTGATTGCCGCGCAATCCCTGCAGGCCGCCGTCAACGCTCTGATTGCGGACCCGTCCGATGCCACCCTCAACGCCGCCCGCGCCGCCTGGATTGCCGCGCGCGTGCCCTATCAGCAGACCGAGGTTTACCGTTTCGGCAACGCCATCGTCGATGACTGGGAAGGCAAGGTGAACGCATGGCCGCTGGACGAAGGCCTGATCGACTATGTCGATGCCGCCTATGGCGGTGCGACCGATGAAAACGAGTTCGCCGTCCTGAACGTCATTGCCAACCCCAGCTTCGATCTGTCGGGCGAAACCATCGACGCCAGCGAAATCACCCCTGAACTGCTCAGCGAAACCCTGCACGAAGCGGACGGGATCGAGGCCAATGTGGCAACCGGCTATCACGCCATCGAATTCCTGCTGTGGGGTCAGGACATGAACGGCCACGGCGCGGGCGCGGGCAACCGCCCTGCGACCGACTATGCGTCGGGCGACGCCTGCACCGGCGGCCAATGCGACCGTCGCGCGCAGTATCTGAGCGCCGCAACCGACCTGCTGGTCAGCGACCTTGAATGGATGGCCGGGCAGTGGAAACAAGGGGGTGCCGCGCGCGCCGCGCTGACCGAAAACGAGGATGCGGGCGTCAGCGCCATCCTGACCGGCATGGGCTCGTTGTCTTATGGCGAACAGGCCGGCGAGCGGATGCGTCTTGGCCTGATGCTGAACGACCCTGAAGAAGAGCATGATTGCTTCTCGGACAACACCCACAACTCGCATTACTACGACGGGCTGGGCATCCAGAACGTGTATCTGGGCAGCTATACCCGCATCGACGGCACCCCGGTTTCGGGCGCATCGTTGGCGGATCTGGTCATTGCAACCGACCCCGCGCTGGATGCCGAAATGAAGGTGAAGCTGGCCAACACCATGCAGGCTCTGGGCCGTCTGAAATCGACCGCCGAAGCCGGGTTTGCCTATGACCAGATGCTGGAACGCGGCAACGAAGGCGGCGAGTTGCTGATCATGGGCGGCGTCAATGGCCTGATCGACCAGACCAAGACCATCGAGCGCATCGTGACAGCGCTGGAACTGGACCAGATCGAATTCGAAGGCTCTGACAGCCTGGACAACCCGAATGCGGTGTTTCAGTAACATCTGACCCCGGCCAGAGGCATGCGCGACAACATGCCTCTGGCCTTTTTGGTCGGAAACGGTTGCATCCGGAACCGGTTCTGCGGCAAATATCATACTAAATAAGTAAGAAATCCGAAATATGGTCAAACAACCATGATCGTCTGCCACTGCACAAACATCTCGGACCACGAAATTCGCGCCGCGATTGACTGGATGCGGGCATCTGATCCTTATGCCGTCATCACCCCCGGCAAAATCTATCATGCCCTTGGAAAATCGGCGGATTGCGGCGGGTGCATGCCTCTTTTCCTAGACACGATGCGGGGTTCCGATAATCTGGAAGTCCCAATGCAACTCCGTGCATTACGCGGCGGAGTAACACAGGAGAAGTCAGATGAAGGGCGACCCGAAGGTCATCGAATATCTCAACAAATCCCTGCGGCATGAACTGACAGCGGTCAGCCAGTACTGGCTGCACTATCGGTTGCAAGAGGATTGGGGCCTTGGTCACATGGCCAAGAAAAGCCGCGAGGAATCCATCGAAGAGATGGAGCACGCGGATAAGCTGATCGAACGGATCATCTTTCTGGAAGGCCATCCCAATCTGCAGAAACTGGACCCGCTGCGCATTGGCCAGACGCCCAAGGAAACGCTGGAATGTGACCTAGCGGCCGAGATCGACGCCCGGGCGCTGTACAAGGAAGCCCGCGAATATTGCCGCGAGGCGGGCGACTTTGTCTCGATGGGTTTGTTTGAGAAGTTGATGTCCGATGAAGAGGATCATATCGACTTCCTCGAAACGCAGCTCGACCTGTATGAAAGGATCGGCGAAGCCAATTATGTGCAACTCAATGCATCGAAAATGGACGAAGACGACTAGGTTCTTCGCCCTCACGGTGGCCGCTTTTGCGGCCACCCCGTCCCCGTCAGCCGAGCTGCAGGATCTGCACCTGAACTACCCTCCCCGCACCGATGACGAACGCGCCCGTATTGCAGCAGTTACCGCCCCGCCGCAGGATTTCGCCGCACCGCAACCCTTTGAGGAACTGACCGCCGGGGCCGCCACCGTCCGCGCGCGCAATGACGCGGATGCGTTTTCGCAACCGTCCGGCAATCTGAGCTTCGAGCAGGAGCTGGATTTCAAGGTCGGCAACGGATTGTTCAAGAAAATCTGGGTATCGTCCCCGTCTTCGACATTGGCGTCGGACGGTTTGGGCCCGTTGTACAATGCGCGGTCCTGCCAGCGGTGCCATATCAAGGACGGACGCGGCCACACGCCGAACGGGCCGGATGACAACGCCATTTCCATGTTCCTGCGGGTGTCCATCCCCGGTCGGCCCGAGGACGGGCCCGCAGAAATCGCCGATTACATCGCCACCCTGCCCGAGCCCAACTACGGCGGCCAGATGCAGGATTTCGCGCTGGCCGGACATCCGGCGGAATACCGGCTGGGCATCACATACGAAGAACTGACCATTCACCTGTCAGAGGGCGAAACCGCATCCCTGCGCCGCCCGACCTATGAGGCTGCCGATCTGGGCTATGGGCCACTGCACCCGGACGCCATGCTCAGCCCCCGGGTCGCGCCGCAGATGATCGGACTTGGCCTGCTTGAGGCGATTCCGGTCGAGGATTTGCTGGCACGTGCCGACCCCGATGATGCGGATGGTGATGGCATTTCCGGGCGGCCCAACATTGTATGGTCGATTGAATATGGCGAACCGATGATGGGTCGCTTCGGCCATAAGGCCGGCATGCCGACGATCATGGAACAGTCTGCGGCGGCCTTTGCCGGCGACATCGGCATCTCCAGCCCGCTGTATCCGGCACCGCATGGGGATTGCACCGACAATCAGGTCAATTGCGTGAAGGCCCCCCATGGCGACAACGATGTGCGCGCATTCGAGATCGACCAGATCGGCATGGACCTTGTGGCCTTTTACAGCCGCAATCTGGGCGTGCCCGGTCGTCGGGATGTGGGTGACCCACAGGTGCTGCGCGGCAAAGAGGTCTTTCACACCACCGGCTGCGCCGCGTGCCACACACCTTCCCATGTCACCCACCGCATGGAGGATCGGCCCGAGCACAGTTTCCAACTGATCTGGCCTTATACCGACCTGCTGCTGCATGACATGGGCGAGGGTCTGGCCGACAACCGCCCCGAGGCCCGCGCAACCGGTCGGGAATGGCGCACGCCGCCGCTGTGGGGCGTTGGCCTGACCGAGCGTGTCTCGGGCCACACCCAGTTTCTGCATGACGGACGCGCGCGCAACCTGCTCGAGGCGATCCTGTGGCACGGGGGCGAGGCCCAGCCCGCGCGCGATACGGTCGTTTCCATGCCCAAAACCGACCGTGATGCCCTGATCCGATTTCTGGAAAGCCTGTAGCCGATGCGCCCTTTTGCCTTTCTCACCGCTCTTTTCCTGCCACTCGCCGCACAGGCGCAGGATCGCACCGCAATTCTGACGGACGTGACCCAGGCCCATATCCTGCCCCGTTTCGAAAACCTGGCGCAGGCGACCGAAAGCCTGATGACTGCGGCTGAAACCGATTGCACGGCAGGGTCAGATACACTCCGCGCTGCCTATGGCACCGCCTTTGACGCGTGGATTGCCGCCAGCCACCTCAGGTTTGGCCCGACCGAGGCCGAGGACCGCGCCTTTGCCCTGGCTTTCTGGCCCGACACCAAGGGGTTCACGCCGAAAGCCCTGTCACAGCTTATCGCCGCCGAGGATCGGGCGGTCGAAGACCCACAGGCCTTTGCGCAGACCTCAATCGCGGGGCGCGGGTTTTTTGCGCTGGAACGGATGCTGTTCGACCCGGCCTTTGCGGATCTCGGCAGCGCCGCGTATCGCTGCGCGCTGATCGGGGCGATTGCCACCGATGTCGACCACAATGCAGATGACATGCTCTCTGATTGGCACATCTACGCCCCTGCCCTTGTGCAACCGGGCGCAGACAGCCCCTATCGCACACAGGACGAGGCCATGCAGGAACTGTTCAGGGCCCTGTCCACCGGTCTTGAATTTACCGCCGATACACGTCTGGGCCGCCCGTTGGGAACCTTCGACCGCCCCCGCCCGAACCGGGCCGAGGCGCGGCGGTCCGAACGCGCGCTGCGCCATGTGGAATTGTCGCTGATCGCGCTGCGCGATCTGGCCGCGCGGCTATCCGCAGATCACCCGGATATCGCGGCCGATCTGGATGCGGGTTTCGGGCGTGCAATCGACAGCGCCCGGTCCATCGATGATCCGGCTTTGGCCGGGGTCGCCTCCCCGCAAAGTCGCATTCGCATCGAGGCGCTTCAGCAGCAGATCAACGATATCCGCGCGATCACCGCAACCGAACTTGGCCCGACCTTGGGGATCAGCGCGGGCTTCAACTCGCTGGATGGGGACTGACCCATGACCAGCCGCCGCAGTTTTCTGGCGGGTCTTGCCGCCTCATCGCTGGCACCCTTACGGGGCTGGGCATCCGTGGGTGGGCCTGCGTTTCTGGCCGCAGCCCTGTTCCCCGACGGGACATACCGGCTGGCCGGGCTGGACGCGCAGGGGGATATCCTGTTCGCCCTGCCGTTACCCTCGCGCGGACATGCCGCCGCTGCCCATCCGTTCCGGGCGCAAGCCGTCGCCTTTGCCCGCCGCCCAGGCACCTATGCCCTCGTGATCGACTGTGGCAGCGGCACAGAACAGGCACGGCTTCAGGCCCCTTCCGGGCGGCATTTCTACGGCCACGGTACATTCTCGGCGGACGGCTCCCGGTTCTATGCAACCGAAAACAATTATGAGGCTGGACTAGGCCTGATCAGCATCTGGGACGCGGAGAGTTTTGAGCGTTTGGGCGAGTTTGCATCCGGCGGCATCGGTCCCCATGACGTCGGCCTGATGCCCGATGGTCAGACGCTGGTGATCGCCAATGGCGGCATCGAGACCCACCCCGACAGTGGCCGCACCAAGCTGAACCTGCCAACGATGCGCCCGAACCTGAGCTATGTCGATCTGTCCGGCACCGTGCTCGAGCAGGTGGAACTGCCTCACGCGATGCACAAGAATTCGATCCGCCATCTGGCGGTACGCGGTGACGGGTTGGTGGGCTTTGCAATGCAATGGCAGGGCAGCACGGCAGAGCACCCTCCGCTTTTGGGATTGCATTGTCGTGGTGAAGCCCCGACCTTGCTGGCCGCACCCGAGGCAGAACAGAACGTGCTTCAGGGCTATGCTGGCAGTATCGCGTTTTCTGCCGATGGCGAGACAATCGCCATCACCTGCCCGCGCGGCAATGCGCTGCACCGGTTCGATGTGGCCAGCCGCGCGTTCCTGTCCGCCCACGATTTGGAAGATGTCTGCGGCCTCGGCTCGGGCACAAACGGGCTGGTCTTTACCACGGGAACCGGCGTTTTTGGCAGGTTGGACCATGCGCGTACCGAAATCCGAACCCGCGCCGAGTGCCAATGGGACAACCACCTGATCCCGATCCGGCGTCCGGTGTAAAATTCGGATTTCACTGTCACATAGTTTACACTTGGAAGAATCAAACTGCTGCCGTATTGGCGGGCGCGAAACCGGCACCCCAGAGTTAAGGACAGACTTGATTGAAACAGACGCCCGACGCACCGCATTCCATCTACGGGGTTGAGAAATGGGGCAAAGGCCTCATCGAGGTGACAGAGGCGGGCGAGATCGGTCTGCGTAACCCGATGGCGCCGGATACGGCGGCGATCAGCCTGCCCGGCATTCTCAGCGATCTGGACGAACGCGGCATCAAATCGCCGATGGTGCTGCGCGTGACGTCTTATCTGGAACACGAGATCGCGCATCTGAACGAAAGCTTCCTCGATGCCATCGCGCGCACCGGCTACAAAGGCCGTTATCGCGGCGTCTTCCCGATCAAGGTGAACCAGCAGGCGCAGGTCGTGGACCGGATCGTCGAGTTCGGCAAGAAATACAACTATGGGCTCGAGGCCGGGTCCAAGCCCGAACTGGTCGTGGCGCTGGCCCATCGTCTGGCCCCCGAAGCACTGATCGTCTGCAACGGCGTCAAGGATGCCGAGTTCATCCAACTTGCGATCCTGTCCCGCAAGATCGGGTTCAACACGGTCATCGTTCTGGAAAGCCCGAAAGAGGCCGACACGGTGATCGAGGTCTACAAAGAACTGGGCATCGAGCCCCTGATCGGTGTGCGGGTCAAACTGACCAACCAAATCAGCGGCAAATGGGAAGAAAGCTCGGGCGACCGCTCGGCCTTTGGCATGAACACCGATCAGCTGGTGGCCACGGTGGACAAGCTGAAGGCGGCGGGTCTGCTGCATTGCCTGAGGCTGCAGCACTCGCATCTGGGTTCTCAGGTGCAGGACGTCAACGATGTGCGCCGCGCGGTGGGTGAGGCTTGCCGGTACTTCACCGAACTGACCCGCGAAGGCGTGCCGCTGACCCATCTGGACCTCGGCGGCGGCATGGGCGTGGACTATACCGGCGAGAAAAAGGCCGCCGAGAACTCGATCAACTACACGGTCGAGGAATACTGCGCCAACGTCGTCGAGACCGTCGCCTATGCCATGGACGAGGCCGAGATCGCCCATCCCACGCTGGTCACCGAAAGCGGCCGCGCGGTGGTGGCGACATCCTCGATGCTGGTGTTCAACGTGCTGGAAAGCACGCTCTACGATGCGCCCACCGGTCCCGAGGTCGAAGCGGATGACCACCATCTTGTCTCGGACCTCGCGGCGATCAACGGATACCTATCCAGCGACCGACTGCAGGAATGCTGGAACGACGCCACCTTCTACCGCAACGAATTGCGCGCGCTGTTCAGACGCGGCTATGTCGACCTGCGCCAGATGGCCCGCGCCGAACGCATCTACCTGTCGCTGATCGCCCGCCTCAAGGCACTTGCTGCCAGCGATGATCTGGAAACGGATGTGGACGAGCAGCTTGAGAAAGTGGCCGATATCTACCACTGTAACTTCTCGCTGTTCCAATCCCTGCCGGATGTCTGGGCCATCGACCAGTTACACCCGATCGTACCCTTGCAGGGCCTGAACACGGCGCCTGACCGCCGCGCCGTTCTGTCCGACATCACCTGCGACAGCGACGGCAAGATCGACCGCTTCATTCTGGCCGATGGCGTCTCGCCCAGCCTGCCGGTGCATTCGCTGCCCGAGGACACCGAATATTTCATGGGCGTCTTCTTCGTCGGCGCCTATCAGGAAACACTGGGCGACCTGCACAACCTGTTCGGCGATACAAATGTCGTCACTATCGACCTGCGCGCCGATGGCGGCTTTGACCTGCTGCACGAGCAAGAGGGCGACACGATCAGCCAGGTTCTGTCTTATGTCGAGTTTGACCCGCAAGACTGCGTCGCCGCCTTCCGCAAAATGGTGGACGAGGCGATCTCGACCGGTACTCTGCAAGCCAAGGACCGCAAAACCCTGATGGGCGCCTATCGCGACTCGATCAACGGCTACACCTATTACGAATAAAAAGGAGACACACCATGAGCAAAACACTGGTTGTCGGCGCAGGCGGCGTATCCCACGCCGCCGTGCACAAGATGGCGATGAATTCGGAAATCTTCACCGAAATCACTCTGGCCAGCCGTACGAAATCGAAATGCGACGCCATCGCCAAAGCGGTGAAAGAGCGTGTGGGCGTCGATATCAAAACCGCCGAACTCGACGCCTACAAGGTCGAAGACACGGTCAAGCTGATCAAGGAAACCGGGGCCGAAATCCTCGTGAACCTCGCCCTGCCCTATCAGGATCTGGTGCTGATGGATGCGTGTCTTGAGGCCGGTATCCACTACCTCGACACCGCGAACTATGAGCCCGAGGATGAGGCCAAGTTCGAATACCACTGGCAATGGGCCTATCAGGAACGGTTCAAAGAGGCTGGCCTTACTGCCATCCTCGGCTCGGGCTTCGATCCGGGTGTGACATCCGTCTTTGCCAAATGGCTGAAGAAACACAAGCTGGACACGATCCGCCAGATCGACGTGCTGGACGCCAATGGCGGCAGCAACGATCAGGAATTCGCCACCAACTTCAACCCCGAGATCAACCTGCGCGAAGTACTGGCCGAGGTGCGCCATTGGGAAGGCGGCGAATGGAAACACTCCCCCGCTATGACCCACAAGGTCGAGTTCGACTTCCCCGCCATCGGCCCCAAGAACATGTACCTGATGTATCATGAGGAACTGGAATCGCTCTCAACCCATTTCCCCGAGATCGAGCGCGCCCGCTTCTGGATGACCTTCGGCGATGCCTACATCACCCACGCCAAAGTGCTGGAAAATGTCGGCATGACCCGCATCGACCCGGTGATGCATGACGGCAAGGAAATCATCCCGATCCAGTTCCTGAAAACCCTGCTGCCCGATCCCGGCGATCTGGGCGCGGAAACCAAGGGCAAAGCTTGCATCGGCGATATCGCCACGGGTCAAGCCAAGGACGGTTCTGGCGAGAAGACCTATTACATCTACAACATCTGCGACCACGAGGAATGCTATGCCGAGGTCGGCAGCCAGGCCGTCAGCTACACAACCGGCGTCCCCGCGATGATCGGCGCGGCGCAGGTGCTGAAAGGCAACTGGACCGAGCCCGGTGTGTGGAACATGGAACAGCTCGACCCGGACGACTTCATGGACATGCTGAACACCCATGGCCTGCCATGGCAGGTCCACGAACTCGACGGCTCCGTCGAATTCTGATCCGCAGCTTCATCTGGCTATAAATATCCCGGGGGTCCGGGGGCAGCGCCCCCGGCCTCTCCACTTAAGGAGACGCCGGTTATGTCCGACATGATGACCACACAGGCCGGAGATGCCGGAGCCTTCCGCAAGTTCGACTTCAGCCGCGTTCCCACCCCCTGCTTCGTGGTCGACGAGAAGGCCGTCGAACGCAACCTGTCCATCCTCACTGACATCGGCACCCGGTCCGGTGCCCATGTGCTCAGCGCGCTCAAGGCGTTTTCGATGTTCTCGCTGGCCCCTCTGGTGCGCCAACACCTCGGCGGCACCTGCGCATCCGGCATCTATGAGGCGCGTCTGGGCCGCGAGGAATATGGCGGTGAGGTCGCGACCTTCTGCGCCGGATACAAAGACGCCGATATCGACGAAATCCTGTCCCTGTCCGACCACATCATCTTCAACTCGCCCGCGCAAAAGGACCGGTTTCTGGCCAAGGCCCAGGCCGCCAAAGTGCAGGTCGGCCTGCGCATCAACCCGGAACATTCCGAGGGCGAGATCCCCAAATACGACCCCTGCGCCCCTTGCTCGCGGCTGGGCACACCTGTAAGCCAACTGACGGAAGACACGCTACACGGCGTGGACGGACTACATATGCATACGCTCTGCGAACAGGGGTTCGAGCCCTTGCAACGCACGTGGGCCGCCGTCGAACCGAAGCTCAAGCCGTTCCTGAACAAACTCAAATGGCTCAACTTCGGCGGCGGGCACCATATCACCCGCGATGACTATGACCGCGAGGGGCTGGTCGCCTTCATCAAATCCATCCGCGCCGAACACAATGTCGATATCTATCTCGAACCCGGCGAGGCCGTGGCGCTGGACGCAGGGATTCTGGTCGGAGAAATCCTCGACCTGCCGACCAATGACATGAACCTTGCGATCACCGATATCTCGGCCACCTGCCACATGCCCGACGTGATCGAAGCCCCCTACCGCCCCGCCCTGATGGACGAGGCCGAGGCGGGCCATACCTACCGTCTGGGCGGCCCCTCCTGTCTGGCCGGTGACGTGATCGGCGATTACACGTGGGACAAACCGCTGGAAATCGGGCAGCGCTTTGCCTTCCTCGATCAGGCGCATTATTCGATGGTCAAGACCAACACGTTCAACGGCGTGCCCCTGCCCGCCATCGCCCTGTGGAACAGCGAAACGGACGAACTGAAGATCATCAGACAGTTCGGCTACGACGACTTCAAGGACCGCCTCTCATGAGCATTTTCCTCAACAGCGAACTGACCGCGTTTGAACGCACCGAAAACGCCCGGTTCCGCGTGATCCCGGTGCCGCTGGAGCGCACCGTGTCTTACGGCTCTGGCACCGCCAAAGGCCCCGAGGCCATTATCGAAGCCAGCAACGAGTTGGAACGGATCATCGGCCATGCCGAACCCTGCGTTGAAGGCATCCACACGGAACCTCCTTTGGACTGCGACGCCGCGCTGCCCGAGATCATGGAACGTCTCGCCCAACGCACCGAGGCAGCCGTGAAGGCGGGCAAGGTGCCGGTGACGCTGGGCGGCGAACACTCGCTCAGCTACGGCGCGGTGATGGGCGTGGCCCGCGCACTGAACCAGCCCGTCGGCATCGTGCAGATCGACGCCCACGCCGACCTGCGCAACGCCTATCAGGGCGAAAAACACTCCCACGCCTCGGTCATGCATCTGCTGGCCGAAGAGGGCATCCGTCTGGCCCAATTCGGCGTCCGTGCCTTTTCCACCGAAGAGGCCAAGAGCCGCCTGAAAAACCACGTCTTCCACGTGGATGCCGAGGAACTGGTCACAGGCAATATTCACGCCGTCGACCTGCCCGAGGATTTTCCGGAACTGGTCTATGTCAGCTTCGATGTGGACGGGCTAGACCCGTCACAGATGCCCGCCACCGGCACACCGGTCCCCGGCGGGCTTGGCTATTATCAGGCTTTGAGGCTGGTGGAACACGCGCTGAAACACCGCAAGTGCGTGGGCTTTGACGTGGTGGAACTGGCCCCGGACGGCAATGCAGCGTGGGATTTCACCGCCGCCCAGATCGTCTATCGCCTAATGGCGGCCTGTTAACCCTCGGCTGTTTCGTTCAACTCCATATGCCCCTCGCCCTTGTTCAGGACGCGGCGCAGCATGGGCTCGAAGAACTCCAACGGCTTGGTCGGATAGTCCGGGTCGAACGCCTTTTGATCGTATTCATGGCAGAAATAGCGGCAGTCCTCCCAATAGGGGCTGTCGCGGTACTTGTCGCGGGCGTTGCGGTCGCCGCCAAGGTGGTGGTTGTAGTAGTAGCCCTGGAACACGCAGTGGTGCTTGAGAATCCAATGGGTTTTCTCGCTGACATAGGGCTTCATCATCGCCGCTGACAACTCGCCGTGATTGTAGGGCGACAGGATATCGCCGGTGTCGTGGATCAGCGCTGCGACGACCAGTTCCTCATCCGCACCATCCTCATAGGCGCGGGTCGCGGCCTGCAGGCTGTGCTGGTAGCGGTTCACCGGATAGGGCGTCCAGTCCTCATCCAGCGAGCGGATCGCGTCCAGAATCCGGTCTGGCAGGGCGGCATTGTACGCCTCTTCATACTCCATCACCGCGTCCCAGTCAGCTTTGGTGGCCTCTTCAAAACTGGTCCAGGTCGGCTTGTGGCTTTTGTCCAGCATGGCTGCGTCCTTTGGTCTGGTTCCCGCAATCAGGATACCGCAAATAGCTAAATCAAAAAAATGAATTGATTTTATCAGGTCGATCAAAAAATACTTTCGACATGCAAATCAAAGCCCTTGAAACCTTTCTCTGCGTTGCTGATACGGGCGGGTTCCACGCCGCCGCGCGGAAGCTCAACGTCACCCAAACCGCCGTCAGCGCCCGCATTCGGCTGATCGAGGACGAGACCGGCAAGCAATTGTTCACCCGCGGGGCCGGCGGAACGGCGCTGACCGAGTTCGGGCGGCAGTTCAAACCCTATGCGGAACAGATGCTGTCGCTGTGGTCCTTTGCCTCGACCGACCTGCCTGCGCAGACGCAAGACCGCCTCGCCCTGCGGCTGGGCGCGCAGCTTAGCATCTGGGACCCGCTGCTGGTCGATCTTGCGGTGCGCTTCGAGCAGCAATTCGGCAAGCTGCTGCTGACGCTGAACTATGACCACGACCTGAACATGACCGAGGCCGTGGCGACCCATGTTCTGGACGCCGCCCTGACCCACGAAAAACCGTCCGACCGCCGGGTGATCTGTCATGAGCTTGCCCCGGAACGCCTGTCGCTTGTCGGAACGCCCGATGGCGGCACCGCAGAAGACGCCCCGCTGTTTGTCAATCTGGAGCTTGGCGACGTCTATCAGGATCACGTGCGCTCGACGGCGCGGCGGGCGGCAGGACAGACGATCTTTCTGGGCAATTGCATGATGGCGTTGCGCTATGTGCTGAAACGTGGCGGATGCGGGTATTTTCCGGATTACGTCATCGCCAGCCATCTGGCTGAGGGCAGTCTGATGCGTCTGGACGGCGCGCGGGATCTGATGCTGCCGCTGTATCTGGTGGTGCGAAAGGACAGCGAGGAGTTTGCCAACATCCTGACCTGCCTGACCCAGTTGCGCGGGTGAGTCAGGCCGACGATACGGCCTCGGCCCGCCGCCTTGCTGGCAACAGCGGGCGCCCGGCGACCACCAGAAACAAGCAGGATATCAGAACGCCCATGACCGCCGGAAGATACAAAAGCCCCCACAGCCTGGGATCGCCAATCACGACAGGCGACACAAACCCCCGCACACCTTCCAGCAGCACAAGAATTGTGAACGCCGCCAATATCTGCGGCCACAGCCCGAACCGCGAAAAGCTGCCCAGCATCAGGGTCGAGTACCCTGCCAAAGCGACGGCGATGCAGATGGCGATCCAGGAAAACCTTTGATGCAGTTCTTCGACCAGCTGCCCCTCGCTATGCCCGTCCGCCGCGGCGACGGCGGCGCGGTCCTGAAGCAATTCCAGCGTCGGTATCGCCTCAAGACTGCGGCGGCCCATGCTGGTGGTATTGGTCAGTTCCGAAATGTCGTACGAGGCGTCCTGAAACAGGGTCGACGACAGGGTTCTGCCCTGTTTGTCCAGCCGCAGGGCAATTCCGTCCACCATCACCAGATGGATGCCGGTGTCGTTGTTGACCAGATAGGCCGTCGCGCTGGAATAACTGACGGCATTTTCCGTATCGCGCCGGTCCGAAACAAAGACCTCGTGCAAGGTACCATCCAGCTCGATCCGCCCGATATAGACGGTCACGCCCTCGACCGGATGCAGGAATTCGCCCTCGTTCAAAAGCTGCGCCGTCACATCGCCTGCGACCTCGGCCTGCCGTACCTCAAGCTGTTCTACCGAGGCCGGGCGCAGAAACACACTGATGATGGCCATCATCAGACCGGTCACCACACCGAACAGCACGATGGCCCGCGCCAGACGCCACGGGCTGGACCCGGTGGCCAGCATCACGGTCAACTCGCTTTCGCGGCTCAGGCGGTTGGTGGCGTAAACGGCAGCTGCAAACACCGCCATCGGCATGACGGTGCGCACCAGCGTCGGCAGGGTCAGGGCGGTAAATTCCAGAAATACCATCGCGGACTGCCCGCCGCTGATCACGCGATCAAACAGGCTGACCGAGCGGGTGATCCAGAACACCCCGACAAGGACCAGGGTGAAAAAGCCGAACAGAATCAGCAATTGCCGCAGGAAATATCCATCAAAGCGCGACATGAGGCTCCGTCCCTGTGATCCGTTCGCGCCGACAGTAATCCATTCGTCTGGCCGTGGAAACCGCGATTGGTCGGCGGCAGGCGTTTTCCATTGACGATTGCGGGATCCCGGCTCAGTCCGGCAGCAAATGAATGGTCAGATAACACAACAGTTGAAACCCGCCCTGCACCATATGGTTCTCCTCAAGGTCAAAATTCATCACCGTCTGATCCGCCAGAAAGAACGCAAGCCACAGGCCGAGCGAAACGATAAAGGCGATATCGACCCGGCGAAGCCATTTGTCTTTCTGCCTATAAGGCGTAATGGCGGCAAAGACGAACAGAAGCGTGGACAACAAGGCCCACAGAATAATTCCGACAAACAGGATGACATTGACCGCTGTGGTCGAGCCGAACTGTTCCAACGTCTTGACCAAGAACGGGTAATTTTGGCCGTCAAACCAGGGGGTCGATGTCAGGCCCAGCAATTCCAGCCCGCCGATGAAGTCCGTCAGAAAGGCAAAGACCCACCAGAAGAGCCAGAAGATCACCAGCCCCTGTTTGAATAAAATCCGCATTGTTCGCCCTCCGCCCCTGTCAAAATTCATTGAAACCAATGACCACAGGATACGCGGTTAAGTCGGGAAAGCGAAATGCGGGCCCGGACCAGCGCGGCTTGCTGAAAAAAGGTTAACCCGCAGGCCATGCGGGGTTCAGCACCAATCTCGATATCTGCCTTGAACCCAGCCAGTCACGAAAACAGGAGGATACCGGGATGGCCTATGCAGATACAAATACCGAAAACGGTTACTTATCGCGCTTCTTCTCAACGGCGAAAAGAAGGGCGCGGCGCGAGAAAACGGCGGAATACAAAAGAAAGCAGCGCGAGGTAGACATGATGTCGGACAAAGTGCTGGCAAAGCTTGGCCACAGCCGATCCGACATGCAGGAAGTTCTGTACCGGCACTACTTTCAGGGCTGAGATTTTGCACCGGGGCCGGCCCCACAGGGGCTGGCCGGCTGCCAATGCGTGCGCAATCCGAAAGATGTACGGGAAACCCCCAATATCGCAGAGGCGAATCCGCTGCTATCCATCGGGCAACGGACCACTTTACACAATCCGTAACCCCCTAAGATGAGGGGCTGGCCGAGACCCCCTCACCCAGCCCCTCACCCCACCCATCACATTCAGAGGCGATGCGACAGGCGGTAACGTTGCTGGCAGCTGTGTTGCGCCAATCCACCGCGATTCCGGGCCGGTGTACACTCGCTATTTCTGAGGGGGGTGCGGCCTCTGGGGCCGATGATATCCTGTGCGGATCGGCGGCCTGTTGAACGCAGGCCGGGTCAAACCGGAATCAGATGAACCAAGGCGCTTTTGGGGCAATGTATCCGGCCACGACGCAATAGCTTCGCAAATAGAGAATTATTAACAGAAGGTTAACGAAACGTTTCCCCTGCATTCAACTGGATTGTTGCAAACTAGCAGACAGTCGTATGGGTGATGGTCTCGCGATCATCGCTGCACGAACGGGAGAGGACGATAAAATGCTGGACTATTTTCTGAATTTCTCAGTGGCATCGACCGCAATCCTGATCGGGTTCCTTGCAACCTTTATTGTCGCCTGACGGAAAGGACACGGAAACCTGTGCACGAGCCATCGACTGCGAACACGGCCGTTCTGAATGCAAACCGCTTGCAGCGGAACGAGGCCGAATATGTCGCTGCCATGTGGGCCGCCTGCGCCCTGGCGGCCTTGTGTCAAAAAAGGTCAGAACATTTCGAGGATTATGCATGCGCCTGGGCAGGCAAGCTGAGCCCCAGCGCCTTACGGTAGGCGCGGCTTGCATGCCGAACTTGAAACCGGGTGTCTGATTTGATTTTCCCATAAAAACCAGACGGTTCATCCTGCGAACCGGTTCAACTAGAAAGGGGCTGGCGCCCATACCCCCCCTCGGCCAGCCCCTTATTTTTTCTAACGGATCAATGCCATCACGCCGACCGGATGAGATCGGCGGCCTTTTCGGCAATCGCCATTGTCGGCGCGTTGGTGTTGCCCGAAATCAGGTTCGGCATGATCGAGGCATCGACCACGCGCAACCCCTCGATCCCGCGCACACGCAGTTGCGGATCGACCACGGCCATCTCATCCACGCCCATTTTACACGATCCCACCGGGTGATAGATCGTATCTGCCCGGGCACGTATGTGCTTTTCCCAGTCAGCGTCCGTTTTGACGGCAACGGTGCCGTGCATCTCGGACAGTTCGTAATCGACCAGCGGCGGGGCCTTCATAATCTCGCGGGTGATCTTCACGCCCTTGATCAAGGTCTCAAGATCGCGCGGATCGCTCAGGAAACCGGGATCGATCCCCGGCATCGCAAAGGGATCGGCGCTGTGCAGGAACACGCGCCCCCGGCTGTCGGGGCGCAGCTTGCATATGTGGCAACTATAGCCGTGCCCCCAATAGAGCTTGCGCAAATGGTCCTCGACGATGGTCATCATGAAATGCAGTTGAATATCCGGGCGGTCCAGATCCGAGGAGGTTTTCAGGAAAGCACCGGCTTCGGCCACGGGCGAGGCCGCCATCGACTTGCCATCCCGGCCCCAGCGCCAGAAGTGGCGCATCAGGTTCAACCCGCCCCAGGCGCTAAGGCCCAGATTGTCCCGGTATGTACTGCGGAAGGACAGCGAGAAGTCCAGATGGTCCTGCAGGTTCCGGCCCACGCCCGGCAGGTCCTGCACCACGTCGATGCCCAGTCGCGCCAGATCCTCGCCGCTGCCGATGCCCGAAAGCTGCAGGATTTGCGGTGATTTCAGCGCGCCCGCGCTCAGCAGCACCTCGCGCCGGGCCTTGACCTGAACATCCCTGCCCTTGTGCTGGTACAGCACGCCGGTCGCCCGCTTGCCCTCGGTCAGTATGCGTTTCACCAAGGCGCGGGTGATCACCGTCAAGTTCGGACGCGCCATCACCGGGAACAGATAGGCTGCAGCAGCCGAGCAGCGCTCGCCATTCTTGTTCCGGTCGTGGAACTGCGTCACCTGATAGAGGCCCACGCCCTCCTGATCGCCGCGATTGAAATCGTCGGTGCGGCGGTGTTGCAGGCGGGTGGCGGCCTCGACAAAGGCATGGGATATTTCGCGCGGGTCCTGCTGGTCCGACACCTGCAGCGGGCCATCAGCGCCATGGTCGGCATCGCCACCGCGCTGGTTGTTTTCGGACTTTTTGAAATAGGGCAGCAGGCTGCCCCAATCCCAGCCCTCATTGCCCAGATTGGCCCAATCGTCGTAATCCTGCCGCTGACCGCGCACATAGAGCGCGGCATTGATCGCGCTGGACCCGCCCAGCGCCTTGCCGCGCGGCTGATAGATCGTGCGCCCGTTCAGGCCCGGCTGCGGCACAGACACCATGCACCAGTTGTTGATCTGAACCGGCCTGTTCTGGATCATAAGAGCCCCGCCCAGCATCATGCGAACAAGCAGCCCGTTGCCGCCGCCGCCCGCTTCCAGCAGGCAGACACTGACATTGGGGGCTTCGGTCAGACGGCGCGCCAGCACACAGCCAGCCGAGCCGCCCCCAACGATCACATAGTCGAAAATCATTTGGTCCCTTCCACAGCGGATACCGTGCCGGGGCTTTGTCTCTGCTTCAATCGTGCCGTTGCGGCAATCCTGTGCCGCTGCGTGTCTCAGCTGTGCGGACCGGCGGCCATCACACGTTGCAACTGCGCATAGCGGTCGCCCAGCTGGTGGTCGATCATCACCAGACGTTTGGCATAGTGCGATGCGGGATACTCCCACGTCATACCGATTCCGCCATGAAGCTGGATGCTCTCCTCGGCGATCAGCGTCCCCGCGCGCCCGATCAGGTTCTTGGCCATGGCGATATACGTTCCGGCCTCATCCGTGTCCAGTTTGCTGGCCGCCAGAATGGTGATCGACCGGCATTGTTCAAGCTCGATCGCCATATCCACCATTCGGTGCTGCAGCGCCTGAAAGCTTGCGATGGGGCGGCCAAACTGCCTGCGTTGTTTGAGGTAATCGACCGTCATGTCGACCAATACCTCCATCACGCCCACCGCCTCGGCACAAAGCGCCAGACGGCCCGCATCCAGCGCCGCTTCGATGATGTCACCGGCATTCTCGTTCAGGCAGGTCGCCGGGGTGGCGTCGAGGATCAAGTCGCCCGCACCTCCGCCGTCGATCATGGCATAGTCGATGGTCTCGGGCCTTTCGACCAGAAACAGGCCTATGCCAGCGCCGGAACGCGCGGCGACCAGCGCGCCATCGGCACCGGGCAGGCCGTAGACCACCGATTTGCGGCCGTTCAGAACCCAGCCATCCCCGGACCGGTCGGCGCTGGCGCGGATCAGCGGCAGGCTTTCTGCCTCCGGCTCGAACACGGCCAGCGGCAGGCGTTTTGTACCCGCAATCATCTGTTCAACCAGTTCATCCGCACCGCAATCGGCAGCGGCGCGGACACTCATCAGCGCCGCAAGCATCGGTTCAGGGCAAAGCCCCCGGCCCAGTTCCTGAAACACGGTGGTGATGTCGAAACCTGCGCCTCCGAACCCGCCCTGCCGTTCGGACAGGAAGGCCCCGATCAGGCCGAGGTCAGACAATTCAGCCCATTTGGCAGGCGAATGATAGGGGGAGGTGCCGATCACGCCATTGCGGGTCTCGAAACCATATTGCTCCGCCAGATAGCGCCGCAGGGTGTCCGACAGCATCTGGCGGTCTTCGGTCAGGGTGAAATCCATCGGTCAGCCCCCGAACAGGTCTTTGGCGATGATGTTGCGCTGAATCTCATTCGATCCGCCAAAGATCGACAGCTTGCGATGGTTGAAATAGGTGGCGGCGGACCGCGCAGCCTCTTCCGGTACGGTCAGCGCATTTTCGGGCAGGTCTTCGGCGGGAAACGGGGTCGCCGCCGCCCCGAGAGCCGAACGGGTCAACGCCAAAATCCGCTGCCGGATCACCGTGCCCTTGATTTTCAGCATCGAGCTTTGCACCCCGGAGGCAGCGCCTTCGCGGGCCGCCGACAACATGCGCAGGTTCATCACACGCAGCGCCTCAAGGTCAATCTCAACCTCGGCGAGTTCCGCAGCAAACAGCGGGTCCTGCGCCAATGGTTTGCCGCCCCGGAGTAGCCGCTGCGACAGGGTTTTGAGTTTTTCCAGATCGCGCGCCGAAAAGCCCACGCCCGCGATATTGGTGCGTTCATGGGTCAGCAGGTATTTGGCGATGGTCCAGCCCTTGTTTTCCACGCCCACCAGATTGGTCACGGGGACGCGGACATCGGTAAAAAACACCTCATTCACCTCATGCCCGCCCTCCAGCAGCCTGATCGGACGCAACTCGACGCCCGGCGCGTCCATGTCGACCAGAACGAAACTGATGCCTTCCTGCGGCTTGCCCTCGGTCGAGGTGCGCACCAGACAGAAAATCCGGTTGGCGTATTGCCCCAATGTGGTCCAGGTTTTCTGGCCGTTGATCACGTAGTCGTCGCCGTCCCGCACCGCGCGGGTTTTCAGGCTGGCCAGATCCGACCCCGCGCCGGGTTCCGAATAGCCTTGGCACCACCAGTCCGAGCCATCCAGAATGCGCGGCAGAATATCGGCCTTTTGGGCGTCGGACCCGAACTTGATCAGCACCGGACCCAGCATGTTCAGACCAAAGGGCACGATGCGCGGCGCGTTGGCCAGCGCACATTCTTCTTCGAAGATGTGCCGCTCGACCGCGCCCCATCCGGTGCCGCCATATTCAACCGGCCATGTCACGGCCAGCCAGCCCCGCGCGTTCAGCTTTGCGTGCCAGCCCTCCATCTCGGCTTTTGTCAGCGGCTCGGAATTGCGGCCTTTGCGGGCGAGGTCTTCCGGCAGATTCTCGGCCAGAAAGGCGCGCACTTCGGCGCGGAATGCCTCTTCTTCCCGAGTGAAACGCAGGTCCATCCTCAGCCTCCCTTGTTCAGATCGTCAAAGGACTTGCCCGCCTCGGCCAGTTCGCGCAGCAGGGCGGGAACCTGCCAGTAATGGGGATCTTCCCGCGCGTATTGTTCGATCCGGCGGACCAGAACATCCAGCCCGGTGATATCGGCATATTGCAGCGGGCCGCCCCAGTGACGGGGGAAGCCGTAGCCGAACAGGAACACCGCATCCACATCGATCGGGCGCAGGGCGATCTTTTCTTCGACCACCCGCGCCGCCTCGGACACCATCGCGGCCATGTAGCGGTCGACGATCTGCTGATCGGTGAAGCTGCGGGCGGTGATGCCTTTGGCCTCGCGTTCCGCCTGCGCATAGTCGGCCACCGCAGGGTTCACGCTGCGGGACTTGCCGTCGTATATATAGAAGCCTTTCCCGGTCTTGCGCCCGAACCAGCCCTGTTCGCAGATACGGTCGGCGATCTCGACATAGCGTTCCTCGGCCGGGCGGAGCGCGGCCTGACGCTTGCGCGTGGCCCAGCCGATATCCTGCCCGGCCAGATCGGAAACCGCGAAGGGGCCCATGGCAAAACCAAACGCCTCGAGCGCTTGGTCGATCTGTTCGAACGGCGCGCCGTCCAGCTGCATATAGGCCGAAGATTTGCGGTAATGCGCCAGAATGCGGTTGCCGATGAACCCGTCGCAGACCTCGGACCGCACGGCGATCTTGCGCAGTTTTTTTGCCAGTCTGAAGCTGGTAGCGACGATTTCGGGGGCGGTCTGCTTGCCCACCACGACCTCGAGCAGGCGCATCACATGGGCGGGCGAGAAGAAATGCAACCCGATCACATCCTGCGGGCGCGAGGTGGTCGCGGCGATCTCGTTCACGTCCAGATACGAGGTGTTGGTCGCCAGAATAGCCCCCGGTTTGCAGACCTGATCCAGCGCGCCGAAGACCTGCCGCTTGACGTCCATGGATTCGAACACCGCCTCGATCACCACATCCGCTTCCCCCAGCGCTGCCATATCGGTGGTGCAGGTGAGCGTGCCCAGCGCCGCATCGCGCTGCGCCTCGGACAGCTTGCCGCGCTTCACCGCACCGTCGAGGTTTTTGGTGATCGTGTCGCGGGCAAAGGCAACGCGGTCCTCTTCCATCTCGATCAGGGTGACGGGCATCCCGGCCAGCAGCATCGCGGTGGCGATGCCCGAGCCCATGGTGCCGCCGCCAATCACCCCGCCCGAGGTCAGATCGCGCGCCTCGGCCCCTGCCTCGGGGATATGCGCCACGGCGCGTTCGGCGAAAAAGGCGTGTTTCAGGCCCTTATGGGCGTTGCTGCCCATGGCTTCCATGAACAGGGCGCGTTCCGCCTTTAGCCCCTCGGCCAGCGGCAGGTTGCTTGCCTCTGCCGCTTTCAGCGCGCGGTCGGTGACCTCACCCCTGGCCTTGGCGCGAAACGCGGCCAGTTCGTCAGCGGTGATGCGGTTGCTCAGTTCAGCCGTCACGCGGGGTTTCAGCGTGCCGTCCAGCACCTGCTGACCGGCGGCCAGAGCAACCGCCTCGGGGTCGCCATCCTGCAGGTCATCCAGCAGACCGGCCTGCAGCGCCGCCTCAGCCGGGATCGGTTTGCCCGAGGTGATCATGGTCAACGCGGTGGTCCCATCGACCAGACGCGGCAGACGCTGGGTGCCGCCCGCGCCGGGCAGCAGGCCCAGATTGACTTCGGGCAGGCCCAGTTTCAGCCCCTTGATCCCGACCCGCGCCTGACAGCTTAAGGCGATTTCCAGACCGCCGCCCAAGGTTGTGCCGTGCAGAACGCAGACGATGGGCTTGGCGCTGGCTTCAAGGACCTCGCACACTTCGGGCAGGATCGGTTGTTTCGGCGGCTGGCCGAATTCGCGAATATCGGCCCCGGCCACAAAGGTCCGCCCCGCCGCATAAAGCGCGATGACCTTGACCGCATCATCCCCGGCCAAGTCACGCACCGCGTTCACCAGCCCGATCCGCACGTCATAGCCTGCCGCGTTGACCGGCGGGTTGTCGATTTTGACCAGCGCCACCGCGCCTTCTTTGCGAATTTCAACCGCGGTCATAAAGTTCTCCTGTTTATCAATCACATATGCCCAAGGCTCAGCCTGAGCGTTTCCACCGCCCCCAAAGCCCCGGCGTGACGGCCAAAGGGGCTGCGCAGCCCGTCATAGATGTACGCATCAAGCACTCTGAACCTTTTGATCCAGTTGCGCCAGTTCCTCCGCGAAAGCTTCGACCAGCTGGTGTTTCAGGATTTTCCCGGTTGCCGCCTCGGGCAATTGCTCGGCAATCACGATGTGATGGGGGATTTTGTAACCCACCAGTGCGTGACCCAGATGCGCGTTCAACTCCGTCGCCGTCGCCGGGGCGCGCAGGGTCACAAAGGCCAGTACGTCTTCATTCCCGTCGCGGGCGCGGCCAACCACGGCGGCCTGCGTGACCGATGGGTGGGCGTTCAGCGCGGCCTCGACTTCGGGCGGGTAGACGTTGAAACCGGAATGGATGATGACCTCTTTGCAGCGCCCCACGATATAGATGCGCCCGTCCGCTTCGATCCGCGCCAGATCGCCGGTGCGCAGGAAGCCATCCGCCGTGAAAACTTCGGCGGTGGCTTCGGGGTTCCGGTAATAGCCCTTCATGATGTTCCGACCGCGCGCCAGCAATTCGCCGACACCATCCGCGCCGGGGCGGTCCAGCCGAACCTCGATCCCGGGCAGTGGGGGACCGACACAATCGTCCTGCGGAGGGTTTTCAACCTCGGTGGTGGCAATCCCCGGCGATCCTTCGGTCAGGCCATAGCCATTGTGAATGGGCAGGCCAAAGATCTGCTCGACCCGGCGTTTCCAGCTTGGATCAAGCGGCGACCCGCCCGAGGACATATAGCGCAGACGGGTCTCAATCCGGTCGATGCCGTTGTCTTTGCAATGCGTCAGGATCAGCGCAAACATCTGCGGCACGCCGGACAGCATCGTGGCGCCGTTCTGCAGCGCGTCGATCACAAGGGCCGGGTCGAACCGGGGCTGAAAGCGCAGGCTGCACCCGGCCAGAAAGGTCGTGAGGATGATCGAGGAGAACCCGAAGACATGCGTGCCGGGCAATACAGCCAGGGCCTGATCCGCCGCCGTCGCCTGTCGCCGCTTCATCGAGGCATTGGCCGCACATAACAGGTTGTCATGCGTCAGCATCACCCCTTTGGGTGTTCCGCTTGTACCCGAGGTGTAAAGCACCGCCGCCACCTGCCCGGCCCCGTGTTCGACCGGCTCAACCTCAGCCTCGCGGACGGGCGAGGCCACCAGTGCGCCGCAGGGTAATCGCCCGATCTCGGTCGCAGCCAACCGCGCGGCATGGGCCCTTGCCGAATCCGAGACATCCGAAGTACAGATCACACAGCGCGCGCTGCAATGGGCGATCAGGGTGTCCGCCTCGTGCTCGGTCGCGCGGGCGTTGAGGGGGACGATCCAGGCATCCAGCAGGCTCAGCGCCAGAATGACCATCGCATAGGTCGCGCAATTCTCGGCCAACACCACCACCCGGTCCCCCGGACGCACGCCATGGGCCCCAAGCAAAGCCTGCGCCGCACGCGCTGCATCCGACAGATTCCCATAGCTGAGGCGCGCGCCGTCATGGTCGATGACAGCCAGATCCGAGGCTGCCTTGCCCTCGATCAACTGGTGAATTCGGTGCACCGCCTTCCCCCTGAGCGCAATCAGCCGGTTCAGCGGGCATGCTAAAGCAAATCACTATACGCTCAAGTGGTCCGCATTGCGGCGCTTTGCCGTTGACCACTCGCACAGGCGGGCGAGCGAGAAATTCGGACTGTGGTCTGCTATGATGCAGAACCGATGATTTCCGATCATCAAAAGGGAGCTGCGCAGGCGACGTGAAGATAATGACGGGCGGACAAACCGGGGTTGATCTGGCGGCGCTGCAATTTGCGCGCCAGAACGGCATCCCCTATGGCGGTTGGGTGCCCAGGGGCCGCATGAATGAGGCGGGCCGAATCCCCGATCATTTCAGCGGTCTGGTTGAAACACAGTCCGAGGATGTCAGCGAGCGTACACGGCTCAATGTCCAATCCTGCGATGCGCTGCTGGTCTTTTCAGACGGATCGCCGAGCCCCGGCACCCAACTGACGGTGGAATTCGCGGAAGAGACCGGAAAGCCCTGTCTGATCGTCGATGTTCGGGAGGGGGCAGAGACCTGCGCCCGACAGATACGTGCATGGTTGGACTCTCACCCCATTGCGGCGCTGAATATCGCGGGCCCCCGAAGCTCCGAGGCTTCGCAGATCGGAGAACGGGTGGCAGACATTCTGCGCCTGTCACTGGGCTGAGCCGAGAACAATCCTTAGGGTCGCCTTTCTGCGGTCCCGGCAAACACGGTTCATAGTACAGGGCGCGCGCGAAACTGGCTCTTGCGCCAAAGGGAAATTATGTTTCGCGCAGACAGGCAAAAACGAAACTTCATGACAATCCAAACGCGATAGTCTAATTGTTTCTTTTAATCCAAGCTTTAAGTCCCGGTGAATTTAGTGGAATACGTGACCTTTACGTTCGAGATGGGTGTGGTTTGCGCGCTGTTGGCCTTTACCGTCTTCCTGTTCGTGTCCGAAATCGTCAGAATTGACCTCTCTGCCATTCTGGTTCTGGTGCTCATCGGTCTGCTCAGTTACGCACCTGGGCTGGAAAACCTTGCCGACGTGCCGCATCTGTTCGACGGGTTTGCCTCGAACGCGGTGATCTCGATCATCGCGGTCATGATCGTGGGTGCGGGTCTGGACAAGACCGGCATCATGAACAAGGTGGCGGCAGTTATCCTCAAATATGGCGGCACGTCCGAAAGCCGGGTTCTGCCCATCATATCGGGAACCGTGGGCGTGATTTCATCCTTCATGCAGAATGTCGGGGCCGCGGCCCTGTTCCTGCCGGTCGTCAGCCGGATTTCGTCGCGCTCGGGCATACCGCTGTCTCGGCTGCTGATGCCGATGGGCTTCTGCGCCATTCTGGGCGGGACGATGACCATGGTCGGGTCCTCGCCGCTGATCCTGCTGAATGACCTGATCCAGACGGCAAATGACGGGCTGCCCGACGGCCAGAAAATGAAACCCTTCGGGCTGTTTGCTGTCACCCCGATCGGCGTTGTGCTGATCCTGTCGGGGATCGCGTATTTCCTGCTGCTGGGCCGCTGGGTTCTACCGGGCGATGACGGGACAGACAATACCGGCACCGGTCAGGGCACGCAGGAATACCTGCAACGGGTCTACGGGTTGAACGCGGATGTGTTCGAGGTCGTCGTACCCGCCGACAGCCCACTGGTGGGTCAGGTTCTGGCGGATATCAACCATGAAAACCACTTGTACATCATCTCGACCTTCTATCGCGGCAAAACCTCGATGGTTCAGGTTCTGACGGCGGAAATCGCCGCCCCCTGCCGCCTGGCCATCATCGGCCGCCGTTGGGTGGTCGAGGAGTTTGCCAAGAAATTCGGCCTGACCGTCCTGCCGGACCTGGATATCTTCGTCGAAGAGTTTGCGCCCACCAATGCCGGTATTGCCGAGGTCGTGGTCACCCCCGACAGCAAGCTGATCGGAAAATGCCCGCGCGAGCTGCTGTTTCGCAAAACCTATGGCATGTCGCTGCTGGCCATTCACCGGGGCGAGGAAACGCTGAGCCATGTCGAGACCGAAGACCACCACTCCACCCAGATCGGGCTCGAGAAGTTTCACGCGGGCGACATGCTGGTCGCCCATACGCGATGGGACAACCTGATGCGGATCAAGCGCGACCCGGATTTCGTGGTGGTCACGACAGATTTCCCGCAGGATGAGTTGCGGCCGCAGAAAGTCGGCTGGGCGCTGGCCTTTTTCGCCATCTCCCTGTCGCTGATCCTGTTCACCGATGTCCGGCTGTCACTGTGCCTGCTGACCGGCGCTGCGGGCATGATGCTGACCCGCGTGCTGAGCGTGGACGAGGCGTATCGCGCCGTTGGATGGAATACCGTGTTCCTGCTGGCCTGCCTGATCCCGTTAGGGCAAGCGGTTCAGAACACCGGCACCGCGGCGTGGATTGCGCAGCAGATCATGGTCATTCTGGATGGCTGGCCGATCTGGTCGCTTCAGGCCGGTGTCGCCATTCTGGCCACCGCGTTTTCGCTGGTGATGTCGAATGTCGGGGCCACCGTTCTGCTGGTGCCGCTTGCGGTGTCCATCGCGGTTGCCGCCGGGGGCAACCCGGCGGTGTTTGCGCTGACTGTCGCGATCTCGACCTCGAACAGTTTCATCATCCCGACGCATCAGGTGAATGCGCTGATCATGGGCCCGGCGGGGTACAAGGTGATGGACTTTGTCCGCTCGGGCGGGGTGATGACCATTGTGTTCCTGATCGTCTCTCTGCTGACCCTGAACCTGATTTACTGAACCGCCCCGGTCCCCACATATCCAGATGGGGCAACATGCCACTGCCGGGTGTATTGCAACCTGCAGAAAATTAGTATACCGCCGCATACAATGAGTTTGGCCGGACCCGCGAACCCCCTTTGCGCCCGGCGCTCTCGCCTGATTCAACGCTTACACGTCGGGATAGCCATGAGCCATTATACAGACTACTTAACCGAGATCGAAACCCGCAAGGAACAGGGGCTGCACCCCAAGCCCATCGATGACGGCGCGCTGGTGAAAGAGATCATCGCGCAGATCAAGGACACCGGGAAAGCGCACCGGGCGGACTCGCTGAAGCATTTCATCTACAACACCCTGCCCGGCACAACCAGCGCCGCAGGTGAAAAGGCGCAGTTTCTGAAAGAGATCGCATTGGGCGACGCCCAAGTTGCCGAGATCACGCCCGCTTTTGCGTTTGAGCTGCTGTCACACATGAAAGGCGGCCCCTCGGTCGAGGTTCTGCTGGATCTGGCCCTGGGCGACGATCTGGCCATCGCCGAACAGGCCGCCGAGGTTCTGAAAACGCAGGTGTTCCTGTATGATGCCGACACAGACCGGCTCAAGGCGGCCTATGCCGACGGGAACCCGGTGGCGAAGGACGTGCTGGACAGCTATTCCAAGGCAGAATTCTTCACCAAGCTTCCGGATGTGGACGAAGAGATCAAGGTTGTGACCTATGTCGCCGCCGAAGGCGATATCTCGACCGATCTGCTGTCGCCGGGCGGTCAGGCGCATTCGCGGTCCGACCGGGAACTGCATGGCAAGTGCTTCATTTCGGAGAAGGCGCAGCAGGAAATCCAAGCGCTCAAGCTGCAGCATCCGGACAAGCGCGTGATGCTGATCGCCGAAAAGGGCACGATGGGCGTCGGCTCATCGCGAATGTCGGGGGTGAACAACGTGGCGCTCTGGGCCGGTAAGCAGGCCAGCCCCTATGTGCCCTTCGTCAATATCGCGCCGATCGTGGCGGGCACCAACGGGATCTCTCCGATCTTCCAGACCACCGTGGGCGTGACCGGCGGCATCGGGATCGACCTGAAGAACTGGGTCAAAAAGGTGGATTCCGAGGGCAACCCGATCCTGAACAATGACGACAATCCGGTCCTTGAGCAGAAATACACGGTCGAGACCGGGACCATTCTGACCATCAACACCAAGGACAAGACACTGTGCAACGAAGCCGGTGACGAAGAGCTTGTGGATGTCTCCTCGGCGTTCACGCCGCAGCAGGTCGAGTTCATAAAGGCCGGCGGGTCTTATGCGATTGTCTTCGGCAAAAAGCTGCAGGCATTTGCGGCCGAAACGCTGGGCGTGGAACTGAAATCGGCCTTTGCACCGGCCCGAGAGGTTTCGCACCAGGATCAGGGCCTGACGGCGGTCGAGAAAATCTTCAACAAAAACGCCGTTGGCGTCACTGATGGTGCGGTTCTGCACGCGGGTTCCGATGTGCGGGTCAAGGTCAATATCGTGGGCTCGCAGGACACGACCGGCCTGATGACCTCGCAGGAACTGGAAGCGATGGCCGCCACGGTCATCTCTCCGACTGTTGATGGCGCGTATCAGTCGGGCTGTCACACGGCATCGGTCTGGGACGCGAAGGCGCGGGCGAACATCCCGAAACTCATGAGCTTCATGCACAAGTTCGGCCTGATCACCGCGCGCGACCCCAAGGGCGTCTATCATTCGATGACGGACGTGATCCACAAGGTGCTGAACGACATCACGGTGGATGACTGGGCCGTCATCATCGGCGGCGACTCGCATACGCGGATGTCGAAAGGCGTGGCCTTCGGGGCGGACTCGGGCACCGTGGCTCTGGCGCTTGCAACCGGTGAGGCAACGATGCCGATCCCGGAATCGGTGAAAGTGACCTTCAAGGGCACCATGGCCGACCACATGGATTTCCGCGATGTGGTCCACGCAACGCAGGCACAGATGCTGAAGCAATTCGGCGAAAACGTCTTTCAGGGCCGCGTGATCGAGGTGCATATCGGCACCCTGCTGGCCGATCAGGCGTTCACCTTCACCGACTGGACCGCCGAGATGAAGGCGAAAGCGTCGATCTGCATCTCGGAAGACGAAACGCTGATTGAATCGCTGGAAATCGCCAAAAGCCGCATCCAGATCATGATCGAAAAGGGCATGGAGAATGACAACCAGACCCTGCAGGGCCTGATCGACATTGCCGATCGGCGGATTGCCGAGATCAAGTCCGGCGACAAACCCGCTTTGGCCCCCGACTCCAACGCCAAATACAGCGCCGAGGTTGTCGTCGATCTTGATGAGATCAACGAGCCGATGATCGCCGACCCGGATGTGAACAACGCCGATATCTCCAAGCGCTACACCCACGATACGATCCGGCCGATTTCCTACTATGCGGCCGAGAAGAAGGTCGATCTTGGCTTCGTCGGCTCCTGCATGGTTCACAAGGGTGATGTGAAGATTGTCGCGCAGATGCTGAAGAATCTGGAAAAGGCCAATGGCAGTGTCGAGTTCAACGCCCCGCTGGTCGTGGCCGCGCCGACCTACAACATCATCGATGAGCTGAAGGCCGAGGGCGACTGGGAAGTTCTGCAGAAATACTCGGGCTTCGAGTTCGATGATTTCATGCCGAAAACCGCGGCCCGCACTGAGTACGAGAATATCCTGTATCTGGAACGCCCCGGCTGTAACCTGTGCATGGGCAACCAGGAAAAGGCGGCCAAAGGCGACACCGTGCTTGCCACCTCAACACGCCTGTTCAAAGGGCGCGTGGTCGAGGATTCGTCCGAGAAGAAAGGCGAGTCTCTGCTGGCTTCGACCCCGGTTGTGGTGCTCTCGGCCATTTTGGGCAGAACACCGACGGTCGAGGAATACAAGACCGCCGTTGAGGGGATCGACCTGACCAAGTTCGCCCCGCCGCTGCAGAAACCGGCAGGCACGCAGTCGGCCCATTTCTAAGGGCTTAACCTGAAAGAAAGGCCCCGGCGGCTGAGGTCACGCTCACCGTCGGGGCTTTTCGTTTTAGACGTCCAGACCTTCGGTCGACAGATCGTCAAGCTTGGGCATCAGCCGCAGCAGCTCGCGCGCATAGTCCGTCTGCGGGTTGGCAAACAGCGCGTCAGTTTCTTGTATCTCGACCATCTGCCCGGCCTTCATCACCGCCACCCGGTCGCACATCTGCCGGACCACCGGCAGGTCGTGGCTGATGAACAGCATGGTCAGGCCCAGATGTTCCTGCAGGTCCTTGAGGATGTTCAGAATCTGCGCCTGAATCGAGACATCCAGCGCGCTGGTCGGTTCGTCACAGATCAGGAATCTGGGCTGTGTAGCCAGCGCCCGTGCGATGGAAATGCGCTGCCGCTGACCGCCCGAAAACTCATGCGGGTATTTCAGCCCGGCCTCGTGGCCCAGCCCGACCTGATCCAGCAACTCATCCACCCGGCGCTTGATGTCGGCGCCCTGCATCAGACGGTGATGGCGGATCGGTTCAGCCACAATCTCATCCACGCGCATCCGGGGGTTGAGCGAGGAATAGGGGTCCTGAAAGATCATCTGGATGTTCTTGCGGTATTCCTCTTGCACCGCCTTGTTTCCCAGATCGCTGACCAGTTGCCCGCCGAAAGTAATCGTGCCGCCATCGACCGGGTAAAGCCCGGCGATCATCCGCGCGACGGTGGATTTGCCTGAACCGGACTCGCCCACGACGCCGAACACCTCGCCCGCCTGCACGTCGAAACTCACGTTGTCGACAGCGGTGAAATAGGTGCGGTCCCAGGGCAGCAGGCCGCGTTTTTGCAGGAACTTCTTGGTCAGGTTGCGGATCTCGAACACCGGCTTTGAGGTGTCATTGTCCACCTTGGGCCAGTGACGCGCCATGTCTTCGATGGCAAATCGCGTCTCGCGCCCGCCATAGCTGATCTGCGGGAAACGGTGTAGTTTCAGCGTCGGGCGCGGCACGGCGGCGATCAGCGACTTGGTGTATTCGTGGCTGGGCTGGCCCATGACCTGCGCGGTCGGGCCGGATTCGACCACCTTGCCCGCATACATCACCGTCACCTTGTCGGTCGTATCGGCAATCACGCCCATATCGTGCGTGATCAGGATGACACCGACCTGACGTTCGCGGGCCAGTTCCTTGATCAGGTCCAGAATCTGCGCCTGTACCGATACGTCCAGCGCCGTGGTCGGTTCGTCCGCGATGATCACGTCCGGCTCGGTGCACAGCGCCAACGCAATCACCACGCGCTGCCGCATCCCGCCCGAGAACTGGTGCGGATACTGATCCAGCCGCGTGTCCGGGTCAGGGATGCCGACGCGGTCGATCAGGTCGCGCGCGCGGGTATTGGCCTCGGCCTCGGACCCGCCCAGATGGGTCAGGATGGTTTCGGTCAGTTGCTCGCGTACTGTGAACAGCGGGTTCAATGAGGTCAGAGGGTCCTGAAAGATCATCGAGATCTTCTTGCCGCGCAGCCCGCGCATCGCATCCGCATCCAGCCCGCTGATCTGATCACCACCCAGCTTGATCTGACCACTGGCGATCTGTCCGGGACGTTCGAGCAGCCCCATAACAGCCGCGCCGATGGTGGATTTCCCGGCCCCGGATTCGCCAACCAGACCATGAATCTCGCCCGGCTCGACCGAGAGGCTGGCATGGTCCACGGCAGTGAACAGTTTCCGGCGGGTCGGGAACTCGACGGTGAGGTCCTGAATCGTAAGAAGGCTCATAAAATCACCGCAGTTTGGGGTTCAAAGCGTCGCGCAGCCAATCGCCCAGCAGGTTGACCGACAAGGCCAGCGCCAAAAGGGTGCAGGCCGGGAAGAACAGGATCCACCATTCGCCCGAGAACAGGAACCCTTGCCCGATGCGAATGAGCGTGCCCAGCGAGGGCTGCGTCGGCGGTGCGCCAACGCCCAGAAAGCTCAGCGTCGCTTCGGCAATGATCGCTAGCGCCAGCGAGATGGTGGCGATCACCAGAACCGGGCTGAGGACGTTGGGCAGGATGTGCCGGAACATGATCGGGATCGACCCGCGCCCGATCAGGCGCGCGGCCTGCACATATTCCTTGTTCTTTTCCACCAGCGCCGCGCCACGTACGACACGGGCGAACTGCACCCAGTCGGACAGGGCGATTGCGACGATCAGCACGTAGATCGCCATCTCGTTGCGGTATTCCGGCGGCGTGACACCCTTGGCGATGCCAAAGATCAGCATGGCGACCAGAATGGCCGGGAAGGTCAGTTGCACATCGGCAATGCGCATGATCAGCGTTTCGACCCAGCCGCCGAAATAGGCCGCGACCAGCCCCAGGATCACGCCGATGATCATCGCCAGCAGAACCGCGGCCGACCCCACGAACAGCGAAATGCGCAGGCCATAGAGGATGGTCGAAAACACATCGCGGCCCTGATCGTCGGTGCCCAGCAGGAACGTCTCTTGCGTAAAGGCGTTGGGTGTGCCGGGCGGGGTGAAGCCGTTCATCAGGTTCAAAGTGGCCGGATCGAACGGATTGTAGGGCGCGATCAGCGGCGCAAAAATGGCCGCCAGCACAAGGACTACAACCACCAGCGTGGCGATCACCGCCACCGGAGAGTGGCGGAAGGACCAGGCGAAATCGCTGTCCCAGAATTTCGCAAAGCGCGATTGGGCCGGTGCTTTGGGGGTTACAGGCGTATCGGTCATGTGGCCCTCGCGTCGACGCGCAGGCGCGGGTCGATGGCATAGTAAAGCAGATCCACGATCAGGTTGATCGCCACGAACATGACCGAAATCAGCATCAGATAGGCGGCCATTACGGGGATATCGACGAACTGAATCGCGTTGATGAACAGCAGGCCCACGCCGGGCCACTGAAACACCGTCTCGGTGATGATGGCAAAGGCGATGATCGAGCCCAGTTGCAGACCGGTGATGGTGATCACCGGGACCAGAGTGTTCTTCAGCGCGTGCCGGAAATTGATCACCCGGTCCGACAACCCGCGTGCGCGGGCAAAGCGGACGTAATCGGCGCGTAAGACTTCCAGCATCTCAGAACGGACCAGCCGCATGATCAGGGTCATCTGATACAGGCCCAGCGTGATTGCGGGCAATATCAGGGCCTTAAGGCCCGAGGCGGTCAGGAATCCGGTTGACCACCCCCCTATCATCACGGTTTCCCCTCTGCCGAAACTGGGCAGAAGATCCAGTTCGACCGAGAAGATGTAGATCAGCAATATCCCGATCAGGAAGGTCGGAAGCGATACTCCGATCAGACTGACGGTCATGATGACATTGGCCGCGATCCCCTGTCGTCGGATCGCGGTGAACACACCCAGCGCGATGCCCATGGTGATCGCCAGAAACCCGGACACAAAGGCCAGTTCCAGCGTCGCGGGCGCGCGTTCGGCTATGATCGTCGAGACCGGACGGCCCTGTCGGTATGAGACACCGAAATTCCCCTGCACGGCCCCCTGCAGGAACTTGAAATACTGAACCGGAAAGGGCTGATCCAGGCCAAGTTCGGTTCTCAGCCTGTCGATATCGGCCTGCGTGCGTTCCTGACCCAGCATGTTGTCGATCGGATCGCCGACAAACCGGAACATCGAAAAGGCAACCAGACCCACGACCAGCAAAACGATCACGGACTGGAACATCCTTCGGACAATAAATGCGAACATGCGTTCTCCCCATTGATCGGTCCGTCTAAGCCCTGGCGCAGCAGATGGTCAAGGCACCGCTGGCAAAAGAAACCGGAACCGGGGCCGTTACCTGGGGTCGTCAGTTGACCGTCACCCAGCGCAGGATGAAAAAGTCATCCGGGCGTTGCGTCAGATCGATATTGCTGCCCTTCCCCCAAACCAGCGGCGTGACGTAAAGCGGCACATAGACCTGTTCGTCCTGAATTATCTTGGCGACCTCATCCAGCATGGCCTGCCGTTTATCCGCATCCAGTTCGGACTGGATCAGCGGCAGCAGCTCGTCGATCCGCGCGTTCGAGAAACCTCCGAAATTCCAGCTGCCCAGTTTCTTTTCTTCGTTCGGGGTCGCCACGAGGAACCGCACCGGGTGCTCCGCGTCAAAAGTGCCAGGGCTCCAGCCCAACAGATACATGTCGTACTTGTCCTCGCGCAGTTCCGGCCAGTAGTTGCGCACGGGCATCGCGTCGAGTTCCGCCGTGACCCCGATCTGGGCCAGCATGCTGACAACGGCCTGACAGACCGCCTCATCGTTCAGATAGCGGTCATTGGGGCATTTCAGACCGAATGAGAACCCATCCGCATACCCTGCCTCGGCCAGCAGCGCCTTTGCGGCTTCGATATCGAAGGCGGGCCGTTCCGAATTGGCCCGCGAATACCCGCTCATCACCGGGCTGACCAGTTGCGACGCAGCCTCGGCATTGCCGCGCATGATGGTGGCAAGGATTGCGTCGACGTTCACGGCCTTGGCGATGGCCTGACGCACGCGGGCATCCCTAAACGGGTTCGGCTTTCCCGCATCGTCGGTGTATTTCAGCGCCTCGGCCTGATGATCGAAGCCCAGCATGATCACGCGCGCCTCGATGCCCTGAATGACGTCCACGTCATCACTGCCCTGCAACCGCGCCACGTCCTGAATGGGTACCGGGTTGATCATGTCCACATCGCCGGACAGCAAGGCGGCAACGGCGGTGGCGGGGTTCTGGATCGGGGTGAACTCGGCCCGGGTGATATTGTGCGCGGCCTCATCCCACCAACCGTCAAAAGGTTCCAGTACAGTGCGCAAACCCGGCTCGCGCGCTGTGACCCGGAAAGCCCCGGTGCCGTTGGCGTTGAGGGTGGCGTAGTTGCCGGTTTCCTTGTCCGGCAGGGTAGCCTCATTGGCTTCGGCCCAGCCCTGATCCATGATCATCCAGTTGGCAATCGAGGACGGGAACAGCGGGTTCGGGGCCGAGGTCAAGAAATCGACCGTGTAGTCATCGACCACCTTCACCTCGCTGATCGGCGCGAACCAGCTGCGGGTATCCGCCACCTCGTCCGAGGCACGCTGATAGCTGAACAGAACGTCCTGCGCGTCAAAGGTACTGCCATCGTGGAAGGTGACACCTTCGCGCAGGTTGAACCGCCAGCCTTCGCCATCGCCGATCTGCTCCCAGCTTACGGCCAGGGCAGGCTCTATGCGCATGTCCTTGCCCCGGCGCACGAGCCCCTCGTAGACATTGTTGAGAAAACCCAGAACGGCGGCAGAGTTCACTGCGTGCGGGTCCATCGTCTGCGGATCGGTCGTCGAGGCCCATTTGAACTCGGCAGCCTGTGCCGCGCTTGCGGCCAGCATGGCCAAACCAATGGCACTGTTTCTGAGGATCATGGCGACGACTCCCTGATTGGCCCGCAGGCGGTTTTGAATATCGTAAAGCAAAACAGGGCGCGAAACCGCGCCCTGTTTCCGGTTTTTCACCTTAGTTCATGGTGAAGTATTTGATTTTCGGCGAATCTTCCGGCTCAACAATAGTGCCGACATCCGACTTCATCCCCCAGTTCAGCACCTGATGGTGGATCGGGATGTAAAGCTGTTCGTCCTGAACAACCTGCCAGATTTCCGCGATCTGCTGATCCCGCGCAGGCAGGTCGGTTTCCGAAGCCAGCGCCTGAATCTTGGCGTCCAGATCAGGGTTCGAGTAGCGCGTGCCGTTCCACGAGCCATACTTCTCACCCTTGGTATGCGCCAGGAAGTTGAAGATGTATTCCGAATCATAGGTCGGAACACCCCAGCCCAGCATGTAGAAATCGGTCTCAAGGTTGTTGATCAGCGGGAAGTGCTGCGCCTTGGGCTTGGCGTCCAGATTCACGGTGATCCCGATCTGCGCCAGCATGCCGACAGCGGCCTGACAGATCGCCTCATCGTTGATGTAGCGATCATTCGGGCAGTCCAGCTGGATGGTGAAGCCGTCAGGATAGCCTGCCTCGGCCATCAGGGCCTTGGCCCCTTCGATATCGGTGGTCGAGGAGCTGTCCATACCCTCATCCCAACCATTGACGAAGGGCGGCGCGATCATGCCCGCCGGGGCCGACTGGCCGCGCATCACGACCTGTTTGATCGCATCGCGGTTGATCGCCTTGGACATGGCCTGACGCACGCGGACATCAGACAAGGGGTTCTTGCCGTCCACATTGTCATTGGCCAGATCCGCATCGCCCATGTTCATGCCAAAGAAGATCACCCGGTTCTGCGGCGCGGTGCGCACATCCAGCCCATCTGCGCTGGCAACACGTTCAAGGTCCTGCACCGGCACGTCCTGGATAAAGTCCACCTCACCCGACAGCAGGGCTGCCACGCGGGTCGCGGCGTTCTGGATCGGGGTGTAGACGATCTCGGTCACCTGCAGCGGGAACTCATCCTTGCCCCAGTAGTTTTCATGCGCCGCCAGTACGGTTTTCACGTCCGGCTCGCGGCTGACCACCTTGTAGGGGCCAGTGCCATTGGCGTTCTTGGCCGCAAAAGTATCCTCGCCCCCTTCATAGTCCTGAACCTTGACCGCGTTGTTCGCCTCGGCCCAGCCTTTGTCCATCATGAACATGTTGGTCAGGTTGTTCGGCATGATCGGGTTCGGGCCGTCGGTTTCGATCTCGATCGTGTATTTGTCGGTCGCGCGCACATCTTTGACCGAGGCCAGCAGTTCCTTGTAGTCCGAATCCGGTGTCATCGCCCGGTTCAGAGAGAACACGACGTCTTCGCTGTCGAACTCGGCCCCGTCATGGAACGTCACGCCTTCGCGCAGTTTGAACACCCAGACATTCGGGTTGTCTTCCGAGGGGGACCATTCGGTGGCCAGCGACGGAACCAGCGCGCCGGAATGGTCGCGCATGACCAGCGTTTCCATGATCTGATGCGCCAGGGTCGAGGTCGGCCCTTCGTTCTGCGCATGCGGGTCCAGCGTCAGCGAGTCGCCCGCGCGCGCCCAGCGCAGCGTCTCGGCCGAGGCGCTACCGGCAAGCAGCGCCGTTGCACTGGCTGCGATCAGCAAGTGTTTCAGTTTCATTTTGGATATCTCCCCTATTGGTTTTTGCCCGCACACGTGGCGGGAGACCGTGTTGTTCGGTCTTCATGCCCCTGATCATCCAAATCAGACTGAAACTTTCAACCGCATAATTTGCCCGCCAAGTCCGGTTGACGCAGGATCAGCCCCTGCGGCGATCCGGCTGCCTTGCCCCTGGCCCGGATAAGCCTTTCCCATCAAAAATTAGCCGTCCTGCAACTTTTTTGAACTTTTCAGTTGCCGAAACCGGTTTCGGAACTCCTAATTGATCCTATGACAGCGAATCTGGATACCCTTCGCATAGGATCGGCCGCCCCTCGCACGGCGATGGCGGGCCGCGTCAAGCTGAATGAACTGGCCGAGCATCTGGGGCTGTCCAAAAGCACCGTATCGCGCGCGCTTAACGGGTATCCGGACATTTCCGAGGTGACACGCAGGCGGGTTGAAACCGCCGCGCGCAAGCTGGGCTATCGCCCTTTGAGCCATGCGCAGGCGATCCGCACCGGGCGGGTACGCGCCATCGCAATGGTTCTCAACAGTGATGAGCCGGATGGGCACAACCCGTTCCTGCAGGAATTCCTGGCCGGCGCCTGTGAAGCCGCCAGTGGATTCGACTGGACCTTGACGATTTCGACCGCAAAATCCGAAGCCGACACCCTGACCGTGCTGCGGCGTCTGGTCGAAGAGCACAAGGCCGACGGGTTCATCCTGCCCCGTACCGCAGTCGAAGATGCACGGGCCAATCTGCTGCGTGATCTGAACGTTCCGTCCATCCTGTTCGGCCGGACAGGATATGGGCGCGACGAGTCGCAGGACGACATCTCGTGGTACGACATTTCGGGTGAAACCGCCATGCACAAGGCCGTGCAGCGGCTGGACGATCATGGGCACAGCCGGATCGCCTATGTGGGCAGCGACCCCAAGTTCAATTACAGCCACCTGCGTCAGGACGGGTTTGTCGAAGGGCTGGCCGCCGCCGGTCTGCCCTGCGATTCCGATCTTATCCGAAACGGGGCCCGGACCCGCGAAGAAGGGGCCGCCGAGGGGCGCGCGTTGCTGCAGCTTGACCGCCCGCCGACCGCCATTGTCTTTGCAACCGATCTTGCTGCGCTCGGGTTCTGCTCGGTCGCTGCGGAACAGGGGCTGGAGATTGGACGGGACATCTCGGTCATCGGCTATGACGGAATTCCCGAATGCGCTTATGCCAAACCGCCGCTGACCACCTTCAGCGTCGACTCGCGCAAGGCCGGGCACCGGCTGGCAACCTTGTTGATCCGCCAGATCCGGGGCGAAGCCGCCGGAACGCTGCGGGAACTGGCTGACGCCACTTTGATCGAACGGCTCAGCGACGGCCCGCCGGCGCTGACCACCGAAGGCTTGGCGCGGAAATTACGAAACACCCACTAAACACAAACGGGGAGGAAACAACCGATGAAACTGACACCCACAGCCGCACGGCTGATGATGGGCTCGTCCCTTGCACTGGCGCTGACCGCGCTATCCGTGCAGGCCGACACGATCCGCTTCTGGACAACCGAGGAACAACCCGAGCGCCTCGCCAAACAGCAAGAGATGGCTGACCAGTTTAAGGCCGAAACCGGCACCACGGTCGAGGTGATCCCGGTCACGGAAACCGATCTGGGTACCCGCGCCACCGCAGCCTTTGCCGCCGGAGACCTGCCGGATGTGGTTTATCACCCGCTGCAATACGCCCTGCCCTGGGCCGAGGCCGGTATTCTGGACACCGAAGCCGCCAGCGAAGTGATCGAGGAACTGGGCGCCGACACATTCGCGCCGGGCGCTTTGGCCATGGCCGCGTTCAATGACGAAACCGCCTCGGTCCCCGTCGATGGCTGGACCCAGATGGTGGTCTACCGCAAGGACCTGTTCGATGAGGCCGGGTTAGGCGCTCCGTCCTCGTTCGGCGACATTCAGGCGGCGCTGGAAAAGCTGCACAATCCGCCCGAGATGTATGGCTTTGTCTCAGCCACCAAGGTTGACGAAAACTTCATGAGCCAGGTGCTGGAACATGTCTTCCTTGCCAATGGCGTTTCGCCTGTTGGTCCCGACGGCTTCCAGCCGCTGGACGAAGCCAAAACGACCGAAGTTCTGGATTTCTACAAGGCGATCTCGAAAGCCTCGCCTCCGGGTGAGTTATTCTGGAAACAGTCGCGCGAGCTGTATTTTGACGGCAAGGCCGCAATGATCATCTGGTCGCCCTTCATTCTGGACGAACTGGCCGGTCTGCGCGACAGCGCGCCGCCGACCATCAATGACGACCCGACCTCGCGCGATCTGGCGGGCAAGACCGGCATCGTGACCAAACTGTCCGGCCCGTCGAACCCTGATGGCGCGGCCTGGGGCGATGTCCGTTACTTCGGCATCACCAACGACGCCGATACCGACGCGGCGATGGAGTTCGTGAAATACGCCATGGATCAGGGCTATACCCAGACGCTGGCGATTGCGCCCGAGGGCAAATTCCCGGTGCGTCGCGGCAATGCCGACAATCCGACCGCGTTTTCCGAAGCCTGGGCCGAACTGCCCGTGGGCGTCGACCGCAAGGCGCCGCTGGGTGAGTTGTACGAGCAGGCGATGATCGACGAGATCGTCGGTGGTCTGGACGTGGCGCAGCGCTGGGGCGTGGCCGAGGGCCAGCTGGCGCTGGCCTCAAAAATGATCAACTCTCAGGCCATCAACCGCGTGGTCCGGCAGTATATCGACGATGAAATCGACGCGGCCGCCGCCGTTGCGGCCATGAACGAAGAGCTCGCCAAGGTCCAATAACCTTTCGGCACACGCAGCGGCAGTCACGCCGCTGCACCCAACCCTTCGAGGTATCCCATGTCTTCGGCCACCCCACCGACCGGAACCGGGGCGCTTGCCAAACGCGAGGCGCGATTGGCCTGGGCGCTGCTTGCTCCGACCGTTATCAGCGTATCGCTTGTGGTGATCCTGCCCCTGCTGGCAATCCTCTGGATCAGCTTCAAGCCCTTCACCCTGTCCGACCTGCGCCCACCCGCGCCTGTTGTGCGCGAAAGCCTGCGCGGATCGGGCGACGATCTGCGGATCGAATACCGCCTGCGCAATTCCAGCCAGGAGATCGCCATTGAAGGCGTAACCCTGACGGACGTGCTGCCCGACGGGGTCTCGCCCGCCGAGGTCGCCGCGCCCTGCGTACTGGACGGGCAGGCGTTGTTTTGCGACTTCGGCACGCTGGAAGGCGGACAGCGCGAGCGCATCCGCATACCCGTTACAATCGACGGGGACCCGGACGCCTTCGAGGACCTGATCGAAAGATCGGAACCTGACACCACCGGCAGCGGTCCCAATGTGCTGACCAGTTTCGAATTCAGCTTCGAGAACTTCGCCCGCATCTTTGACGGGTCCGAGTTCTGGGGCGTTCTCTGGGTCACACTGTTTTACACGGTGTTCGGCACCATCGGCGCACTGGTCATGGGCCTGTTCGCCGCCCTGCTATTGAACAAAAGCTTCCGCGGGCAGGGCTTTATCCGCGGCCTTTACCTGTTTCCCTATGTCGCCCCGGTTATTGCGGTGGCCTTCACATGGGTCACGCTGTTCGATCCGTTCTCGGGCTCAGCCAACGCGCTGCTGGTGCAGATGGGTCTCAGCAATGATCCGATCAACTTCTTCGGCGAGCGGCCTTTGGCGCTGATCATGGTCACCGTGTTCGAGATCTGGCGTTATTTCCCGCTGTCCTTCCTGTTCATCCTTGCGCGGATGCAGTCCATCGACTCGAGCATGTACGAGGCAGCGGATATGGACGGCGCCTCGCCCTTCCAGAAGTTCTGGCTGCTGAGCATCCCGCAACTGCTGGGTATCCTGTCGGTGCTGTTCCTGCTGCGCTTCATCTGGACCTTCAACAAGTTCGACGACATCTTCCTGCTGACCGGCGGCAATGCAGGCACCCGCACACTGACCGTGAATGTCTATGAGCAGGCCTTTGCGATCTCGAACATCGGGGCGGGCGCGGCGGTGGCCGTTGTCATCCTGATGTGCCTGATCGCCTTCAGCTTCGTCTTCTTCCGTTTCATCAGCCGAGAGGAGGGATTGTGATGCGCAATGGTTTTGTCACCGGCCCGGTTCTGGGTGCGCTCTGGCTGGTGGTGATCGCCACCACCATCGCGATCACCATGTCCTTTGCCACGGGTGCCGCTTTCCGCCCGCAGGTTCTGCTGAGCCTGATCTGGGGTGCGGTCGCGGGCCTGGCCTATGTCCGGTTCCCGACCCGTCAGGCCGCCGCCCGGCTGGGTGTTTCGGCTCTGCTGGGCTTGTCCTGTCTGACCGGGTTCGGCCCGGTTCTGATCGGCTCGGACACCACGCTGCAGGCGACCCTGATCACCGTGATTGCGATCGCCATCGTGATGCATCTGTCGATGGCCGAGATCCTGAAAGAGGTTCCTTTCGGCGAGCTGACCCGGCACGAGTTCGAGGACGTGGTGATCCGCTTCTGCACTGGCTTCGGCTATATCTTCTTCACCGCCATCGTCATCATCCCGTTCTACGTCATGGTGATGACCAGCCTGAAATCGCAACAGGCGCTGCTGCAGAACCCGCTGGATTTCTCGGTTGACCTGTCACAAGGCACCGCCCTGTTCCGCAGCTACACCGAACTGTTCCGCGACTTCAATTTCGGCACTTACCTATGGACCTCGTTCTACGTTTCGGTCCTGACCGTGTTCATCACCCTGCTGTTCAGCGTTCCCGGCGCCTACGCCGTGGCACGGTTCCGGTTCAAAGGGCAAAAGGCGTTCTCGCGCTCGATCCTGCTGATCTACATGGTGCCGATGATCGTGCTGGCGCTGCCGATCTATATCGCCTTCTCGATGACCGGCCTGCGCAACTCGATCCTCGGCATCGTGCTGATCTACCCGGTCACGACAATCCCGGTTTCGCTGTACATGCTGCAGGGCTATTTCCGGGGCTTGCCGACCGAAGTCGAGGAAGCGGGCCTGATGGACGGCCTGTCGCGCATTTCAGTGATCTGGAAGATCACCCTGCCGCTCAGCCTGCCGGCGCTGGCATCGGTCTCGCTCTATGTCTTCATGATCGCCTGGAACGAGTTCCTGCTGGCCTTCATGCTGCTGGACGACCCGTCGAAATTCACACTTACCCGAGGGGTCACGATGCTGAACTCCTCGGAGATTCCCCGTCAACACCTGATGGCCGGTGCGGTGATCGCCACCGTCCCGATCATGGCGCTGTTCCTGGGGCTTGAACGTTTCATGACCAAGGGCCTGACTGCGGGGTCCGTCAAAGGATGACCGAGATGAACCAACATACAAACCCCGACCGCGAGGCGCGCAATATCCTGATCGCCAATGACCGCGGCGGCTACACCATCCCGACCGAAGGACTGTACCCTTATCAATGGAACTGGGACAGCGCGATTGCGGCACTTGGCTTTGCCGAGTTTGACATCGACCGCGCCTGGGTCGAACTGGAAACCCTGTTCTCGGGCCAATGGGATGACGGCATGGTGCCGCATATCCTGTTTCACCAGCAAGATGACGGCTATTTTCCCGGCCCGGATGTCTGGGGCTGCAACGGCCCCATCCCGTCCTCGGGCATCATCCAGCCCCCGATTGCCGCCACGATGGCGCGGAAAATCTGGGAGAAAGACCCCAAGGCGGGCGAGGCGCGCATCCGCGCCCTGTTCCCCGCGATGCTGGCCTGGCACCGGTGGATCATGAAGTGGCGTCTGGACGACCGGAATGCCGTCTGCACCACGCACCCCTGGGAAGCGGGCCGCGACAATGCGCCGGACTGGGATCAAACGATGGCGCGGATGGATGCCTCGGGCGTCGGTGAATACCAGCGCCGCGATACCACCCATGTGAACAGCGAGGATCGCCCGACCAAGTTCGATTATGACCGCTACATCAAGCTGGTCCAGATCGGTCGCAACGCCGGGTGGGATCAGCAGGAACTGCTGACCCTCAACCCTTTCCGCGTGGCCGACCCGACAATGACATTCACCACCCTACGCGCGGCACGGGATCTGCTGGCGATCAGTACTGCACTCGGACTAGCGGCAGAAGGGCTGGAAGCCGACATCAGACGGCTGGAGGCGGGGGCGCACTCGCTATGGAACGACACGCTGAATGCGTTCGATTCCCGCGATGCGCATAGCGGCGAATGGTCCGGCACCCTGTCGAACGCGTCCTACATGTGCTGGTTCGCGGGCGTTGAATCCGACAAGATGCTGGATCGGGTGCGGACCACTCTGGCAAATGTCCCGCACCCGATCCCCAGCTATGACCCCGGCATGCCCGGTTTCGACGCCCGCCGCTACTGGCGCGGGCCGACCTGGGCGATCATGAACATGATGATCGGCTTCGGGCTGGAAGATATGGGCCACGGTGACGAGGCCGCGCAGCTGCGCAGCAAGACCGCCGAGCTGATCTCGACCTTCGGCTTTGCCGAATATTTTGACCCCATGACCGGCAGCCCCGCTGGCGGCAACGCATTCACCTGGACGGCCGCTGTCTGGCTGCACTGGGCAGGGAGGAACTGATGGGCAGTATCGCACTGAAATCCGTCGAAAAATGGTTCGGCAGCGCGCAGGTGATCAAGGGTATCGACCTGCAGATCGAAGAAGGTGAGTTCGTCGTCTTCGTCGGCCCCTCGGGCTGTGGCAAATCCACATTGCTGCGCATGATCGGCGGGCTCGAAGACATCTCGCGCGGGGAGTTGCTGATCAACGGCAATGACGTAACCGATCATCCGCCCTCGAAACGCGGACTGACCATGGTGTTTCAATCCTACGCCCTGTACCCGCACCTGACCGTGGCCGAGAATATGGGCTTTTCGCTGAAAGTCGCAGGCGTCCCGAAAGCCGAGATCGAAGAGCAGGTCAACCGCGCTGCGGATGTCCTGAAGCTCGGACCGTTTCTGGAGCGCCGCCCCAAGGACCTGTCCGGCGGACAACGCCAGAGGGTCGCCATCGGGCGCTCGATCGTCCGCGACCCGACCGCATTTCTGTTCGACGAACCGCTATCAAACCTCGATGCCGCCCTGCGGGTCGAGATGCGCTACGAGATCGCGAAACTGCATCAAAACCTCAAGCGCACGATGATCTATGTGACGCATGATCAGGTCGAGGCCATGACCCTCGCCGACCGGATCGTGGTTCTGGAATACGGCAAAATCGCACAGGTCGGCACACCGCGCGAGCTGTACGAGCGCCCGGCCAACCTGTTCGTGGCCCAGTTCATCGGCAGCCCGAAAATGAACATCCTGCCCTGCACCACGCGCAACGGTCACTACCATCTGGAAAACGGCGGCAGCGGCGCATTGGACCGGGCGGGCGAGGCAACCAAACTGGGCATCCGCCCGGAACACATCACCCCGGTCGCGCCCGGCGAAGGCCAAAGCGACGGCACGATCGAGGTCATCGAATACCTTGGCGCAGACACATTCCTGATCGTGGATTGCGGCGGCGAAGAAAAGGTCACCGTGCGCATAAATGGCGATACTGACCTGAAGCCCGGAACCAAAATCGGCCTGCGCTTCGCCCCCGAAAAGCTGCACTTCTTCGATGGGGAGGGTCAGGCGCTCTGATCCCAAAACCGTCGCTACGGGGCCGGAGCAACCCGCTTCGGGCCCGTCGGCTTTCGGACTTGCACCGGGCTTGAAGCGCCGGGGCTTTATGGGAACGAACAAAGCCTAAGTGATGGCTGATGGGTGTTGTGCCAAACCCTGTCGGTCATCCTTTTTCCCGCACTGTTTTCGGTGACCCGCAAGTGTCTTCTAGGACTCCGCCTTGATCGGCCTCACCCTGTCCTCTTGGTGCTGTCAGAGGAATTCTAACCAGTCTCAGTTTGCCGCAGAAACCGTGAACCTATTCGGAACAAAGTTGACGCCACTCGGCGAGAGCGGCGGTGCGTGTCAGCTTGAAGGAGTCTCGGCTGGTGAGGGATCTTTCCTGATTGAAGTGGTTGTAGACGGAGGAATGGACGGACGCGAATTTCTGTAAACTGCGCATGCGCCTGAAACGTTGCATTACGCGTTCGCGTTGTCGAAACGACAGGTGCGAATTCTCGACACCGTTGTTGAGCCACCTTCCCGTCTGTTGTTTTTCGAGCGCGCCCAATTCTCTGAGCACAGCCTTGTAGGATGCAAAACGGTCGGTAACGATCTCTTCGGCGCAACCATGCCGCTTCATCAATTTCTTGAGAAATTTCAATGCTGCAGCTTTGGTTCTGCGCTTGCTGACAACTGCTTCCAGCACTTCGCCCTCATGATCAACAGCTCGCCAAAGATAATGCCACTTGCCACTCACCTTCACGAAAACCTCGTCCACATGCCACTTCCATTTTGAAAAGGCTCGAAGTTGCTGAACACACTTTCTTCGGATCTCAGCAGCAAACATCAGGCCAAACCTGTTCCACCAATATCGAACAGTCTGGTGGCTCACCTCAATTCCCCTTTGGTGCAACAGGTCTTCCACGTTTCGCAGAGATAGAGGGAACCAAACGTACAGCATGACTGCCAGACGAATGACCTCTGGACTGGTCTTGAAGTACTTGAATAGCGATTGTTTGATCATGCGCGAAGGCTACGAGGGCACCCTGACCGCCTCAACCCAAGTTCTTCTGACAAGACCTGTTCAACGCTCAAAACCTGTCTGATCCACGTTGACGACTTCGATCCTGGTGACACCATCATCATGAACAAAACTGGAATGGACGGGCCAGTTTTTGCGAGGGTCTACGATCCGCGCGGTCACCTTTGACATGCAAACAGGTCGACTGCCATCCGTGTTCTTATCAAGTGTTTTTATCCAGTTCTCCAGCCGGGCGGTAACATTAATCGTGTCACCGATGACGTTGTACCGAAGAGAGCCGCTTACACCCAATGTGCCCCCCCAGGCTTCGCCGCTGTTCAGGGCAATTCGCAACCCGTAGCCTGGGCTCCCGTCCATTCCGCGGTTCAGTTCCAGCGCAATCGCGCGCATATCCTGGGCACATTGCAGGGCCGAAAGGGCGTCCCGCTGTCTCTGCTCTTCAGTGGTGCTGGGCACGGGCGCTCCAAAGATCACAAGGATGCCGTCCCCGGTGTACTTCTCGACGAACCCGCCATGTTTGCGGGCGACTTCACCCAATTGGTCCAGAATGCGCGAAACCCAGGCCATGAAGTCCTCGGCATCCATCGAGTTGCCAATACGCGTAGAGCCTTCGATATCGGCAAGCAGGGCCGTAACAAACAATCGGCGCGACTTTGGTTTGCCCCCGGACAACAGGCTTTTCCTCTGTTGCCATATCTCAGCAGACAATTCGTCCGACAAGTGAGACGAGAAAATCCGCACGATTGCGCGCCTTTGGTTTCGCGAAATACCCGCGATGACCGCGAACGCAAACAAGAACCCCAAAAGCCACCCCAACACGGACGGCACAACAGGCATCAGCACGGCATTTTTCTGGAACAACGACAGCGCGATTAGCAGCGCCCCTCCCCCGAACACCGCTATCGCTAAGGAGGGGGCCGTGACCCGTACGAACATCGCAATACAAGAGCCTGCAAAGACGCAGGCGAAGATCATAAATGAGGCAGATGAACTGCTCAGCGAGCGCAACGGCAAAAGACGGTCATTCCCATAGTCGACCAGTTGCTGAAAAATGGCCGCGTGTATTTCGGCCCCGTAAGCAAAACTCGCACCTGACGCGCGTTTGAGCGGGATTTGAAAGTAATCCTTAACGGATTGGCTGGTTAGCCCGATGATCGCAACTTTGTTTCTGATGCGCTGCATGCCTTGCCCGGCCAGAACATCTGCAGCGGGAATCCGGTGCGTGATCGGCAACGCGTTCTGGTAGTCTATGATGATTTGGTAACCGGACGTATCAGCACTTCGAAATAGGTTTGACCCGGCCGTCAACGGAGGCACCACCGTACTACCAAACATAAGATAGCTCGGGTTTTCGGGATCCGCTTGCAGCGCCGGACGACCAGAAAACTCCGCCGCCAATTGCATGGGCAGCGACAGTGACAATCCTTGCGCATCACTGACCAGCAGCAACGCGCGCCGGGCCACCCCATCGGGGTCGATGGGTATATCGGCAAACCCGGTTCTCACCCCTGGCGGGGCAGCAATGCCCGCACCGCTTTCATCCGGCAGTTTCGAGATCACAACAACTTTGGGATCACGCAGAACATCAAGCAGGTCTTCGCGGCCGGAACCGGCTGAAACATCCCTGTAGATGTCCACCCCGACCGCCGCCGCGCCAGCCGCCAGCAAATTCTCGATTAGCTTGGCAAGCTGGGCGTCCGGAACTGGCCAACCCCATTTGCTCAGATCCTGATCGGATATTGCAACAAGATGAACGTCTTCCGCCTGCGTTTTTTCGGAAATTGCAGATGTGGTCCAATCGTATTGCGCAAGCTCAAGCGGCTCTAACGCCCCTTTGTTGCGCAGCAAAGTTATGGAAGCTCCTACGATCAGAGTAATCGAAACGACCAGAAGCCAACGCTGCCACATCGGCAAAAGCGGCGTGGCCAGAGTGCCAGCTTGCTTTCGGCGCTTCGATTTCAATAAGCCACCCCGGCAGACTGCAAGAGTTGTTCAAACTGATCAGTGTTCACAGGTCTGACACGGCCACTCAGGCTGATGTCAACCAGTGGGGACAGCGCATCAAACCACAACCCGTCCGCGGACGGATTCCCGGAACTCAAACTCTCCGGAACGCGTTCGACAAGACGCATCGACCGTTCGCTCACCGTGCTCGTCTTGCTGTTCAAAAGCAGAATCTGCCATTCATAAATCCTGCCTGTTTCCAGGTGTTGCTGAAGCCGACCTAAATCCACCCCATAATATCCCGGCGGAAACGGCCCATTGATCAGCAGCTCGCCGCCAGGAGCGCCAGCAGGGTTCAGGGCGAACACCAGATCACCTCGGTGCCCGGACTTTAAATGCCAGATCAAGGGCGGAGACGACAGGGTCGTCAGGCCACCGTCTTCCGGCGCCAGCAGCAAAAGCACGCCGTCTTCGCCATCCACGGAAGTGCCCCGCGTACCCGCGCCCATCCGATCTTTCGGAGTTCCCATCTTAGGGGGGACAAACACGATCTCGTCGGTGCCGTCGGCTGCGTCACTCTCATCGGCAGCCGCCAGCTTGACGCCCGGCATTGCCATCAGGATCAAAAAAGCAAACAGGGCGTTTTTGGAAAGATCAATGCACGACACACAATGCCTCGCGAAACAAACTGATTAACAGAAGACCATTTGTGACGTCAGCTTAGGTCGGATTCAGGATTGAGTCCAGTTTCCGAGCCACGTCGTCCGCGTATCGAAAAGCGCGGTAAGATGTGGTACGGTATGCGATGTTTGACTGTGCTGGTTCGGGTTCTCTTGTATGATTTTAGGTTTTCAGAACATCATTTTGCTTATTCGGGCTTTTGTTTTGGCGTGTTTCTTAGCTGTCCCGGCAGCGACAATGGCCGAAGACGCGCGTGTCGCGCTGGTGATCGGCAATTCCGGCTATGAACGTGTTTCCAGTTTGCCCAATACAAAGAATGACAGTCGCGATCTGGCTGACGCGCTAGAGCGCATAGGCTTCGAAGTCACCCGCGGTCTGGACTTGAGCTTTCGGGATATGCGTATAGCGATCCGCGATTTTGCAGAAGCCGCGGCTGACGCCAAGGTGGTCGTAGTCTACTTCGCAGGTCATGGCATTGAAATCGACAACACCAATTACCTCATTCCAATCGACGCCGAGTTGCAGAGTGACCGGGACATAGAACTGGAAGCGATCCGGCTGGACACGCTGATTGGCTCGGTTTCCGGCGGCGATGGGCTGAAGATCATCCTGATCGATGCATGCCGCAACAACCCGTTCGTGCCGAACATGGCCCGCACCTCTTCCACCCGGTCCATTGGCCATGGGCTGGCGCGGATAGACCCAAGCGGTGTTTTGGTGGGCTATGCGGCGCGCAGCGGCACGTTGGCGCTGGACGGAGACGGTCGAAACAGCCCCTATGCGCAAGCACTACTAAGCCATATCGAAGAACCCGGTCTGGAACTGGGTAAGATGTTCCGCAAGGTCCGGGATACAGTGTTTGATTTGACCGATGGCTATCAGGAACCATTTACCTACGGATCGTTGCCGGGGCATGACATCTATCTCGTGTCCCCGCCCGTTCCGCAGCCTGCAGTCGCAATCGAACAAACCGCAATCAATCCTCGGTCACCTGACGAAGAAGCCGAAGCAGCCTGGGATGATTTTCGCGACAGCACGTCACCGGATGCTCTGGAGGCGTTTGCCAAGACTTATCCCGACACGGCCTATGCCGCGCTGGCGTTGTCGATTGCAGATCGCTACCGTGAAAACACTGCTCAGACCTTGCCGCCTGCCGACTTGCCGAAATGGTGCAATAGCCCCAAGAACGAAACCCAGTCTCTTATATGCCGCGATCCTGATCTTCTCAAACGAGACAGCGAAGTATCAGAACTGTTTCAAAGACGACTGGATGCTGTTCGAAGCGGCGCGGCACGGGGGCAGGCCCTTGTGGAACAAAGGAATTGGCGTCTGTCGCGGGATGAATGCGGCAGCGATCCGACTTGCATCGCGAAATCCTACAAGCTGCGAAAGATTGCACTGGTCGAATTCGACGACGCCGCGATGCCAACGGCCCTGGTGGTCCGCTCGGTTCAGGAAGAGCTCAACCGCATGAGCTGCGGAGCCGGTGACCCTGACGGCGTGATAGGTGCCCAAACGCGAAATGCTTATGATCTCGCCGCGTCGTTGCTTTCGGAACTCGAAAAAGGGGCTGCGCTGGACGATGCGCGAACACTGAACGTTCTGCGCGCTCAACCGACTGCCGAGTGCTCGTTCCTCAAGCGGGCCGTAAAAGAGCCCAAACTTCTGGAAGGCGTCTGGAAGATTCGAACAGTCACATGTCCAGGCGAGGCCGGGGGTTTCAATCTCAGGCGGATACAGCTTAAACACGATGGCGATGGGGTCTATTCCGGCAGGCTGGCTTATGAAAACGGCGCTTTCAAGCGGGCAATAGGCGCGCGACTGTCTGACCGGGTACTGTCACTTACGCATGTGACGACAAATGGCAGCCGACAATCCTATTTTTTTGAGCCCGCAGATGTTCCAAACAAGTTTGTTGGCTCGGATTGGTCGAAATGTACGATCTCGGTCAGCAGATAGCGCAGTTTTGATTCCGGCGCATCAGTTCAGACGGCCTTCGAGTACAACTGAATGCGCATGGTTGCCATTACCATCAAACCATTCCGAAGGTATAGCTTTGCTTAGATCCCGACGCCCACGCTTCTGATACGCAAATTGCGCGAAAGCCTTTTTGCCATGACCGTGGGTCTTGTTCGGCTTAGAAGGCAACCAGTTTGTGTAAGCCACTGGTTCTCCACTGTACCAACGCCAGCCGATGACGGCGTCACCTTCTTTCGGATCCTTTCTGAAACCAAAATAGGGTCCTGATTTGAAGCTGTAGTTGGTTCTGCTATCGTATGCGATTTCAAAGAATGCCGGGTCATTTGCCATCATTTTGACGATGAAAGCATTTTCTTCAGCAGATGTGATCGACGCCAGATCAACACCGCACTTCTGAGCCTCGCTTCGCGCATTTTGGAGATTACCCCAATACGTCATAATCACGTATAAGCTGCCGCGAAATTTGCCATAAACGCTCCGCCGCAATCCCAAGCACCGCAGTATCTCCGTTGTTTCTTCGGATTCTCCTAGCAACTCCAGTTCGCTTACTTTCTGACTTACTGCGAACGGGTTGCTAATGAAAGTCTCGTTGTCCTCTTGCTGCGATCTCAGCCTCAATATGGCCAAAACGGCGGGGTCGACAAAACCGGTCTGTTCTAGCCCATTCGCTGCCTGAAGGGCCCGGAGGCCGGACCGGGTCTTGGGCCCGAAAGCACCATCGGCTGCGCCAACGTCAAAACCAGCGTTGTTGAGACTTTCCTGAACGCGCTTTTTGACATCACGATCCGGCACCAGAGCATCTTCCAGACTTTTCAATTTCCCGCTCTTTGCCAACCACTTCGGTGTGATTTCGGCCATTCGCTTCAGGGCGTCAGGTTCGGTTATCGAAGCGGCACGGTACTTCTGTGCCATCAGTGCCCAACCACGCATTGTGTTGGTTTTCATCGCGGCCGCCATTACATCCTGGCGTGTTACCGGTACCGGCTGAGGAACCGGCGCAGCTGCACCCTGACTTTTCGGCACCTGCAACGCGACGGGCTCAACATGGGGCACCAGGTAAATGTCTTCCCCGGGAAGCGAGCCGTAGATGAAAGGTTCCTGAAACCCCTCGGTCAGGTCATATACACGGTCTCTGACCCTGCGGAACATCTTGCCCAGTTCCAGACCCGGCTGCTCAATGTGCTCCAACAAGGCCTGCACGTAGGGGCTGTTCCTGCCATCGCCATCCTGCGCCAAAGTCCCGCCCCGGGCAGCGTAGCCAACGACAACACCCCCCGGTTCCACCGCTGCCAGACCACGCCCGATTGATCGCGTATCTGAAACGCGTGCCATCTGAGCCAGAAACGGATTGTTCCGGCAGGCGTCGACAAGGACGATTTTTAGGCCGGGAGAGTTTGAGATTGAATTGACAATGGCATCCAGTCGAATTGTTTCAAAATCTACATCGCGATCACTTTTGAGCGTTGCATTAACGGGTATCAGATAGTTGGTATTCTCGATTTCTATGCCATGACCTGCAAAATAGATCAAAGCTACATCCGCAGTAGCCGCGGCCTCTGCGAAGTCACGCAACGCAATGCGCATCCCATTGTAGTCAAGATTCAACCCTTCGGTGACGTCGAACCCGATCCGCTTCAGAGACTGGGATAAATCCTCGGCGTCGTTCGACGGGTTTCGCAAGTTCGAGACATGTTGGTAAGCGGAGTTACCAATCACAAGTGCCACGTGTTTGTCTTTAGCCTGGGTCAAATTCGCGGAGGTCGCAAAAACCAAAAAAAACAGCAGACGCCAAGTTTTGAATCGTAGACAAAATTTGAGGAACATGAACAACCACTCAGGGATTAGCACCGATAATTACAGCGATGTTAGCATAAACCCGGTCGTTTTCTAACGGAGCAACTGTTGTTTCACGATAAAAGGCCAAATGAAACGTTTTGCTCTGAGAGCTTCATGTCACGAGATCGAAGGTCTTGATTGATGAGCCGCTTCTTTTCGTTGGGTACGGTCAGGTGAATTCGAACCAGTCTCGACCAGGGCTGGGGCTCAGGTGTTGTGAGACGAATTCGAACTTGTCTCGGTTAGGCCAGTGGCGCTGCCCTTTATCCCGCGCCAAGTTGGCGCCACTCGGCGCGAGCCGCGGTGCGCGTCAGCTTGAAGGTGTCTCGGCTGGTGAGAGATCTTTCCTGGTTGAAGTGGTTGTATCGAGGAATGGACAGAGGCGAATTTCTGTAAAATTCGCATGCGCCTGAACCGTTGTATCGCGCGGTCGCGTCGTTGGAACGGCAGGTGCAAATTCTCGACGCGGTTGTTGAGCCACCTGCCCGTCTGCTGTTTTTGGTAGCACCAAACTCTCTGAGAGCGGCCCGATACGATGCGAAGCGATCCCTGATAACGTTTTCCGCTTTACCGTGTCGCTTCATAAATTTCTTGAAGAATTTCAATGCTGCAACTTTGTTTCGGCGTTTGGTGACAACGGCTTCCAGCACCTCGCCTTCGTGATCAACAGCCCGCCAAAGATAATGCCGTTGGCCATTCACCTTCACGAAAACCTCGTCCAAGTGCCACTTCCATCTGGAAAACGCGCGCAGCTGCTGGACACGCTTCCGTCTGATCTCAGCAGCAAACATCGGGCAAAACCTGTTCTAACAATATCGGACAGTTTCGTGGCTCACGTCGATGCCTCGCTCATGCAGCAGATCTTCGACATTCCTAAGCGAGAGCGGGAAACGGATGAACAGCATCATTGCAAGGCAGATGATCTCAGGAATGGATTTAAAGCACTTGAAAGAGGCAGGTCTGGTCATGAGCAAAAGCTACGCAACCGCCCTGCCCCGCTCACGCAAAGTTCTTCTGAAAAGGCCCTTTAAAGCACCACGCCCGGCTTAACGCCAGTTTTCACAGCAACTTGTGTCGAATTGAGGTAGCCCTCAGGGGGAAACAATGCGGAGTTGAGAACCCGAAATGCCGAGCCACGGCACCAAATTGGTGTGCCAATACAAGCCGCTACATTGACTAAAAACAAGTCAGACGCAATGCTGGCTTGAACTCCAACATCTTCGAATGGGTTAAACAATTACTATGGTCTCAATACGAGCAATTCTCTCCGCTGCAATGCTGTTCTTGTTGGCATTCGGAGCAATCGCACAAGAAGACCTGCAACGAACCCTGTTTGTCAATGTCGATGTTTTTGACAGCGAAAACGCAGCAGTGATCGAAAATGCCCATGTTCTTGTCGAAGGCAATCTGATTGCGAGGGTTTCGACCGATCCGATTGAAACCAATGGTGCCGTGGTCATTGACGGTCAAGGAAGGACTTTGATCCCGGGACTCATCGACGGCCACAACCACATCATGTTGCCGTCCAATCCTCTGGCATTGGCGTACAACCTTCACTGGACATACACCGGGGCTCTCGTCACGCGGGAAGCTGAACTTATGTTGATGCGGGGCTTTACGACGCTGCGCGATGCAGGTGGTCCGTCCTATGGCATCGCCAAGGCCATTGACGAGGGTATCGTGCCCGGACCGCGTATCTTTAGTTCCGGGCATTGGATAGGTCAGACATCTGGGCACTTCGACTTCCGCCTATATAACGACACCCACCACCGACAGCGTATTGAACGTACGGCTTTTGAGCGCGAGTGGGCGTTCATTGCTGACGGAGTGCCTGAAGTGCGGGCAGCCACCCGTGAGGTGCTGCGCCTTGGGGCCACTCAGGTAAAGATCAGCCTGGGTGGCGGTAACTCAACCCCTTACGATCCATTGGACACAACCCATTACAGTCCCGAAGAAATCCGTGCCGCAGTGGAGGCTGCTGAAGACTGGAACACCTATGTCATCGTTCACGCCTACACAGATGAATCCGTCATCAGGTCATTAGAGGGCGGAGTAAAGAGCATCGATCACGGCAACATGATATTCGAGGAAGAGACCATTCGCGCCATTCGCGATGCTGGGGCCGTTCTCAACCCGCAGTTTCTAATCTTCACACCGGATGAGGAAATGTTGGCCGCGGGCGATCCTGCTACCATCGAAAAGGGCGCGCCGCTGCGCGACAACGTCGAAAACTACGTTGCGTTGATCAAAAAATACGACCTTCCGATTGCTTTTGGCGTGGACCTGTTCGGAGCCCCAGAGCTCTTGGCAATGCAGAACCTTGAGTTCGAACGCCGTGGTCGCTGGTGGTCTGGGGCAGAAGTCTTGCAACAGGCCACGTACAACACCGCAAAGCTGGTCGAGATGTCAGGACCGCGAAACCCGTACCAGGAAGGCCCGCTTGGGGTGATTAAGGCTGGGGCATATGCTGATTTGATCCTCGTCGACGGTGACCCAGTCGAGGACATCAATCTTCTGGTCGAACCGGAAGAGAACTTTCTGATTATTATGAAGGATGGGGTCATCTACAAAAACACGCTTGAGAACTGATGAGCGTCATCATGCGGCTGCTTGTGGTTGGGATATTGGGTTTGCTTGTGGTGACTTCCGTGGCCGCGAACCCTCGTGTTGTCAGTTGGAGCGACCTAGTCGACCCGTCGGCCCAGACCTTTGAGGATCCATTCAAGAAACTTGGTGCCATTGATCTCGTGAACTTGCAGGTTGTGGTGCGCGTTCGCGAACTGCTGAAGAATGGTATAACTGACCCGGAAAAACTGGAACTGGCCAAATCCCGCTTGGCAGAGGCCGAAGCAACTCTCGATGCGGCGGGTGTGGATATTGACTGGTACATTTCGCAGCGTTTTGTCGTGGCTGACAAACGAGAGCGCGCCGCAAAATCGGGCAATCCCGGTCTCAATGGACGGCAGGTGTCGATAACCGGTTTCGCGATACCAGCGCCGCCGAACGCGGACGGAACACAAATGGCTTATCTGGTGCCGCAGCTAGGCATGTGTAGCCACTTACCGCCACCACCACCCAACCAGCTTTTACGCCTGCGTTTGCCTGAGGGTGAAAACACGGTTCGCCTATATGAACGGCTGCAAGTTACTGGCCCGCTTCAGATTGAGCCAAGTTCACAAACTGTTTTTGTTGCAGACGGAATGCAAAAGATGGAAACCACATGGATGCTCAACGCAGCGACTTTGGAGCGTCCGGAGGCTTTCGATGGTAGTTCGCAAAGCGGCGACGGCCCATGCTCTCGAGGAACGGCATCATGACCTCGGAAGATTTCAGCCATAGGTCCGATGCGGATCTCAATTGATGTAAATCTCGGCATCAGAAACCTTCCTTTGCCACGTGGCTGCTGGAGTCTTGCAACTGTCAATACTTGCCAATCGCACGTATCCAAACGTGTCTGACGTCAGAGCCTGTCGGTCCAAGTATGGTAATTTGCTAAGGGTGGGTTTGTCACTCTTCATAGCCATTGAGGAATGGACGATGAATAAGCCACTGTCGCACCTTCCTCATTTTCTGGGTTGTGCTTTTGATCCCAACGGGTGTCTCATACAAATTGTAATGTCTTCATTGGATCTTAGCCGTGTTCGACGCGTCGACAAACCTCGCGATAACATCGATTGCAGTCATCGGCACTGTTCACGTCTTCTGCGTGTCTTTTTTTCGAAGATTCCCCGCCCAAGCAAGCTGGCTATCTGATTTTTCGTCTGGGATTGGACTTGGCTATGCTTTCCTTTTCTTACTGCCAAAAATCGGTGAATTGTCCGCTGTATTAGCTGCATCCGGGAAGTGGGAGCACTCGCTGTATGGTTACTCTCTGCTAGGATTTCTCCTTTACTACTTGCTGGAAGCCAGACGCGACGTGGGGGCCGATAACCGGTTGTCGCTTGGCTTGGATACAGTGGCACTTGGAACCTACAACTGCTTGCTTGCTATTACAGTCATGCAAACGACGGGAACATCACCCGAGCTGTACGCGATTGGAACGTTGGCCTATTCATTGCATTTGTTTGGAGTGAATATTTTTCTCTATAAGACCCACCCCGGGCATATGTCTGGATGGCTACGCGCATACTTTGTCGCGTCGCTTGCAATCGGCATATTGATCGGTCTCAACGCGGACAAAAGTAGCATGATCTATTCAATTGCGACTGGGTTGACTGGGGGTGTGATAATTGCCCTGTCTCTTCGGGTTAAACTACCCAGCCTTTCGGCAGTGAATACAAAAGCGCTTTTAATTGGCGTGGTGTTTGCTGCGGTCGCAGTCGAGGTCACCCGGTACTGACCCGGCGACGCTGAACGAAGTACTGGGCTTGCATTAGTATGAGGCGCTCGATTTTTCTCGGTCTTTTTGTGACGTAACCACCAACACTTGGACAGGCCCAGCATTCTCTTCAATGACCGTTGTTGTCCTGTTGATCAGCGCATCCACTGCCTCAGCAGCGATGGTTTTGAACGAGTCGAAAAAATTTACGGCAACCTGCTGGGTGAAGCAGCTGGTACATCCCTAAGCCGACTTTGAGCACAGCATTCACTGTGCCTGCTTAGCTCAAGTGATGGTCGATACCTGAATGTGGGACGAAGCACCAATTCTCCGCAGCTGCGCCAACTGTCGCTTTCAGAAATTGATTGGCTCGAAAGCCATGTTTCGTGAGAAGGCTCTGACGTTTACGTTTTTTCCCTGCAGCCTTACCGAACAGTTTCGGAAACTCGATCCTGCCTCGGGGAACGTCCGAATTTACGGGCATATTCTCGTGAGAATTGAGCGGGGCTTTCATATCCGACGCCGTAGGCAATCTCTGAGATCTTTGCGCCGGTGGTTTGAAGCTCATTGCGGGCATGAAGTAGGCGCAGGTCTTTCTGGTATTGCAACGGCGAGGTTCCCGTGACGGCCTTGAACCGTTCGAAGAAGGCCGAACTGCTCATACCCACGCGCCCGGCGAGTTCTCCGACGACAAGGGGATTGGCCAGGTCTGACCGGATTTCGTGAGTCGCCGCGAAAATCCGGCTGGCCGTGTTTTCATGCCACACCAGTTTTTGAAGCGTGCCGCCATGTTGCCCGATCAGCAGGCGGGCATGGATTTCCCGCACCGTGATCGGCGCCAGCATGTGACGCGTCTCTTCGCCTTCGCACTGGCGGAAATACCGCAACAGGGCGCTTTTCATGTCATCACCGGTGTCAGCGAGGCAGATCGAAAATGGATCCGACACTCGATGGGTGGATGACTGCGGCAGTGACGAGGCCAGGACACGCAAGAGATCCAGATCAAGGGGGAACACGAGCGCGACATAGGGACGTTCTGGTGTGGCCTCGGTAATCCTTGAGACAACCGGCAGCGCGTTACTGACGATCAGCGACTGCCCGGCCCGGACGGTGAGTGTTCTGGTGCCGGTTCCGACCTCCTTGGCGCCTTGCAGGACCGCGCACAACAGCGGACGGTAGACATTTGCGTCATGTTGGGTGGTCGACGGGTGGGTGAGAAAAACCGTCCCGCTTTCCTTATGTGTCAGGACCCCCTGCGCGACGCCTGCGTGGTCAAGCAGCGCCAGAACATAGTCCAATAATGTCTGAGGTCCCATGACTGCCTCCTGTCGTTGCCCTCATCGTTAGCACGGAACCAAAAACGCTATTACTGAAAACTTCCATTTCCGGAGAATTGAGCAAGAAAGACGGAGAATACTGAAAGATACATCCTTTCCTGATGATTATTGTGTGCTTAGAAATTTGCGGAGCAATAACATGAAAACCATTCTGATCACCGGGGCCTCATCCGGTATTGGCGCGGCAACCGCCCGACATTTCCAAGCGAACGGTTGGAATGTCATTGCCACGATGCGCAACCCTGCGGGCAGCACGGATCTGGGGGATTTGGACAACGTACATCTGACCCAACTGGATGTGACGGATTCGGACTTAATCGCATCGGCCGTGGGCGCTGGCATCGAACGGTTTGGGCAGATTGATGTTTTGCTGAACAATGCGGGCTACGGCGCCTACGGTGCGTTAGAGGCCTTCACAATGGACCGCATCCGGCGTCAGTTTGACACCAACGTACTCGGGTTGATGGAAGTGACCAAAGCGGTTCTGCCCCATTTCCGTCAGAACCGGTCGGGCACGGTCATAAATATCTCGTCCATCGGAGGACAGATCACATTCCCACTTGGCGCGCTCTATCATGGCACCAAGTTCGCAGTAGAGGGGCTTTCCGAGGCGCTGCACTACGAGTTGGAGCCTCTTGGCATTCGGGTCCGTATCATCCAGCCTGGAATGATAGAGACCAACTTTGGCGGCAGCTCATTCGATTTCGCGATGGATGAGAACCTGCCGGATTACGCACCAATGGCCGAAGCCATGGGGCGCCTGTTTGGCAAGCTGGCCGCGAACCCTTCGGCACCAGAAACTGTCGCGCAGGTCATTTGGGATGCGGCCAACGAGACCGGCAACCGCCTGCGTTTTCGCGCAGGGCCTGATGCTGAAGAACTGCTCGATGCGCGCAAACAACAGGATGACGAGACGTTCATCGGTGGCGTCAAGCAAAAGATGGCGCCCTGAAAGGCCGCTTAGTCATTCACAGCAAAAGAGGATGATCCATGTACCGCGAAGCAATCGATAAAGGTGGCCTGGCCGTTGTAACCGGGGCAGCAAACGGTGTTGGCAAAGCCGCGGCCCAACGATTTATTCAAGACGGTCTGGGGGTCGTGCTGGTCGATCTTGCGGGTGAGGTCTTGGACAAAGCCGAGGCGGAATTGCGCGATCAGGCTGGGGGTGCCGCGACTGTTCAGGCGGTTCCGACTGATGTTACCGACGCCACTGCTGTGAATGCATTGGCGGATCAGATCTTTGCCCTCGGCGAGGTGGCTGTCCTGATGAACAATGCCGGTATCGCGGTGCCGTCCGGCAGTTGGGACAACGCGGAAAACTGGCGCAAACTGTTAGAGGTCAACCTTTTTGGCGTCATGAACGGCGTGCATGCTTTCCTGCCGCGCATGATCAAAGCGGCGCGCCCGGCTGTGGTGATCAACACCGGGTCAAAACAGGGCATCACCACACCGCCCGGAAACCCCGCTTACAATACCAGCAAAGCCGCCGTGAAGGTCATGACGGAAATGTTGGCGCATGATTTGCGGCAGGCCGAGTTGGATATCACCGCCCATCTGTTTGTGCCGGGATTTACCTATACTGGTATGATCGTGAAATTCATGCCGGAAAAACCTGCCGCCGCTTGGACAAGCGAAGAGGCAATTGACTATCTGCTGAAGCGCATGTCGGACGGGGACTTCTATATTCTTTGTCCCGACAATGATGTATCCGAAGAGCGCGACCACAAACGGGTTGAATGGGCCGCGGGTGATATTATCAACAATCGCCCGGCTCTTTCACGCTGGCATCCCGACTATGCGGATGCCTTTGCCGCGCACGAGGTCTTGGAATAGTCGAACCAAGCAAGAGGTCGTGCAAAATACACCGAACTTGCCCGCCGATTGAGAGAGTACGACCGTAGTGCATCCAACAGAGCTCACACCTCAATTTGAAACTGAGCGGGCGAAACCGGGTGCTGTGCCGCGACCTTCATAAGCGGAATTTCGTAAGAATCTCAGTATCAAGTACTTTGGGCTCATGGCCGCTATTGGGGCGGATGCAGCGTCTACAGCCACGCGGCCTGACGGCTCATAGCAGACGGCCCACAGATGCCTTTCAACCTCCAGTTCGATGCCGCAAAACAGATCCCCAAAGCGGTCGTTCATAACATAAGCGATAGCCGATTGGCAGTGAGCCAGCGTCCCTGGACGAAACTGGCCTCAGCTGTTTTCCCTGTCACAAAAGAAAGCGTTTTTGCCACATCCCGAGCAAGTCAAGAACACCCTTTTTCCACAACAATCCCTCTTTCATCGTGTATCTGCAAATCATACAACTTTGTCTGGTTGGCCAAACCCGCCGCCGCCCGGAGTCTCCATTACGAATACGTCTCCCGGAAGCAGCACTGACTGGTCGTTACCGCTGAGCTCTTGAATCAACCCGTTGCTACGAACAATTGCGTTCTGTCCCGTCGCGCCTGGGGCGCCGCCCGAGGCACCGTGTGGATGGGTATCCCGGTGGGACGAAAGGACGGTCACGGTTGTTTCTTCTAAGAACTGCAACCGCCTGCGGATACCGTCACCACCTTGGAACTCACCGTTCCCGCCTGAACCAGAGCGGATTGAAAATTCCTCCAACCGCACCGGGAACCGGCTTTCCAGTACCTCCGGGTCCGTCATGCGGGTGTTTGTCATGTGGCTGTGTACTGCACTCGTGCCGTCAAAGCCTTTGCCAGCTCCGGTGCCCCCGCAGATGGTTTCGTAGTTTTGATAGGTGGAGTTGCCGTAGACAAAATTGTTCATCGTGCCCTGGCTGCCGGCCACAACCCCAAGCGCGCCATAGAGGGTGTCCGCAATGGCTTGCGAGACTTCTGTGTTGCCGGAAATGACAGCCGAGGGCGCGTTGGGATTGATCATCGTTCCTGCCGGAACAATCAGATTCAAAGGTTTCATACAACCTTCGTTCATCGGGATGTCGCTGCCGACCAACGTTCGGAAAACGTACAAGACGACGGCACGGCAAATCGCCAGTGGCGCATTGTAGTTGAGGGGCGATTGACCGGATGTGCCCGAAAAATCGATCGTGGCGGTTCGGGATGCCCTGTCTACCGAAATTGCCACTTCGATTTTTGCCCCTCCATCCAATGGGTAGGAAAAGCTGCAATCTCGCAGGACGTCGAGAACCTGTCGCACGCTCTCCTCAGCGTTATCCTGCACGTGCCCCATATAGGCGTGGACCGTCGGCAGGCCAAACTGTGCCGATATTTTGCGCAGTTCGGCTGCTCCGGTCTCGTTCGCGGCAATCTGTGCCGCAAGATCCGCCATGTTCTGATCGACGTTGCGACATGGGTAACGCCCCGAAGCCAACAGGTCGCGCGCAGCGTCTTCTCGCAACTCACCCCGATCGACCAACAAGAAATTGTCGATCAACACGCCTTCCTCTTCTATGTGGCGACTATCGGGCGGAGCCGAGCCGGGAGTTTTCCCTCCGATATCAGCGTGATGGCCGCGCGAGGCGACGGTGAACACGATTTTCTCACCTGCTTCGTCAAAAACCGGGGTGATGACTGTAACGTCGGGAAGGTGGGTGCCGCCATTATAGGGGTTGTTCATCATGAACACGTCGCCTAGTCGGATCTTACCCTTGTTTTGGCGCAGAATAGTTCGAACACTTTCCGACATCGAACCCAAGTGCACGGGCACATGCGGTGCGTTGGCAACCAGATCACCTTTTTGGTCAAATATCGCGCAGGAAAAGTCGTACCGTTCTTTGATATTCACTGAATACGCCGTATTCGCGAGCGTTGCCCCCATCTGTTCCGCGATGGACATGAAAAGGTTGTTAAACACTTCCAGCATAACCGGATCGACATTTGTGCCGACTGCCTCAACCCGCTGCAGCGGTGTTTCACGCGTCAGGACCAGGTTGCCACCGCTCAGACAGGTGGCGGTCCAACCGTCTTCGACGACATTTGTTCCAGTTGGTTCGGTCAAGATCGCCGGGCCTTTGATAGATTGACCAATGCCAAGCTGCGTCCGATCGATAAGAGGAACCTGTTGGTGGTGCCCGCTGCAATAAAGCGTCACCGGAATCCGAGCGGCGTTGGTTGCGACACAATCGAGCAAGGTGACCTGCTCACCCGTCTTTCCGATTGCCTCTGTCACCAGCATCTCGATGATCAGATCGCTGGTATCCGGCGCGAATCCAAAGCGCTGCTTGTGCGCCACAACAAACGCGTCGCGCATCGAAATCGGGTCGGAAAATGGCACCGATAGACTTTGCTGAGCATCCGCGGGGCGGATATGGGCAGTCGCTGAGACCGAAATATCTACTTCGGCCACGCCCTGAGCCGCAACCTCAGCCCTGGCGGACTTCGCCAGAGCATCGCAGATATTCTGTGCCTCTGTATCCAGAATAGAGGACTGGAACTGGTGTTCCCGGATCGCTGTGATGTCCGCCAAACCCATACCAAAGGCTGACAAAACGCCTGCATAAGGGTGAATGAAAATTCGTTCCATCCCCAACGCGTCGGCGACCAGACAGGCGTGCTGTCCCCCAGCGCCGCCAAAGCAATTCATAGTGTATTTGGTGACGTCGTAACCGCGTTGCACACTGATTTTCTTGATCGCGTTCGCCATGTTCTCGACAGCGATCCGCAAGAAGCCCTGGGCAAGTTCCTCAACCGATTTATCCGTGCCCATTTCAGCCGCCAGAGCTTCAAATTTACTGCGCACAATTTCCTTATCCAACGGTTCGTTGCCTTCATGGCCGAAAACCGAAGGAAAATGCTCGGGCTGCAGTTTGCCAAGCAAAACATTGCAGTCGGTGACGGTCAGCGGGCCACCACGTCTATAGGCAGCTGGTCCGGGGTTGGCGCCGGCACTTTCCGGCCCGACCTGCATCCTGCCATCGCGAAAGGACAGGATAGATCCGCCACCTGCAGCGACGGTATGGATCGACATCATTGGCGCGCGCATCCGGACGCCGGCAACCTCGGTTTCAAAGGATCGTTCATATTCACCGGCATAGTGACACACGTCCGTAGACGTACCGCCCATGTCGAAACCAATCAGTTTGTCAAAGCCATGATCGGCAGCGGTGCGTACCATCCCGACGACACCGCCCGCCGGACCGGACAAGATGGCATCACGACCCTGGAAGAGATCCGCGTCGGTCAAGCCGCCGTTAGACTGCATGAACATCAATTGATCACACCCGCCTTCATCGGCGCCCAGAGCCGTCGCTACCTGCTCTACGTATCGACGAAGAATGGGTGACAAATAGGCATCAACCACTGCGGTGTCTCCGCGGCCCACCAGTTTGATCAGCGGGCTCACCTCGTGGCTAAGCGAGATTTGTGGAAACCCAACGGCACGCGCCAGCTCGCCAATCAGTTTTTCATGATTGGGATGCCGGAAGCTGTGCATAAGCGCGACAGCGACGGAACGATATCCTTCCGAATAGGCTTTTTCCAACGCGGCTTTCGTTTTGTCGATATCCAGCTGTGTTACGACCTCGCCATCCGCCGCGACGCGTTCTTCGACTTCGACAACGTCTTCGTACAGAAGCTCGGGCAACTGAATATTCAGATCAAACAGGCGCGGTCGGTTTTGGTATCCGATCCGCAGAAGATCACGCAGCCCCTTGGTTATGAACAGGATGGTTCGGTCGCCTTTCCGTTCCAGCAACGCGTTGGTTGCAACCGTGGTTCCCATCTTTACCGCACGAATTGACCCTTTTGGGATGTCCTGATCACTTTCCAAACCCAGTAATTCACGGACACCTTGTACGGCGGCGTCAGCATAGCGCTCAGGATTCTCTGACAGCAACTTATGTGTCTGCAAACTCCCATCCGGCTTGCGTGCAACGATGTCGGTGAACGTGCCACCCCGATCTACCCAAAACTGCCACATGGACATAGCTCCTCTGTTTGCCGACCCAACCGGCATTGAATTTCATGAAGGGGGAAAGGTGCCTTGGCGGTTTAGTACACCAGAGAAGGCAACCAGGTTGCGAGCTTAGGGAAGACCAAAAGAAGCCCGAGCATGACGAACATGGTGACAACAAATGGCAATGCGCCGCGGATCACATCCATCATGGGTCCTGCTTTTCTGATCCCTTGCACCACATACAGGTTGATCCCAATGGGCGGCGTGATCAGAGCGGTTTCCAGAAGTACCATCAACAAGATGCCAAACCAAACCGGATCAAAGCCGAGCGCCACAACGATCGGAGTGACCAGCGGTGCCATAGTTAACAGCATCGAAAGCGTCTCCATGAAGCAGCCGATCAGGATCAGCACCGCGACGATCGTCAACATGGTTTGCATGGGACTCCAGCCCAGCCCTGTTACGAATTCGGTCAGAGCCTGGGTAAGGCCGATGATCGAAAGGACAAAGTTCAGGAACACCGCAGCGATGATGATCAGCATGATCATGGCGGTCGTGCGCATCGTGCCTTCGATTGCGTGACGCATGGTTTCCATCGACATCTTGCCGTTGAACGCCGCAAGCGCCATCGAGGCAACAACCCCCAAAGCTGCAGCTTCGGTCGGAGTTGCCAGTCCCGCATAAATGGAGCCGACGACTACCATGAAGATGCCAAGTGGAGGGATCAGTGCAGGAAGCGCAGCAAGCCGCTCTGCCCAGCTGTGGCGTAGTTGGTCCCCGCCCCATTCCGGCTTGATCATGCATGCCACAACGACGGTCGCCATGAACAGCAGTGCCAGCAGAAATCCGGGCAGGAAGCCCGCCAGATACAGTTCCGGCACCGACGTATTAGTCAATAAACCATACAGGATCAGGTTGATCGATGGCGGGATCAGAATGCCGAGCGTTCCTCCGGCAGCCACCGTGCCAAGAAACAGCCGTTCGTTGTAACCCCGCTTTTTGATCTGCGGCACAGCCACCGTTCCGATCGTTGCCGCTGTTGCCACGGACGACCCAGACGTTGCCGCAAACAAGGCCGAGGACCCGATGTTGGAATGCATCAACCCACCTGGCAACCAACCGAGCCATTTGACGATGCCGTCATACATCCGTTCGGTGATGCCAGCTCGCAAAAGAATTTCTCCCATCATTACGAACATCGGGATAGCCACTAGCAGAAAGTCCGTGCTGGTCTGCCATGCCATGTCCGATATCGCGCGGTGCAGCGGCATCGGGCTGTCGGTCCATTGCAGGATCAGGCCCAGCCAACCCAAAGAGGCGGCAATAGGAACGGCCAAACCGATGAGAGCAAGAAGGATCAGAAGTGTCTTGATCAGCATCGGTCTACACCGTCTCGTCTTCTATTTGTTCGTCCAGGGATTTCACGCCAATCAGATCCTGCACGCGGGCCAGATCGCCTCGAAAATACTGTCTGATTGCAGCCAGAGCGATCAGTACGCCCGAGCCAACAAAGAACATCCAACCCAGCAGCCAAGGTATCTGCGGAATGGCCAGCGGTACGCGCATCGGTGTAATTGACCGGGAACCGTTAGCCAGCGTATCGGCCACCATGCCCCACACCATCACGACGATGACCAAGGCAAATCCTGTCAAAAGCACCAGGCCAAACAAATTGATAAACGGGTGCAGCGCCTTGGGAATTACTCCAAGCAGGGCGTCAACCCGGATATGCGCGCGTTCAAACAGCGCAAAAGACAGCGCCAAAGCGGTTGCCACACCGAAGGCATAGCCCGAGATTTCGTCCGCCCCGCCCAGAGAGATGTTGAAAACTTTGCGCAGAAAGACTTCGAGAGTAATGAGGAAGGCTGAAAACACGATCAGTGTTCCACCCAGCCACGTCATCCAAAGGCCCAACCTTTGCGCGCCGCCTAAGAGCTTGTCTAACATTTTGATTACCTGATGTTTTGTGGTGGGGCGGCGGGAGTCTGGCCGCCCCACCGAATGGGCCGGATTACTTGGCTTCGGCTTTCAGACCAAGGATCGGGCCAACGGTTTCATTCCAATTTGCGGCACAATCGGCGCCGCAGCGTTCTGCCCAACGGGCCAGCACGACATCGGTTGCGATTTTGTCCCGTGCGGTCAGATCGTCTGCCGTGGGTTCGACGAGCGTCATGGATCCGGCTTCTCCGATCTCACATGCGCCGCCGGTGATGCAGGAAATTGCAATATCATCCTCGGTTGCCGTCTCTGCCCACATGGAGTCCGTCAGCGCTGCGAGTTCGGTTTCCAAGAGTGCCTGTTGTTCGGGCGACAGGCTGTTCCATTTGTCCAGGTTCATGGCTCCGAATGCCAGGCCCCAGCCGACACGCAAGGTATAAGCGTGGGTGGCGACCTGGTTCCACTTGGCCGTATAGGCTGACATGGTCCCGGTGATCGCGCAGTCGACGACACCTTTCTCCAATGCCGGGATAACCTCGGAAAAGGCGACTGTCACGGATGTGCCCCCGACGCCCTCGACGAAGTCACCTAAGGTCGTTGAATAGACACGGATTTTCTTGCCTTCCAGATCGGCAATCCCGTTCACTTCAGCGTTGCACCACAAGGTTTGGCTTGGGAACGGGTACAGCATCAGCAGCTTGGCATTGTAGATTTCTTCGAACGCCGCGGACAGCGTGTCGAAATAGGCGTCGGCCACCTTTCGTTGAGTGTCGATATCCTGTGTCAGGGTAGACAAATCTGCGCCCTCGAAAATCGCGTTTTCGGCGGCGACGTAGCCGGGCAACCCAAATGCAAAGTCAAAGACGCCGTTCTTGACCATGCGCATGATCTCGAAGCCCTTTAACCCCAAACCGGATTGCGACTGGATCTTTCCGACTATTTCTCCGCCCGATGCCTCGTTGAGCCGCTGGTTAAAGAAAGGCTCTTCGTGTTTCTGGTAATTCGTCAGGCTGGACCACGTTCCCACAGCGTTCAGAACCACGGGATTGTCGGCGATGGCTGCGGTTGCTGAAACAGCGAGCGCGCCGAGTGTTGTTGCGAGCTTCTTCATCTGATTTCTCTCCTGTTGCTTTATTTTGATTGGTAGATTGGTGTTTCGGCATCATCAGCGATGTCGGTGATCAGCATGTGGCCCGGCTTGTGTGTGATCGCGATTGAAGGTTTGGCATTCCTGATCGCAGCCTGCGGTGTGACGCCACAAGCCCAGAACATTGGCGTGGTTCCGTCTGGGATCGGAGCCGGATCGCCCCAATCCGGGCTGCTAACATCGGCGATACCAATGATCGCCGGATCGCCCCAATGCACCGGACCGCCGTGTGCCAAAGGAAACTTGCGCGAGATTTCGACAACCTCGTCCACCCTTGCATCAGGGATCGCCCGCATGCTGACAACCATTGGCCCCTCAAACGGCCCAGATTTAACCGTTTGGATATTGGTCACGAACATCGGCACGGTACGGTCATTTTCGATGTGCCAGAGCGGTACTTTGGCCTGTTGCAAAGCATGCTCGAAGGTAAAAGAGCACCCCAATGCGAAAGCCACAAAATCATCGCGCCACAGGTTTCTGAGATCATGAACCGTTTCGGTGTGGATGCCATCGCGATAAATGTAATAGGCCGGAGTATCGGTGCGGATATCGATATCACCGCCCAAGGTGTCCATGTTCGGATTGCCTGTGTCAGAAACGCCAACAATCGGGCAGGGTTTTGGGTTTCGCTGGCAGTAGCGCATGAAATCCAACGCGTAGTGCTCGGGTAAAATGGCCAGGTTGGCCTGCAGGGTATTCCCGCCCAAACCGGCGGTGTGTCCGCGATAGGCCTGTGACCTAATCTGCGCGCGCACAGACGCTGTTGTCACAGATTTTAGTGGCTCATACAGATCGTTCACTACGACGCCTCCCTCATTTGGGATACGTTCGTGCGCCCGAGGCATAAAATCAAATTGTATTATTTTTACCTTCTACATAAAAAACTTTTATGGATGTTGAAGCGCTATTTCCTTGGCGATGCCCGCTGCAGCCTCAAGCAGATGGTTGCGTGGTTCACCCAGATAAGACGCAGAAAATTGAAGGGGTTCGGGAACCCAACCCGGGTTGAATTCGACCAGTTTTTCCTCTTGCACCAGTTTTTTTGCCAGCGAGATCGGCAGGGCGCCCACGCATAACCCGGCCTCAACCATACGAAAACAAGATGACAAAGAGGAGGACGGGAACAGGGAGATTTCGGAGCCGAATCGTTCGAACAGAGCGGCCCTCAATTCCCGATACGGCCGAGTGTTCTTGGCGTAGGTCGCGATAGGAATGCCGGCCAGATCGACATTTTGACCAACAGGTCCACCCGACGCCTGGAACCATGCCAGTGGCACATCCGGCAATACCACGTTGTCAACCGTGTAGTCTGAGACCGGCCCAAGCAGGATACCCAGATCGATTTCACGCCCCAGCAACTGGTCCCGTAGGTTCAACGAAATGTCGACGCTGATCTCGATCTTGAGAGACGGGTACTTTGCTCGCAACGCGCCGACGAATTCGGGCAGCCAACTTTGGGCGATAGTCTCGGACACGCCAAGGCGGATCAACCTGTCAACGGCGCACGTATCCACAACGTGCTCTTCGACCAGATCGGAAAGGTGCTGAAATTGTTCGGCATAGTGGACCAGCATATCCCCACGCTTGGTCAGGCGCATTCCGGCGCTTTCGCGTTCGAACAACGACGTCCCCAAGGCGTCTTCCAGGGACTTGATGCGAGTTGTCACGGCAGGCTGCGTCAGGTTAAGCACTTCCGCTGCCTTGCTGACGCTGCCGAAACGTACAACAGCAAGAAATGTCTGTAGATGTTCAAGTTTGAGCCGAGACACGTTGATCGCTTTCTGCTGAGAACGGTCCTGATCTTACTATCGTATTGTCGACGTTCAAATTGTCTGTGGTTAGAGGTGATATTACTTTGTTGAAAACTGGACATTTCACTGAATGCAACATTGGAATGGATCCGTTAATGAACCAAGGGGTTTTGCTGTCATGCCCTCGCAGCTAATTGACTGGGTAAAAACTCTGACTTGAATGGCAGCTTTCAATCATTTGTGAAGACCTGTTTGCTCTCGCAGCGAATGGCTGCTTCCATCCGATTCTGTTGAAAAACAACGTGTTGCTGACGCAGATTGGGGTGAGCTTAGCACGACACGAACGCCTTTCTGGTCAGGCTTTGCGCATTTGCTGCGGTGCGGGAAAGATCTTGGCCAATTTGCGGAGGTTTTGGGCGGTGGCGGCGAGGAGGAATTCGTCATTTGCACCGCATGGTCCCCGTAATCGGAGCCGTCCGATCCCGAGGATGCGTTTGAGGTGGGCGAAGAGCATCTCGACCTTCTTTCTAAGTTTCATCGAGATGTCGTATTGGCGGGTCTTGGAGATCTCGCGGGCAACCTGGCGGGCATCTTCGTGTTCTTCGCGGGTGATTTGCGTGCATCGGTGTTTGGACAGCATTTGGCTTTCGATGGACAGATCTGACAGACCTCTTTCAAGGCGCGATAACGTGCCGTGCCTTTGCCGGTCGGACCTCGGTTCGGATCGGAGTAGTTGCGGCGGAACTGCTTCAGGGCGTGGTCTTCCGGGCAGATGTATTGATCGTTCCCGGCATCCCATTCGAAGTCGGCGCGCGTCCAGGTGCCGTCGTTGCGCCCGGATTTATCAAAGACAGGAATGTGCGGTGCGATCTCGCGGTCAACCAGCCAGCCCAGAAGTGGCCCGGTGCCATAAGCCGTGTCGGCGATCAGCCGTTCAGGATGCAGATCGAACTTGTCCTCTACCCGGTCCAGCATGGTTTTGGTTGATCCGACCTCAGCTTGTCGGATGGACCGTGTGGCTTTCACATCCGTTGCCCGGCAGTCGTTTGCTCTGCAAACGATGAGAGGGGACGATGACGCCATGGTCCGTGTCGATCAGATAGTTGTCGGAATAGCTAAAGAATGCTGGGCCTTTACGGGCCGCCGTCCACTGGCTGGCCGGATCAGAATGGGAGGTGAACTTTGGTTACACCTCGCTCGCAGCTCCAAAAGCCGCCTCATCCAGAGTGTTGAGATACTCGCGGACCGCGCGAAGCGCATCTTCTGGATCGATGGTTGATGCATCCCATTCTTCTTTTGGCGTTGAATTCTGTATGTTGGCATCGGCCACGAACAGGCTGGCATCGATTGCCATGCGTGTCCGTTGTCAGGGATTTTGGGACAGATGGCTGCCTGAGCTAAGAGAGGATCTGGCGCATCTGGTTGGTTTGATTATGCGGCGGATTTG